>NZ_JCAALU010000010.1:0-325385 GCF_059609455.1 Paenibacillus liaoningensis
TTCGGGGTGGAAGCGCAGCAATGCGTGCAGCTGACGAATACTAATCGGTCGAGGGCTTATCCTAATAACACGCTAAAGTTTCAGACTTTGTCTTTCGCATCCAGTTTTCAGCGTGCAATTCACGTTGATATTGCAGTACATCCCGAGGTCTGCAATGTAAGTTATCGGGAAAATGTGGCGGTGTAGCTCAGCTGGCTAGAGCGTACGGTTCATACCCGTGAGGTCGGGGGTTCGATCCCCTTCGCCGCTACCATATTTTCGGAGGCTTAGCTCAGCTGGGAGAGCATCTGCCTTACAAGCAGAGGGTCGGGGGTTCGATCCCCTCAGCCTCCACCATATATGTTTTACAATGACGCGGGGTGGAGCAGCCCGGTAGCTCGTCGGGCTCATAACCCGAAGGCCGCAGGTTCAAATCCTGCCCCCGCAACCAATTTTTAAGCAATAATTTATGGAGCTGTGGTGTAGAGGCCTAACATGCCTGCCTGTCACGCAGGAGACCGCGAGTTCGAATCTCGTCAGCTCCGCCATTTTCTTTTCGTTATACGGCTCGGTAGCTCAGTCGGTAGAGCAGAGGACTGAAAATCCTCGTGTCGGCGGTTCGATTCCGTCCCGAGCCACCATTTTTATGGAGGGCTAGCGAAGTGGCTAAACGCGGCAGACTGTAAATCTGTTCCTTCGGGTTCGGTGGTTCGAATCCATCGCCCTCCACCATTTCTTTCACATCGAGAGTCATTAGCTCAGCTGGTAGAGCACCTGACTTTTAATCAGGGTGTCGTAGGTTCGAATCCTACATGACTCACCATTTTTTTAAAAGCTAATTTACAGAAAATAATCTGTGAATTTTTTTTGTTTATATGAAAATAAAAGGCTAGGTATTGGTGTATTCACCATGACCTAGCCTTTTTTGCATGTATTTTATTAGGAGCGAAGCTTTAATTCGGCCTGTATTTCAATTAGGGAAGCGTCGAGACGGAGCTTTAATTCGTCATTTAGCTCAAACCCGGCTGCTCCATCATCCAATTGTACACGAGCGATTTGAGAATCTACCGCATAGACACCGCTGGCAAAATGCTTGGCACCCATGGATGCAAGCACAGGCTTCAGGGAGTAATCAATGGATAGCAGATGGGCAAGTGAACCACCGATAAAAAATGGTGTAATGATTTTCCCTTCCAAGCCCTTTTGCGGCAATAGATCGAGGAAGGTTTTAAGAACACCAGTAAATGAGGCTTTATAGACTGGACTTGCGATAATGACGGCGCTAGCACCTTCTACTAAGGCCGTTGCTTCTTTAATGGCAGGGCTGTCGAAACGGGCGTTAATCAGATCTTCCGCTGGCAGCGAAGCGACTGTAATATGGCTGACCGTTACATTTTGGCTATTGAGCTGCTGTTCGATATATTGGGTAATGCCGGTTAGGCGGGAACCAGGATTCGGGCTGCCCGAAATGATGACAATCGTTGACATGAAAATCGCTCCTCTGTTGTATACATATTTATTCCGATAAGACAACTTTGTTTAATCTTAGCATTCTAATCTTTTCGGCGTCAATGACATTTACGAAAACGGTTCATGATTTTTTGCTCATTAGGGAACAATAGGCGGAAACAAGCTGATTAGCGATGCAAAGGGGTCCGTCTAAGATGATATATGGGTTGGCGGCTTTTATAAGTTTGGCGATTGTAAGCGTAATGGTTCCCATTGTGAAAAGGCTCGCCTTGCAATATGGTATTATGGATCGGCCGAATGCGCGAAAAATTCATCGGCAGCCGATTCCCTTGCTCGGTGGCATAGCGATTTATGTGGCGTGTACGGTTACGATTATTGCTTTTCAGGGGATGACGTCATTAAGCTGGACGATTGCGGCTGGGGGCGCGGTGCTTGTCACCATCGGTTTATTAGATGATAAAGCTAAAGCGGAGGGAAGGGATTTTCCTGTCTGGCCCAGAGTACTTGTTTATGGCGCGGTGTCCACGCTGCCTTTGTGGTTCCATATTCAAATCGCAGGGGTGACGAACCCTGCTTCTGGGTTGTTCTTTTTTCTCCCGCATTGGGTAGCTTGGCTTGGGACGTCGATCTGGATATTCGCTCTTATCAACATGATTAATTTCATGGATGGGGTTGATGGGCTGGCGTCGGGCGTATGCGTGTTATCGGCGATAACGCTGTTTATTACTGCCTTGGTCAAAGGACAAGCTGAAACGGCGATTTTAGCGGCCATTGTAGGCGGGGCATGCCTGGGCTTTCTGCTGTTTAATTTTTATCCGGCAAGGATTTTTATGGGAGATGCGGGAGCTACATTCCTCGGATATACGCTCGCCGTTGTAGCAGTAGACGGGGCTTTTAAGAAAGCAACCTTCATTACAGTGCTTGTTCCGTTACTGGCGCTGGGTTTGCCTATTATGGATACTTCCATCGTCATGCTGCGGCGGCTCGCTCGTGGCAAAGGACTGCACCATGCGGACAAGCTGCATACGCATCATGCGCTGATGAAATGGGGATTGAACCAGGTGCAAACCGTATCTTTTCTATATTTAATCGCGGCGTTGTTCTCCATGCTGTCGATCATCCTTTTGCTGGTCATGGGCTGAATTCCCTCCACCAATATGTTACAATGACGAGAAAAAGCGTTCATTCGTGAGGCTTGCGATAGGAGATAGCAGAAAATGAGCACGACAGAATGGTTGAAACCGCTGGAGCGCATTTTGGACTGTCCAGTTCGTCTAGTAAAAATGCAATTGTCCGAATGGAATGATATAGCAGAGAAAAATCACTATCTGCAGGCGGAGGAGCATGGGCGCAGCTTAGCTTTGGAAGGACAACGCGTCCAACGCGAGGATAAAATGTGGGTGGCCGTCAGAGTAGAGGAGCATGAAATAGAGGTTTTGGAAATAGAGGGCAGCCGCTTTGAGGCGAGTACGCTGGATTTATTGAGCCTAATGCTGCGCTGGAATGAAACGAGGCCAGCACAAGATAAAGCGGCTGGCAAGCTGACAGAAAGCGAGAAAACAGCTCGCAGCATCGGCGAGTGGATTCAGGAGCAGTTCGAAACAGGCGAGCCGGGGCAATCGATGCCGGATCACTTAACCGCGGGTGGCAAGCTGTTCGCGGATATGATTCCTTTTTTATTAGTAACGGAATATTCAAATACAAAGCAAGCGGCGTACGTGGAGCTGGAGAAGCTGCTGCGTTCCTTTCTCGCTGAGGAAATTTTATTAATACCGCTTCGAGAGCAGGAATGGCTTATCTGGGGTCCGGTATCGCTGCTTAAGGAAGCGGATTCAGAGCTGTTTGATGACGATGATGAAGAGTCGGTGGAGGATAATCTGGCTTCTATCTGTCTGGGGCTGCATGAGATGCTTGCCAGCGAGTGGATTGGCGAATGCCATCTGGCGGTGTCCCATCCGATCAGACCGGCGAAGGGTATCGTAGAGACGACGGCTGCGCTGCGCGAAACGATTAATTTGGGGCGAAAATTCCATGTTGGGAGCAATATTCATTTTCCATGGAATTTGCAGCTGGAGCGCCTGCTGAATAGTATACCGGAGAGCCAGCGGGCCCGGTATTTGGAGCAATCGCTAAAACGTACGGAGCTTTTCGTAGAGGCAGAAATGCTCGCTACACTCGAAACCTTCTTCTCACTGGACTGTAATGTAAGCGAAACCGCGAAGAAGCTTTATATCCACCGCAATACGTTATTATACCGTTTGGACAAGCTAAAACAGGAGACGGGGCTGGATGTACGACAGTTTCGTGATGCCGTCTTAGTCAAAATTATATTGCTATTGTACAAAGTTACGAAAAGACATTAGTTTTTTTGTAAAGTTTGTGCATAGTCATCTGACTGCATGTGGGATAAGATAGTCCTATAAGAAAATTTCTTTTAGGGGGAAATTCACATGGCAGGCGTACGTTTAGAAGGCATTTACAAAAAATACCCGGGTTCTGATAAAGCATCGGTAACTGACGTTAACTTAGATATCAAGGACAAAGAATTTCTAGTGCTTGTAGGTCCATCCGGTTGTGGTAAATCGACAACTCTTCGTATGATTGCAGGTCTTGAAGAAATTTCCGAAGGTAAATTGTTTATCGGCGAGCGTCTTGTTAATGACGTAGCTCCTAAAGATCGCGATATCGCAATGGTATTCCAATCTTACGCTCTTTACCCGCATATGAACGTATACCAAAACATGGCTTTTGGTTTGAAACTTCGTAAATTCAAAAAAGCAGACATCGACAAACGCGTTCGTGAAGCTGCTAAAATTCTAGATATCGAGCATTTGCTTGACCGTAAACCGAAAGCTCTTTCCGGTGGTCAACGTCAACGTGTCGCTCTTGGTCGTGCGATCGTTCGTGAGCCGCAAGTATTCTTGATGGATGAGCCGCTTTCCAACTTGGATGCGAAGCTTCGTGGTCAAATGCGTGCTGAAATTTCCAAGCTGACTAAACGTCTTGAAACAACAACAATCTATGTAACGCATGACCAAATCGAAGCTATGACGATGGGTGATCGCATTGTTGTTATGAAAGATGGCTTTATTCAACAAACAGCTTCTCCAGAAGTGCTTTACAACCACCCAGTTAATATTTTCGTTGCTGGCTTCATCGGTGCTCCTTCCATGAACTTCATTAAAGGTGCATTGACGGATCAAGGCGGTACTGTTCGCTTCAAATCGACTGGCGTAGATGTAGTTGTGCCTGAAGGCAAAGCTGCTACACTTCGTTCCAAAGGCTACATCGGCAAAGATGTAATCTTGGGTATTCGTCCAGAAGATCTTCATGAAGAGCCAGTATTCCTGGAAGCTTCGCCTAACACGATCGTTAACGCTTCGATCGAAGTTGCAGAGAACCTGGGTCACGAAATGTACCTGTACCTGAACGGTATTGGCACAGACACAGTTATCGCACGTGTAGACGGACGTTCCGCTCTGCGTGATGGCCTGACGGTTAAACTTGCTCTGGACATGAACAAAGTTCACCTGTTCGACACTGAGTCCGAGCTTAACATTTTCGAAAACTAATTGCTAAAGCCATTATAGATTTCATAAGAGAGCTGTTGGATTCGTCCAACAGCTCTTTGTTATTCCACTGGGAATAAATAAGTGAATCTTATCATTCATTTGAGCGTCAATTTGAGCGCCAGAAAGCGGGAAGACATTGCTTTCGGCGCTTTTTTCCTATACGATGAAGTCATTGGTAATTAGCTTACATACGCTGTTGTGATATAAGGAGGCCATGCTATGCCTAAGAAAGTGAAAGTATCAGAATTAGTGCAGCATTTTTCGTTAGAAATCATATCGGGTGAGGAAGGTCTGAAGCGTGCGATTACGGTTGATGACCTGTATCGTCCGGGGCTTGAAATGGCAGGGTACTTTGATTATTTTCCGAGTGAGCGGGTGCAGCTGTTAGGGAAAACGGAAATTACGTTTCTCAGCACGCTGACATCAGAGGAGCGCAGGCTGCGTATGGAGCGTCTGTGCCATTCAGACACGCCTTGTATTATTTTGACCCGTGGACTAGAACCGCCGGATGAGCTGATTGCTTATTCGAATAAAACAAATATTCCTGTGCTTGGCAGCCATGTGGCGACTACGATTTTGACGAGCCGGATTACGGATTTTCTGGAGAAAAAGCTTGCGCCTACCGCAACCATTCATGGTGTTCTGGTAGACGTATATGGGGTGGGCATGCTCATCACTGGCGGCAGCGGTATCGGCAAGAGCGAAACTGCGCTTGAGCTTGTAAAACGCGGGCATCGCCTCGTTGCCGATGATGCGGTTGAGATTAGACAGACTTCTGACAGCCAGCTTCACGGCACAGCACCGGAATTGATCCGTCATTTGCTGGAGATTCGCGGCTTGGGCATTATTAATGTAATGACGCTGTTCGGCGCGGGTGCCGTACGTACGCAGAAGCGGATTACGTTAGTCATCAAGCTCGAGAATTGGCAGCAGGATAAGCAATATGACCGTCTGGGGCTGGATGAAGAGAAGACGCGTATCATTGATACCGATGTGCCGCTTGTAACCGTGCCTGTAAGGCCGGGACGGAACCTTGCAGTTATTATTGAGGTGGCGGCTATGAACTTCAGGTTGAAGCGGATGGGCTATAATGCGGCGCTGCAGTTTACTAATAAGCTGACAGAAACGATCGCTGAAGATGCGGATGATTACGATTGATATAAAGGAGCTAATAAAAGATGCTTACATCGCTAATTGACCCGATTGCTTTTTCACTGGGTCCCCTAACTGTACGTTGGTACGGCATTATTCTCGGCACAGCTGCCTTGGTAGGCTTGCTGCTGGCGATACAAGAGGGCAAACGCTTTGGTATTAAGCCGGATTTCTTTATGGATATGCTGCTGCTTGGCGTTCCTTCTGCCGTGATTTGTGCTCGGATTTATTATGTTGCCTTCAAATGGGAAGATTATAAGGCGAACCCGCTCGATGTGTTTAAAATTTGGGAGGGCGGCATAGCCATTTATGGCGCGCTGATCGGTGCCTTTCTATGCGGGTTCTTCTACTTCCGTTATAAGGGCTACAGCTTCTTGAGACTCGCCGATGTGTGCGTTCCAGGGCTGCTTGCCGGTCAAATGATTGGCCGTTGGGGCAACTTTATGAATCAGGAGGCATATGGCGGTCCTGTAGAGGAAAGCTTCCTGCGTGATACGCTTCACCTGCCTAATTTTATTGTGAATCAAATGAATGTGAATGGCGTCTTCCATCACCCGGCCTTTTTGTACGAATCGCTGTGGAGCCTTGTAGGTATCATTCTGCTTTGCGTACTGCGCCGTCAACGCTTCCTGCGTGCGGGCGAATTGCTGGCGAGCTATTTCATCTGGTATTCCCTCGGCCGCTTCTACATTGAAATGGTGCGTACGGACAGCCTGGCCTTCCATGGCCCTAATTGGCTCGTGAACCTTGTTGACGTTCTTTGGTCGCCAATGACGATTTTGTTCCAGCCTGGTTACTTGGACCCGGCTTACGGCAATCTGAGAATTTCACAGCTGCTTGCGCTTCTGCTCATTGTTGGCGCCATTGCGTTTATCGTTGTTCGCCGCAAAACAGGAGCTGCCAAAGAGCATTATTCCGATCCAATTGTCTCCACGAAGGTGGAGCATGCGGCTATTGCAACGGATGATGTTCCAAAAGCATAACGGCGGAAGTTAAATGGAGATAAGACGAGCTATTGCCTTCTTGAAGGCAGTAGCCGTTATGTTTTTGTAAGACTTTTTGTAAGGCTTATAGAGAAGTTTTAAAGCGGATTTAGGAGGAGACAGATGTGCTAGGCAACATAAAAACGATGCTGTTTGATTTGGATGGTACCATTATCGATACGAATGAACTGATTATCCGCTCGTTTCTGGATGCGCTGAAAGATGTCGTTCCGGCGGATTTCTCCAGAGAGCATATTATTCCAAGCATGGGACAGCCTTTGACGATGCAAATGCAGCAGTTTTCGGGGCTGGAGGATGTTACGCATCTGGTAGCGGCTTATCGCGAAGTAAACCTTCGCCTGCATGATGAGTATGTTAAGCCTTTCGACTATGTTGTAGAGGTCATTAGAAATTTGCATGAACAAGGTATCCAGATTGGGATTGTAACGACGAAAATGCGTCTGACGACAGAACGAGGCTTGAAATATGTCGGCTTGAGCGACTATATCGACACGATCGTGACCATCGATGACGTCACAAATCCGAAGCCTCATCCAGAGCCTGTCAGCATGGCTATTGCTGCGCTTGGTGCAGATCCGGCGACGACATTGATGCTGGGCGACAGCTCGGTCGATATTTTATCCGCTGAGGCGGCCGGCGCTTTGCCTGTTGGTGTAGCCTGGTCGATGAAGGGATCACAGCTGCTTAGAGATTCTGGTGCCCAGTATGTCATTGATGATATGCGGGAGCTGTACGCTTTCGCAGGATTGGAGCGGAGATAAATTGCGTAATGTCGAACGTTATCCGGTAGAGGGACCTAATGCGCTCTGGCAGGTCTATCGCACGGTCAGCCGCTTTAAGGCGGTTCGTAATTTCATATTCATTCAGCTGGCCCGTTATTGTCCGATTTTGCCGGTCAAAAATATGATCTATCGCCGTGTGCTCGGCATGAAGGTCGGTCAGCATACCGCTTTCGCGTTAATGGTGATGGTGGATGTTTTTTTTCCGGAACGGATTGAGGTTGGGGATAATACGATTATCGGATACAACACGACGATTCTTACGCATGAATATTTAATTCGAGAATACCGGCTTGGAGATGTGAAAATAGGGGCGAACGTCATGATTGGTGCTAATACGACGATTTTGCCGGGCGTTACGATTGGCGATCATGCGGTTGTAGCCGCTGGCTCAGTCGTTTACAAGGATGTGCCAGCCCATGCCTTCGTTGGCGGGAATCCGATTCGGGAAATTGGTAATGGGAACCGCTCAGAGGATCACAGCTAAATCTGGTAATGCTGCACGAATGAAGCTGGTGCCCATAATGAGCATCAGCTTTATTCACGTTGAGATGCTGAGAGAAGCACTTTTCGTCTTAGTAGCACTTCTCCTCTACCTTGGCAGTTTCATTATGAATCGTAATCGTTGAGGAGCCGGACAAGGTTTCTGTATAGGAGCATACGGAGGTTGTACGTGTAACGCCAGTGACATCCGTATATGTAAGATAAATGCCTCCTTCGCCAGTTAAGCTTAGATCGGGAGTGATTTTCTTCTTGGCCCCGCTGGGGATGGAATCGTTGTACAATTGTTTGGAATCCGTTTCAATAATATTGCCTTTCTCATCGCTGGAAAGTATGCCTGCTTGAACGCTTACAAGCTCATGATCAGATTCATTATGGATGGTCAAAGTGAAGTTTCTAAACATATTGAGGATATCCAAGCTCTTATTTAGAGCTATAACACCGATGATCGCGCCGAATAAAATCATACCTATCATGATGCTGGATATCCAAATCGCAAGTTTGTTTCTAGCAGGTTTCAAGTGTTCGTGCCCTCCTTATTCTTGGCTCCTTTAATAAGGAGACGAGCAGCAAATGAAGAAAGTTGCATGCCTTGCGGTAATCGGCATTTGTGCAGTTATGATACGTCCCTCATTCGGGAAAGCTCTAATCTTGACGGAGTAGAAGCTTCATGTTACCATAACGACTAGGTTCTTTATTTTGGCAGATTGCTAATATGGCAACGCGTTAACATACTAAAGTAAATTGTGGGTGAAAATAGATGTCCAAACCAAAAGTATTTGAGAAACCGATAGGTGTTAAAGATTATCTTCCGGAAGCTGTTGCAAAGCTGCGCCGGATCGAGCATGCCGCTCTTGCCTGCATGCAGGGCTGGGGCTATGAGCAAATCATTACGCCAACTATGGAATATTACGACACCGTAGGGGTAGCAAGCTCTACCTCTGATCAAAAGCTGTTCAAGCTGCTTAATAACCGTGGAACGACGCTCGTACTGCGATCGGATATGACAGCACCTATTGCGCGTGTAGTGTCTTCGCTATTGAAGGAGTCTCCATTCCCGCTGCGATTGTCGTACCATGCGAATGTGTACCGTGCAATTGAAGAAGAAGCAGGCCGTGAGGCTGAATTTTTCCAGACGGGCGTAGAGCTTGTTGGCGATGCTTCGGCTGATGCGGATGCGGAGGTTGTGGCGCTCGCTATCGCTTCCTTGAAGGCGGCTGGTGTAAAACGGTTCAAGATCGCTATTGGCCATGTCGGCTTCCTGAACGGGCTGTTCGAGGAATCGCTGTCTGGACGCAAGGAAGAGCAGGAGCAGCTTAAAGCGTGCCTGCTGGGACGCGATTATGTCGGCTACCGCGAGCAACTGCGCCAGCTGTCGCTGGAGGAGCCTGTAAAGCGCGAGCTGGAAGGGATTTTAAGGCTGCGTGGCGGCCAAGAGGTATGCAAGCAGGCGCTTGAATTAAGCGCAGATGAGACGGCACAGGCGTCTATCCAGCATTTATGCGAGATGTGGGACGTGCTCGACGCTTACGGACTGAGCGAGCATGTGCTGATCGATCTGACGATGATCGGCGATTTCTCCTATTATACAGGCATGACTTTTGAAGGTTATGCGGCGGATCTTGGATTCCCTGTAGTGAGCGGCGGAAGATACGACAATTTGCTAGCCCAATTCGGCCGCCCGGCGCCAGCAACAGGCTTTGCGCTGAAGACGACGCGGATACTCGAAGTGCTCGGCAATGAAGACGAGCCAGCGAAGGCTGAGCGCGTGCTGATCGGCTACGATGAGACGGAGCGCAAAGCGGCGCTGGCAATCGCGCAGCAGCTTAGAGGCCAAGGAGCGACGGTTGTAACAGAGCGTATCGGGCAAGAAGAGGCAGCGGAGCTGGCGAAGAACACGTCTGGACGGTTTATTTTCAAAGGCGTGGAATATGTGGAGTTTCTACTATTTACCGAAGGTATGGACGAAATGCTTGGAGGGGATGGCAAGTGAGCGGAGCAGGCAGAGAGATATTGAAGGTAGCTATGCCGAAAGGCCGGATTTACAAGCAGGCATCGAAGCTGTTTCGCGAAGCGGGACTGCCGATTCCAAGCGATTTTGATGATACTCGCAAGCTGATCATTGAGCTGCCGGAAGCAGGCATGGAGTTTATTATGGCAAAGCCTGTAGACGTGCCTACTTATGTGGAATATGGCGTCGCAGATATTGGAATCGTCGGCAAGGATGTGCTGATGGAGGAAAATAAAGATGTATACGAGCTGCTGGATCTTGGCATCGCCAAGTGCCGGATGTCGGTAATCGGGCTGCCGGACTGGAAGCCGGTTATCAATCCGCGGGTAGCGACGAAATATCCGAATGTGGCTTCGCAATATTTTCGCGAGTTGGGGCAGCAGGTAGAAGTGATCAAGCTGAACGGCTCGATCGAGCTTGCGCCACTTATCGGCCTTGCTGACCGCATTGTCGACATGGTCGAGACGGGACAGACGCTGCGCGAAAACGGACTGGTCGAGATGGAGTCCATCTTCGGCATTACGAGCCGCTTGATCGCGAACCGCGTCAGCTACCGGATGAAGAACGAGGCAATTCAAAGCCTCTGCGATAGATTGCAGGAAACGCTTGGCGCGAAGCTCTAGGATTGCGGGAACGCGGGCATTAAAGTAGATGGAACAGAGCGTTAAAAGCAGGAAAGAGCGATAATAGAAGGACAGAGCAGAGCCATAAAAGCAAATGGAACAGAGCCTGAAAGGAAAGGGGTTGGCGATTGTGAGAATTATGCGAGCGGAGCAGTTCGGGTTGAAGCGCGAGGTGGAATACGGATCGCCGGAGCAAAATGAAGTAGTGCGGACGATCATTGCAGACGTCCGCAAAGAAGGAGATGCTGCTTTGCTGCGTTACACGGCAAAGCTGGACAGGGCTGAGCTGACGGCAGCGGAGCTGCGCGTGACGCAGGCGGAAATTGATGCGGCGTATGACCAGGTAGACGCCGCTTTTCTGACAGCGATCCGCGAGGCCGCTGTCAACATCAGGTCTTTCCACGAGAAGCAGAAGCGCAACTCGTGGATGGATTTGCAGCCGGACGGGACGCTGCTCGGGCAAATTTTGCGACCGCTGAAGCGGGTCGGCGTCTATGTGCCCGGAGGCAAGGCGGCGTATCCGTCGTCCGTGCTCATGAATGTCATTCCGGCCCAGGTAGCTGGCGTGCCGGAAATCGTAATGGTCACGCCGCCGTCAACTGGCGGACGGGACGGCATTGATCCAGGTATTCTCGTGGCTGCTGCTGAAGCAGGGGTCAAGGAGATGTACCGCGTAGGCGGAGCGCAGGCAATTGCCGCACTCGCCCACGGGACGGAAACAATCGCGCCCGTTGATAAAATTTGCGGGCCGGGCAATATTTATATCGCGCTGGCGAAGCGCGAAGTATTTGGCGCTGTCGATATCGACAGCATCGCAGGTCCAAGCGAAATCGTCGTGCTTGCCGACGAATCGGCTGATCCGGCTTATATCGCCGCTGACCTGCTGTCGCAGGCGGAGCATGACGAGATGGCATCCTCCATCCTCGTTACGCCTTCGGAGCAGCTCGGGAGCGCTGTAGCCGCTGAAGTGGAGCGTCAGCTCGCTACGCTGCCGCGCCAAGCAATTGCGCGGGCTTCTATCGACAGCTACGGCGCCGTGCTCATGGTCGACTCGCTGGAAGCGGGCATCGACGTCGTGAACAAGCTGGCGCCTGAGCATCTGGAGGTGCTGACAGCCGATCCAATGAGGCTGCTCGGCTTGATCGAAAACGCCGGGGCAATCTTCCTCGGCCCTTACAGCTCGGAGCCGGTTGGCGATTATTTCGCCGGACCGAACCACATCATCCCGACGAATGGAACGGCGAGATTTTCCTCGCCAGTCAACGTGGATGATTTTCTGAAAAAATCAAGCTTGATTTACTATAGCAAGGAAGCGCTGCTCGCAAATGGCGACAAAATTATGACGCTGGCCCGGCAGGAAGGGCTTGAAGCCCATGCGCGGGCGATTCAAATCCGTTTGGAGCGCGAAGGGCGGTAACGAGCAAGACTAGATAAGCAACAGCCAAAGCAAACAAAGCGAACAAAGCGAACATTTATTTTACGGGAAGAAAGAAGGAATCGGTAATGGCGGAATTGACAGGACGCGTATCGGAAGTAGCTCGCAAAACAAATGAAACAGACATCAAGCTGGCGTTTTCGGTAGACGGAAGCGGAACGGCCAACATTGAGACGGATGTGCCTTTCCTGAACCATATGCTGGATTTGTTCACAAAGCACGGCCAGTTCGACCTGACGGTCAATGCCAAAGGCGATATTGAAATCGATGACCACCATACGGTGGAGGATATCGGCATTTGCCTCGGGCAAACGCTGCGTGAAGCACTAGGCGACAAGCGCGGCATCAAGCGTTACGCGAGCGTATTCGTGCCGATGGATGAGGCGCTGGCACAGGTTATTATCGATGTGAGCAACCGTCCGCATTTCGAATACCGCGCGGAATATCCTTCAAGCCAAGTAGGCAGCTTCTCTGTGGAGCTGGTACACGAGTTTCTATGGAAGCTGGCGCTGGAAGCGCGCATTACGCTGCATGTTATCGTACATTACGGCCAGAATACGCATCATATGATTGAAGCGGTATTCAAGGCGCTTGGCCGGGCGCTGGATGAAGCGACGAGCATTGATCCTCGCGTACAAGGAGTGCCTTCGACGAAAGGAGTGCTGTAGCATGATTGCAATCATCGATTACGGCATGGGCAATCTTCACAGCGTTAGCAAGGCAGTTGAGCGTCTGGGCTATGCTGCGGTAGTAACAGCTGATCCGCAGGAGATTTTGGCGGCGGATGGCGCGGTTTTGCCAGGTGTCGGCGCCTTCGGTGATGCGATGAGCAATTTGCGCGAGACGAAGCTGGATGAGGTCGTGAAGCAATTTGCCGCCTCCGGCAAGCCGCTGCTCGGCATTTGCCTCGGCATGCAGCTGTTGTTCAGCGCGAGCGAGGAGTACGGCGACAACGAGGGCCTCGGCCTGCTGCCAGGCAAGGTTATCCGTTTCCAAGGCGATTACAAAATCCCGCATATGGGCTGGAACAAGCTTAGCTTTGAGCAGGAGCAGAGCCCGCTGTTTGCGGGACTGGAAGAGGGCCATGTATATTTCGTCCACTCCTTCCATGCGAAGCCGGAGCAAGGCAGCGATCTGCTGGCTACGACTGATTATTATCAGCAGGTAACAGCTATCGTTGGGCGTGAGCAAGTATACGGCATGCAGTTCCACCCGGAAAAAAGCGGCGAGCTGGGCATGCAACTGCTTGGCAACTTCCTCGCATTGACCGGCAGCAGCAAGGCTTAGTCTAGCCCCGCCGACTACATCACTGGGAAGTCGCTTATCAGCACCATGTAACTATCGATCGACAACGTTATTTTTTTACAAGCGTAAACGGCTGTCGCCGTCCTCTGGCGGTAAAGCTAACGTTTCGCGGTGAAATATAAGCGGAGTATAAGGGTGAAAATTATACATTCTTATATTTTAAAAAATGAATATCTACAGGCTGTCGCATGCGAAGCCATAGATGAGTCTAATATAAGGAGCGTGCAAAATGCTGGCAAAACGCATTATTCCATGTCTCGATGTCAAAGACGGCCGCGTCGTTAAAGGCGTTAATTTCGTTAACTTGCGCGATGCTGGCGATCCGGTCGAGCTGGCGTCTACCTATGACCGCGAGGGCGCGGATGAGCTCGTATTTCTCGATATTTCCGCCTCGGTTGAAGGCCGGGCTACGATGATCGAGGTCGTCAAACGCACGGCAGGCGAAATTACGATTCCGTTCACCGTTGGCGGCGGCATCTCGCATGTCGACGACATGAAGCGGCTGCTGCGCGCAGGCGCAGACAAGATCGCCATTAATACGGCCGCAGTCAAAAATCCTTCGCTCGTACGCGACGGCTCGCGCAAATTCGGCTCCCAGTGCATCGTTGTCGCGATAGACGCGAGATTTAACGAAGCGTGGGGCGAGTGGGAAGTGTATACGCATGGCGGCCGCCAGGCGACAGGCATTAAAGCGCTGGAGTGGGCATGTGAGGTTGAGAAGCTTGGCGCTGGCGAAATTTTGCTGACGAGCATGGATGCAGACGGCACGAAGGACGGCTTTGATCTTCCGCTGACCGCTGCTGTATCAGGCAAGCTGGGCATTCCGGTTATAGCTTCGGGCGGAGCTGGCCGAATTGAGCATTTCAGCGATGTTTTCGATCAGGGCAAGGCGGACGCTGCGCTGGCGGCGACGATTTTTCACTACAAAGAAATGACGATTCGCGAAGTGAAGGATGATTTGCGGCAGAAGGGCGTGGAAGTCAGATGACAGACTGGATAAAACAGATTAAGTGGAGCGAGGACGGCCTTGTGCCAGCGATCGTGCAGGATGCACAGAGCAAGGAAGTGCTGATGCTCGCTTATATGAACGAGGATTCGCTCAAGCTTTCGGTGGAGACGGGTTCGACCTGGTTCTGGAGCCGCTCGCGCAGCGAGCTGTGGAACAAGGGCGCAACGAGCGGCCATACGCAGCGTATTGAGTCCTTATCCTATGACTGTGACGGCGACACGCTGCTGGTACGCGTTCATCAAGTTGGCCCGGCTTGCCATACGGGAAGCTATAGCTGTTTTTTCAATGATATCGAGCGGGTCAATAAAGCTGCTGAGGCCAATTCCGGCGAAGATTCCGCGTCAACTGGGACAGCTGCAGCCGGACAAGGCGGAGATCGCTTTGCGATTTTGGGAAGTTTGGAAAGCGTCATTGCCGAGCGTCATGCGGAGCGTCCAGAAGGTGCGTATACGACGTATTTATTCGATAAAGGCATCGATAAAATTCTTAAAAAAGTCGGCGAGGAAGCAACCGAAGCGATTATCGCGGCGAAAAATCAAGACAACGACGAGCTGCGCTCTGAAGCTAGCGACTTGATCTTCCACCTGCTGGTGCTGCTCAGAGAGAGGGGCTTGCCACTGGATGATGTGATGCAGGAGCTTGTGCAGCGCCACGGCAAACCAGCCAGCAATAATGCAATGAAACGCGAGCAGTCCAAAGCCTAGCCAGGCGGATTGCCGCGTTTTGCGGTTTTAATTCAGATGATTAAAAAGGGAAAGGCAGGACTGCCTTATGCTTATCGATTACCATACCCATCATGTTCGCTGCGGGCATGCAGTTGGCACGCTTGAGGAATACGTACAGAAGGGCATTGAACTGGGGCTTGACCAGCTCGGCTTGTCCGACCATTTGCCGCTTATTCATGTCGATCCGGCGACGTATTATCCAGAGATGGCCATGCCCATGGAGGAGCTGCCGCGTTATGTCGAGGAGTGTTTGACGCTTAAGGAGAAGTACAAACATCAAATCGACATTCGCGTCGGACTGGAAGGCGATTATATCGAGGGTTATGAGCGGCAAATCGAGGATATTATTAAAGCATATCCGTTCGATTATGTCATTGGCTCAGTACATTTTCTCGGCGAGTGGGATATTACCGATTTTCGCCAGACGCACGGCTGGGAAGGCAAAAACCGGCTGGCGGTATATGAGCAATATTATGATGCGGTGCAGAAGGCGGCAGCAACCGGGCTTTATGATTTTATCGGGCATATCGATGTAATCAAGCGTTTTGGCTTTAAGCCGGAGGAAGATGTGACGCATTTGGAAAATGCAGCGCTCGAAGCCGTCAAGCGGCATGGCGTTGCGATTGAATTGAATGCCTCGGGCTTGCGGACACCAGCGGAGGAAATGTTCCCGAGCCGCAGAATGCTGGAATATGCGCTTAAGCTGGGCATTCCAATTACGGTTGGCTCGGATGCGCATCAGCCAGAAAGACTGGCACAATACCTCGATCAAGCGCGTCTGATGTTGAAAGAAGTCGGTTTTTCGCAGCTCGCGACCTTTGATCGTCGAAAATTAGTCAGTATTGATTTTTGAATTATTAGCAATTCGATGTATAATGGTATTGACCAAGCGCAAACGGGCTGTGCCCGTAGCACAAGCTTAGGGCAAGCAGGCGTTGCGCATTGAAAGCCTAGTCAGGTAAAACTTATTTGGTTTAAACGCTCAGGAGGGTATTATGTTAAGCGACAAGTTGCGTATTTTCTCGGGATCGTCTAATCCGGAACTAGCTCAGAAGATTGCTTCGGATTTAGGATTGACGCTCGGCGCCATTAAGATGTCCAGATTCAAGAGTGGCGAAATTTATGTCCACTATGAAGAAACCATCCGGAACTGCGACGTATTTCTGGTTCAATCGTTTTCGCATCCGATCAACGAATATTTCGTGGAGCTGCTAGTTATGATTGATGCAGCGAAACGGGCTTCGGCGAAAACGATTAACATTATTATGCCGTATTACGGTTATGCCCGTCAGGAGCGTAAATCCGCGCCGCGGGAACCGATTTCCGCAAAAATGGTTGCAGACGTATTGACGACAGTTGGGGCGACCCGCGTCGTTACGATTGACTTGCATGCACCAGCGATTCAGGGCTTCTTTAATATTCCGGTCGATCATATGACAGCTCTTGATCTGCTCAGCGATTATTTGAAATCGAAAAATATTAAAAACCCAGTTGTCGTATCGCCAGATGCTGGACGCGCTTCGACTGCCGAGAAGCTTGCCAACTACTTGGACACTTCGTTCGCGATTATGATCAAGAAGCGTCCAGCACATAATGAATCATCGATTACCCATGTTATTGGTGATGTTGAAGGCCAGACACCGATTATTATCGAGGATCTGATTGATACCGGCACAACAATTGTCAATGTAGTCGAAAGCTTGAAGGAACGTGGTGCGGAAGATGTGTACGTGTGCGCTACTCACCCTCTCTTTTCCGGCAATGCTATTGAGCGTTTGGATATTCCAAGTATTAGAGAAGTAGTCGTAACCGACTCTATTCTCCTGCCTGACAACCGTCCGGACCGTTTCACGGTGCTATCGGTTGCTCCTCTGCTTGCAGAAGCAACACGCATCATTATTGAAGGCGGTTCGATCAGCACCCTGTTCAAAAATGCAGGCGTGTAGCGAGAACTTTTTTTAAATATAGGAAAGTATATAATTATCCCATCCTTTCTCTATATTTCTCGGAATGAAACGCGCTGCTCCGCCAGAGGACGGCGACAGCCGTTTCACCTTGTCGACTCTTTATCACAAACAGCATAAATACTTATATGAAATCGCGGGCGGTTATTAAAACGCCCGCGATTTTCATAACTTTTTGCCTTTTGCCACAATGGAACGCGGGTAATTGCAGCCGTCCTGGAGCGTTTCCTTTAGTTTGAGTGCGCGACTTGACCGTTCCTATGTTATAATCGTAGAAAATGAAGTTTCCGGGAGGTGCCTTGCCAATGAAGGGAAAGAAACGCGCGGCGACAGCTGAGCCAAAAACGAAAATCATACCTATTCAGTGGGATGCCACATTCTTTTTCGAACGGGCTGTCCGCTCATTGGACCGATACCACTATGACAAGGCACTTAAATATTTTCGCCGTGCTGTGGAATATGAGCCGGAAAATCCGGTTAACCATTGTAATATGGCTGGCATTTTATCGGAAATGGGCAATTATGAGGAATCCAATAAGATTTTGCATTGGATCGTCGATGAGCTTGATCCTACGATGACGGAATGCCATTTTTATATGGCGAACAACTATGCCAATATGGAACAATATGAAGCCGCTGAAGGGGCTTTGGTGCAATATCTCGAAGAGGATGCGGATGGGCAGTACCTCGATGAGGCGGAAGAAATGATGGAATTGCTCGATTATGAGCTGGAGCGTCCAACGCGGGTAACGAGCATTAAGGCGCGTGAAGGCCTGTTTGAGCATGATCAGGCACGCACGCTTCTGGAGGAAGGCAAGTTTACCGAGGCGGTTCGCCTGCTGGAGGACATTATTGCGGCACAGCCGGAGTTTCTGGCCGCCCGCAACAATTTGGCGCTCGCTTATTATTATATGGGTCTGTTCGATAAAGCGATGGAAACGATTCATGAGGCGCTGCATATTGATGCGGGCAACCTGCATGCCTTGTGCAATTTAGCCATCTTTTATCAGCATGCAGAGGATGAGAAAAGTTTGGCTCCACTGGTGGAGCTGCTGCGCAAGACGGCACCTTTTCATGAGGAGCATGTGTTTAAGCTGGCTACGACGATGGGCATTCTTGGCGAGCATGAGGCGGCTTACCGCCACTTCCTTCGCTTGCTGAAGGACCCTGATCTAAATCAGGACCCATGCCTGTATCATTATGCGGCTGTGGCAGCATGCAATATTGGTCGGTTCCATGAAGCCGAGCGTTTGTGGCGGCAGACAGCGAAGCTTGATCCAAAGTCGAATATTCCCCGCTATTATATGGAGCAGCTGGAACTGGTAAAGCAAGGGCAGCATAAATCAGCAGTCAGCTACCATTATCATTTGCCGTTTGAGGAGCAGTTCAAGCTTTGGGAAAACTCCTCGGATGGACTGCCTGATCATTTGAAGCGCGACCCGCTCGTCCGCTCCTCCTTCTTCTGGGCGCTGCGCCACGGCGATCGGAACACGAAGCTGCAAGTTATTCAGGCGCTCGGCATGATTGCCGACAATGAAGTGAAGGATGCGCTAAGAGCGTTTTTAATCGAACCGGGCGAAGACGATTATTTGAAGCGGATTGCGATTTTCGTCCTGCGCACCATTGATGTACAGGAGCCTCTGCAGGCGATTTTGGAAGGCAAGGAAACGGTCATTGAACCGAATCGTGTTCCTTCTCGTCTGCCTGTGTGGGAAGCCAAATGGCAGGAAGTAGTCGAAGCTGCGTTATCGCGAATGAACAAACGTTATGATCTGATCCAGCAGCATGATCTAATGACGCTGTGGGTCGAGTTTCTCAGCCGGGTTTATCCGGACGTTCCGAAGCTGAGCAAGGTCGAAGGCTGGGCCGCAGCACTGGAATATTTGACGGCGAAGATGCATCGGCGCACGATTTCGTATCATGAGGTATCCGTTCGTTATGGCACTTCCATTGCAACGGTCAGCAAAAATGCGAAGCGAATCGATCAAGTGTGCGGCATTAAGGAAAAGATGCGTTCGATCAATTCGGTATTTGCGCCAGATGAACCGCTGGAATAGCGAGCAGGCGTGTCTGTGAAATATAATAAGAATAGGGCAAAATCTAAGGAGGGTTACAGGATGTATAAAGCAATTATTATCGGTACGGGTCCTGCGGGACTGACGGCTGCGATTTATTTGGCTCGTGCAAACATGAAGCCGCTAGTTATTGAAGGACCGGAGCCAGGCGGACAATTGACGACGACAACGGAAGTAGAGAACTTCCCGGGCTTCCCAGAAGGTATTATGGGTCCGGATTTGATGGCTAATATGCGCAAGCAAGCGGAGCGTTTCGGCGCAGAGTTCATTACGGGCTGGGTGAACAGCGTGGATACTTCCGCGAGACCGTTCAAGCTGCAAGTAGAAGGCAAGGGCGAATTCGTAGGCGAGTCGCTTATTATTTCGACGGGCGCTTCAGCGAAATACCTAGGCATCCCTGGGGAAAAAGAAAACGTAGGCCGCGGTGTCAGCACCTGCGCCACTTGCGACGGATTTTTCTTCCGTGGCAAAAAAATCATCGTTGTGGGCGGCGGAGATTCCGCTATGGAGGAAGCTAGCTTCCTGACTCGCTTCGCGACGAATGTAGAGCTTGTTAACCGCCGCGATGAGCTGCGCGCTTCTAAGATCATGCAGGACCGCGCACGCGAAAATGAAAAAATCGACTGGAGCCTAAACCGCACGCCAGTTGAGGTTGTAGCTGGGCCAATGGGCGTTACTGGCCTTAAAGTACGCAACAATGAAACGGGCAGTGAAGAAGTCATTGAGACGCACGGCATTTTCATCGCGATCGGCCACACGCCGAACACGGCCTTCCTGAATGGACAGATCGATACGGATGAGCATGGCTACATTAAAGTAAAACCGGGTACTTCCGAGACGAACGTTCCAGGCATCTTCGCTTGTGGCGACGTGCAGGACAGCAAATATCGCCAAGCGATTACCGCTGCGGGCAGCGGCTGTATGGCAGCGCTCGATTGCGAACGTTTCCTTGAAGGCAGCATGACGCATGACTGGAGCCAGTCCCTGTAAACATAGATCGGCGGTTAGGTTCAGTTAGCGCACATAAGGCGCAAGCGCCTATCAAACGCTGAGCTTCCTAGTTCCCTAGATCGAAATGCAGCAAATACCCCTTTGCCTGATGAATAAGGCAAAGGGGTATTTATTGTATGTTTATTGTACGCTTGTATGTTTGGGCAGTACCCTAGAACAAGCAGCACTATGAGCTGGGGTGGCGTACAGGTGGCGCAGCATTGACGCAAGCGGCATAAGCTTGCCGAAAATAATCATTTGCTTGTAGACGCAAAATGCGTCCACAGCTCGCTGCGCGAGGTGGTCACTGCTGTAGCCCCAGCGGCAGTTGCATTTTCCACATCTGCTACAGTTCGGATCAGACCGCCGGCAAAAATCGGAATGCCCGTCCGTTCAAAAACTTCACGAATGATATGCGGCATGACGCCTGGCAGCACTTCAATATAATCAGGCTTCGTGCGCTCCAGCAGCACATAGCTTTTCTCCAATGCCTGGGTATCCAGCAGAAACAAGCGCTGTATCGCAATAAGGCCATTTTTCTTGGCTGTGCTAATGACAGCGCCGCGTGTAGAAATAAGTCCGGCCGGGCGAATCATCTGGCACAAATATTCGGCTGCGTATTCGTCATTTTTGAGGCCGCCGATTAAATCGGCGTGGAGCAGTATTTTTTTGCCATGGGCATTCGCCAGCTCGAAAATGCTCTTCAGTTGGCTGATATGCGTCTCCAGCAGCACAATATAGGAGAAGTCAGAAGTCATCAGCTTTTCCAAATCTTTCGTTTTTCGCGGGGCAGGCAATATTTGCTGGTTGTGAAAGGGCAAGGCCGAATACCTCCTTATCGGGATGTGGATTCATTGATCTATAATAAGCTGCCAGCTAGGCGTGTATACGCGGCTTCGATTCCAATGCGGAACGGAGTCCGCCATCTGGGGCGGGAAGTGATGTGTTCGCTTGAAATATAGGAAAGGATATGGTTTTCGCATCCCTTCTCTATATTTTTCGGAATGAAACGCGCCACGCCGCCAAAGGACGGCGACAGCCGTTTCACCTTGAAATATAGGAAAGTATGTGATGTTCCCATCCTTTCTCTATATTTCATCACGAAACGAAAGCTTTGCCGCCAGAGGACGGCAAAGCCGTTTACGCTTGAAATATAGGAAAGGATATGGTTTTCGCATCCCTTCTCTATATTTCTCGGAATGAAACGCGCCACGCCGCCAAAGGACGGCGACAGCCGTTTCACCTTGAAATATAGGAAAGTATGTGATGTTCTCATCCTTTCTCTATATTTCATCGCGAAACGAAGCTTTGCCGCCAAAGGACGGCAAAGCCGTTTACGCTTGACCCTAGTCTAATGGATATACGGGGTGAACTCAACGTGCAAATCCAGCGGCAGCAAGGAGCTTCCTGCCTTGACCAGAGGGAGGAGCTTCGCTTATAGTGGACAGAGAAGATTAACATATTAATGAGGTGGACTACAAATGTCTCAAAAGATTTACGTTGGAATCGATGTTGGCGGAACGGCAATTAAGGTCGGATTGTGCAACGAGAACGGGGATTTGCTTCACACGTATGAAGGTCCCACAGAAACGAATAAAGGTACGGATGCTATCCTTGAAAATATTGCTGCTTATGCGCGTGCCATCGTCGCTGAATCTTCCTATGAATGGGAGCAGGTTGGCGGTGTAGGCGTAGGAATCGCCGGTTTCCTGGACATTCCGTCGGGCTATATTAAGTTCGCGCCGAATTTGAAGATTCGCGACGTAAATTTGAAAGATTATTTGGAAGCCAAGCTGGCAACTAAAGTGCTTGTAAACAATGATGCAAACGTGGCAGCGCTGGGCGAGGCTTGGGCTGGCGCGGGCAAAGGCATCGACCACTGCGTATGCTACACGCTTGGTACAGGTGTGGGCGGCGGTATTATTATCGGCGGCAAAATCGTCGAAGGCTTCGCCGGCATGGCTGGCGAGCTTGGACATATTGCAATTGTGCCGGATCTCGAAGCGATTCAGTGCGGCTGCGGCAAGATGGGCTGCCTCGAAACGGTTTCTTCCGCAACGGGCATTATCCGTATGGCGAAGGATGCTGTGGAGCGCGGCGACCGTACGACGCTTGCTCAAGTGACAGACATTATGGCGAAGGACGTTATCGATGCAGCAAAAGCTGGAGATGAAGTAGCTATGCGCATTGTAAGCCGTGCGGCGTATTATTTGGGACGCTCGATGGCGCTGATGGCCGTCGTGCTGAATCCGGAATGCTTCATTATTGGCGGCGGCGTGTCCAAAGCCGGCGAGTTTCTGTTCGAGCAAATTCGCGAAGTATTCGAGAAGTATACACAGAAAGAAGCGCAGGATGGCGTGAAAATCATCCCTGCTACGCTCGGCAACAATGCAGGTGTCGTTGGCGCAGCGGGATTGATTTTGCGCTCGTAGCGATAAACATAGGATAACAGGGACAATTTCCCCGCTTGTGAGGAGGAGAAGAAGATGGAGACGGCAGCGGCACTAGCGAAGCTTGTTATTATTACAGGGATGTCAGGCGCGGGCAAAACGATTGCTGTACAAAGTCTAGAGGATCTTGGCTTCTTCTGCGTCGATAATTTGCCCCCGGTGCTTATCCCTAAGTTTGCAGAGCTGATTGAGCAATCAAACGGGAAGATCGGCAAGGTTGCCTTAGTTATTGACTTGCGCGGCAGGGAGTTTTTTACAGCTTTAGCGGAGTCTTTAAGTTATATTAAAGACCATTCTACCATAAGCTGTGAGATACTGTTCCTGGATGCGACGGACGGCGTGCTCGTTCAACGTTATAAGGAGAGCCGCCGCCGCCACCCGCTTGTGCCCGATGGCTTGCCGCTGGACGGCATCAAGCTGGAGCGCAGAATGCTGGAGGATTTGAAGGGGTCTGCATCGCTGGTCATTGACACCAGCAGTATCAAGCCCGCACAGCTGAAAGAACGGATTATTTCCAGGTTTACGAATTTGGAGCAAAATAGCTTGTCGGTCAATGTCATTTCTTTCGGCTTTAAATATGGCATTCCGATTGATGCGGATTTAATTTATGATGTGCGTTTTTTGCCTAATCCTCATTATATTGAGCATCTGCGCCCAAATACCGGCCAGACGCCAGAGGTTTATGAATATGTGATGAAATGGCCGGAAACGCAGGCGTTTCTGGCTAAACTGGTTGATATGCTCCAGTTCCTCCTTCCGCTTTATCATAAGGAAGGGAAGAGCCAGGTCGTTATCGGCATTGGCTGTACCGGAGGAAAACATCGCTCGGTGGCGATTTCGGAATACTTGGGCCGTGTGCTGGGAAGCAGCGATACGGAACGGGTACGCGTCAGCCATCGCGATTCCGACCGCGACAGGCATTAACGGAGGGAATGTATGCAGAACAGGCACAAAATAGGAGCGCCTCCCAAGATCGTAGTCATTGGCGGAGGCACAGGATTATCCGTTATGCTGCGCGGGCTGAAGGAAAAGCCCATGGATATTACAGCCATCGTCACCGTTGCGGATGATGGGGGCAGCTCCGGCGTGCTGCGCAATGAGCTGCAAATTCCGCCTCCGGGCGATGTTCGCAATGTGCTGATGGCGCTCGCCGATACGGAGCCGCTGCTTGCAGAGGTGCTGCAATACCGATTCAATTCAGGCACGGGGCTTGCCGGGCATAGTCTCGGCAATTTAATGCTGGCTGCTATGGCTGACATCACAGGCGATTTTGTGACGGGCGTACGCGAGCTGAGCAGGGTGCTGGCGGTGCGCGGGCGTGTTTTGCCTGCGGCAGCCCAGGCTATCGTGCTCAAGGCAGAAATGGCCGATGGCTCGATCGTCATTGGCGAGTCGATGATTCCAAAGGCGGGTCAAGCAATCAAGCGTGTATTCATTGATTCGGAGAAGGCACACGCGCTGCCGGAAGCGGTTAAGGCGATCGAGCAAGCAGATGCCATTCTTATTGGGCCTGGAAGCTTGTACACGAGCATTATGCCGAATTTGATTGTTCCCATGCTTGCCCAAGCAATTACGGAATCTTGCGCCGTCAAGCTGTTTGTGTGCAATGTGATGACGCAGCCGGGCGAGACGGACAATTATACGGTATCGGATCATATGAATGCGATTGAGGCCCATATCGGCCTGCAATTATTTGATTATGTCATTGTGAACAATGGTGAAATTTCACCGCAAGTGGAAGCCAAATATGCAGAGATGGGCGCAAAGCCCGTCGCTATTGATTTAGAAGCTATTCGCAGCAAGGGCTGCGAGGTTATTGCGGATCGTTTTGTTTTATTCCAGACGTTTCTAAGGCATGATGCCGAGCGTCTAAGCCATCATATTTATAAGCTAGTGGAAAACTGGATGATTAGAAAGAGGTGACAAACCATGTCGTTTGCGGCACAAACGAAAAAGGAACTTACGCTTATTGAAGCGGATTCCTGCTGTGAGCTTGCAGAGCTTTCCGCACTCATTCGGATGAATGGTTCTGTCAGCTTATCCAGCCGCAAAGTCATTTTGGACATCTCAACAGAAAATGCTGCCATAGCCCGTCGTATTTATTCTCTGGTCAAAAAGCACTTTGAGGTACACACCGAGCTGTTGGTTCGGAAAAAAATGCGGCTGAAAAAGAACAATGTGTATATCGTACGTATTCCAACAATGGTACAATCTATATTGAGCAAGCTTCATATCGTATCGGAAGGTTTCGTGTTCAACTCCGGAATCGATAAAGCGATGATCAAGAAGTCTTGCTGCAAGCGTTCTTATTTGCGCGGGGCTTTCCTTGCTGGAGGTTCAGTGAATAACCCTGAGGGTTCCTCGTACCATTTGGAAATTTCTTCGATGTATGAGGAGTATTGCGCCTCATTAGTGGAGCTTGCCAATAAGTTCGAGCTGAATGCCCGCTGCATTGAACGGAAGAAAGGCTTTATTTTTTACATTAAGGAAGGCGAGAAAATTATTGAGCTGCTGAACATTATCGGTGCTCATCAGGCGCTGTTCAAATTCGAGGATGTAAGGATTATGCGCGACATGCGCAATTCCGTCAATCGCATCGTCAATTGCGAGACGGCGAACCTGAACAAGACCATTGGCGCGTCCGTGCGGCAGATTGATAATATTAAACTGCTGGACCGCGAGCTGGGCCTTGATAACTTGCCGGATAAGCTCAGGGAAGTCGCTGAAATTCGCCTGCAGCACCCCGATCTGAACTTGAAGGAAGTT
The DNA here is from genome assembly GCF_059609455.1 of Paenibacillus liaoningensis. Lineage (NCBI taxonomy): Bacteria > Bacillati > Bacillota > Bacilli > Caryophanales > Paenibacillaceae > Paenibacillus > Paenibacillus liaoningensis. Next base: position 25,811 of record NZ_JCAALU010000010.1, read on the forward strand.
GGCGAACTGCTGAAAGGGTCAGTAAGCAAGTCGGGCGTAAACCATCGTCTTCGCAAAATTGACGAGCTTGCTGAAAAAATACGCAATGGCTAAACTTTTAACTTCTTGTTTCCGATGGTATAATGATACAATGAGTTTAAAATTATCGGCATAATTAAGGAATGAATAAGATATAGGGGGTATGGTTTCCATGACAAGGCTTCCGGTTGTCGTTCGACTAAAGACGGGTCTTCATGCAAGACCTGCAGCATTATTCGTACAAGAAGCTAATAAATTTTCATCTGAAGTATTCGTCGAGAAAGACGACAAGAAAGTGAATGCCAAATCGATTATGGGAATTATGAGCTTGGCAATCAGTTCGGGCACTGAAGTTTTCATAAGTGCGGAAGGTTCGGACGCAGAACAGGCTGTAAACGCTTTAGCTGCATTGGTAAGCAAGGAAGAGCTGGAGAACCAATAAGAAGCCCTATGCAGCAGGGATTCGCTTGCTCATAACCCTATTATTTGGCCATGCCGCCTTCTGGATCTGAATGATCCGGGGCGGTTTTTTGGTTAAAAAAAGTCCATAACAAAAGTCCATAACAAAAGAACCCCGGTTCGCCTGAACCGGGGTTCTTTTGTTATGCGTCCACAATAATGCGGGGCAATTAGATTTTCTCAATAACCTTGTCAACGAGACCGTACTCGCAAGCTTCTGCTGCGCTCATGAAATAGTCGCGATCGGTATCTTTCTCCACGCGCTCAAGCGGTTGGCCTGTGCGCTCGGACAGGATGCCATTCAAGTGGTCGCGCATTTTGATAATGCGGCGTGCGCGAATTTCGATATCGCTCGCCTGGCCTTCAGCGCCGCCCAGCGGCTGGTGAATCATAACCTCGCTGTTCGGAAGCGCGTAACGCTTGCCTTTGGCGCCTGCTGCAAGCAGGAAAGCGCCCATCGATGCTGCCATACCTACACAAATGGTGGATACGTCAGGCTTGATGTATTGCATCGTATCATAGATAGCCATACCCGAGGTGATGGAACCGCCAGGGCTGTTAATGTAAAGGGAGATGTCTTTCTCAGGGTCATCAGCTGTCAGAAACAGCATCTGTGCGATGATGGAGTTGGCTACAACGTCATTGACGCCCGAGCCCAAGAAGATAATACGGTCCTTCAATAACCGGGAATAGATGTCGTAGGAGCGCTCTCCGCGATTAGTTTGCTCAATAACCATAGGGACGAAATTCATATCCTGTAAACCTCCTCCGAAAAATAACAAGATTGATATTGCCGTAACATCATAATAGCGGATGAAACGTTAAAAGTCAAAGATAGTCAGACAAATCAGATTTTTCTCTATCGCATGCCTTTTTGCAGCTAAAAAACGATATAAAAAAACCACCCTTTCATCAGGGTGGCCACATACTAGGCTTCATAAACACGATTGCTTGTTGTATGTCGTTATTGGCAAATCAGAACGCGCCCGCTAGGAATCGAACCTAGATCTCAGGCTCCGGAGGCCTACGTCATATCCATTGGACCACGGGCGCATGTATAAAAGTAACAGCAAGATTTAGTATATGTTAAATGTGAATAGAAATCAAGCCAGCTATTAAAAATAAATTTGATAAAATCGTGTCAGTAAACGGTTTCATATGAAATTGTTGACTTGAAATGTTAGATCAAGTTCGGTAAAATAGAGGTGGGACTTAAAACGAAAGCATGGGACGTTTCGTGTCCACCGCAATGCATGAGTATCGGTTTCGCTTAACTTAGTACGGGTGGAGTGAATAATTAGAAGATGCGCCAAATGATTGAATTGCAGCAGCAGCTTCTGCCAGATTTGCTCGACGTGATGAGGAAGCGCTACAGGATACTGCACCAGGTTATGCTCTCTGATCTCATCGGCCGCAGAACGCTTGCGACAACGCTCGGTATGACGGAGAGGGTGCTGCGAGCAGAAACGGACTTTCTAAAGTCGCAGGGCTTGCTTGAAATTCATGCTTCAGGCATGAGAATCAGTGAACCTGGCAAAGAACTGCTTGAACAGTTTGAGCCTTTTGTGCAGACGATTTTCGGCTTATCGGAGCTTGAGGAGAAGATCAGAAGTTATTTCGGGCTGAGCCAAGTTGTTGTTGTGGCCGGCGATTCTGATGTATCCGCGCAGACGAAGCGGGAACTCGGCAGAGCAGGAGGGCAGGTACTGCGCAAAGCGATGGAGCAAGGCGACGTCATAGCCGTTACAGGCGGTACGACGACTGCTCAGGTAGCCAATCAGCTTTCGGCTGTGGCGCCGCTTAAAACCAATTGGTTCGTGCCTGCAAGAGGCGGACTTGGCGAAAGCGTCGATTATCAGGCGAATACGATTGCTTCCACCATGGCGAAGCGGACAGGTGCCAACTATCGGCTGCTTCACGTTCCTGATCATCTTGGCGAGGAAGCTTATGCTCCCATTATGCAGGAACCGAATATCCAGGACATTATAGAAGTGATCCGCAGGGCGCGTATTGTCGTGCACGGCATCGGAGACGCTATGGTGATGGCTCGGCGCAGGAAGCTTGATGAGGCGACGATGCAGGGTATTGAAGCTGAAGGAGCGCTTGCTGAAGCATACGGTTTTTATTTTGATCGCAGCGGGCAAGTGGTTCACAAGATGCCGACGGTAGGACTACGGCTCGAGGATATTGTGAAGACTGAAGTAGTTATCGGAGTAGCCGGAGGCAAAAGCAAAGGTGAAGCGATCGCTGCAGTTATGCGTTTTGGACACAATGATGTGTTAGTTACCGATGAGGCTGCCGCATTAGAAATCATTGCGATTATTGAAGGCTCAGCTCCATAAAAATATAAGAATTTATAAGTTGCAGCTTATAAATAGGACTTATATTTCACCGCGAAACGGCAGCTTTACCGCCAGAGGACGGCTTTCGGCCGTTTACGCTTGAATTCTAAGAATTTATAAGTTTTATCCTTATATCCGCTTAGAATTCTAGGGCAAAGCTCTTCGCTCGTCCTAGAAGGACGACAAAGTCGTTTTTGCTTGGCAAGTGATCTTGATGCTTCGCGCGCCGGGCGAGACAATGGCATCCGGCATGCGAAATGTCTTGAAATATATTTTTTATCCCAAAACACTCTAGGAGGAAACAACAATGGTTAAAGTAGGTATTAACGGTTTTGGTCGTATTGGTCGTAACGTATTCCGCGCAGCTCTGAACAACGCTGATGTTGAAATCGTAGCAGTAAACGATTTGACAGACACAGCTACACTGGCTCACCTTTTGAAATATGATACAACTCACGGTACTCTTGATGCTACAGTTGAAGCTAAAGAAGGCGCGATCGTAGTTAACGGCCGCGAAATCAAAGTTTTCGCTGAGCGCAACCCTGAGAACCTGGCTTGGGCTTCTGTAGGCGCTGAAATCGTTGTTGAATCCACTGGTATTTTCACAGCTAAAGAAAAAGCTGAGCTTCACCTTAAAGGCGGCGCTAAAAAAGTTATCATCTCCGCTCCTGCTACTAACGAAGACATTACTATCGTTATCGGCGTTAACGAAGACAAATACGATGCAGCTTCCCACACAATCATCTCCAACGCTTCTTGCACAACGAACTGTCTTGCTCCGTTTGCAAAAGTATTGAACGATAAATTCGGCATCGTTAAAGGCATGATGACAACGATCCACTCGTACACAAATGACCAATCCGTTCTGGATGTACCGCACAAAGACCTTCGTCGTGCTCGTGCAGCTGCTGAGAACATCATTCCTTCATCGACTGGTGCTGCTAAAGCGGTATCCCTTGTTCTTCCTGAGCTGAAAGGCAAACTGAACGGTATGGCTATGCGTGTTCCTACACCTAACGTTTCCGTTACTGACCTGGTAGCTGAACTGAAAGTTAACGTTACAGTTGAAGAAGTTAACGCTGCTTTGAAAGAAGCTGCTGACGGCGCTCTTAAAGGCATCTTAAACTACAATGAATTGCCGCTTGTATCGAGCGACTACAACCACGATCCAGCTTCTTCCACAATCGACGGTCTGTCGACTATGGTTGTTGAAGGCAACATGGTTAAAGTTGTTTCTTGGTACGACAACGAGTGGGGCTACTCGAACCGCGTAGTTGATCTCGCTGCTTATATCGCAAGCAAAGGTCTGTAAGAACAAGGGAAATATCCCCCACAATTACATGGAACGCTTTACGTCCCAGGCCGGTATTGCACTGGCCCTTGGGATACGCTTAATCCGCGGCGCTCCCGGGGCATCGTATGCGATTCAAGCGAAACCTTAACAGGGGCGCGATTTTGTCTTCATGACGAAGCGCAGCTTCAGGTTCGCGAGCCTTCTGGCTGCGGGCCAAGAGGGAGCGTTCCTTCTTTTAATAAAGAGGGAACGCTTCTTTTTGTTTGAATATAGAAAGTGTTAAGCTTTGTACGCTAATATCAGGAGGTTACATTCATGGCTAAAAAAAGTGTTCGTGACGTAGAAGTAGCAGGCAAACGGGTATTCGTACGCGTCGATTTCAATGTGCCGCTCGAAGATGGTAAAATTACCGATGACAAGCGTATCCGTGAGACGCTTCCTACGATTAACTTCTTGATCGAAAAAGGCGCGAAAGTTATTTTGGCAAGCCACTTGGGCCGCCCGAACGGTGAAGTTGTAGAAGAGCTTCGCCACACAGCATCGGCAGCGCGCCTGTCCGAGCTTCTTGGCAAACCGGTAGTAAAAGCGGATGAGTCGATCGGTGAAAATGTTAAAGCGCAAATCGCGGCTTTGAACGCTGGCGATGTATTGCTGCTTGAAAACGTTCGTTTCCATGCGGGCGAAGAGAAAAACGATCCTGAGCTGGCGAAAGCTTTCGCTGAGCTTGCTGATCTTTACGTGAATGATGCTTTCGGAGCTGCACACCGTGCTCACGCTTCGACTGAAGGCATTGCGCACCACCTGCCGGCTGTTTCCGGTCTATTGATGGAGAGAGAGCTTGATGTTCTTGGCAAAGCGCTGAACAACCCTGAGCGTCCTTTCACAGCTATCGTAGGCGGTTCGAAGGTTAAGGACAAAATCGACGTTATCAACAAAATGATCGAAATTGCCGACAACATTATTATCGGTGGCGGCTTATCCTACACATTCTTCAAAGCACAAGGCCATGAAATCGGCAAGTCGCTCGTAGACAACTCCAAGCTTGATCTGGCGCTTGAGTTCATCGAGAAAGCGAAAAAGCTGGGCAAAAACTTCCTCATTCCGGTTGATATCGTTGTAGCTGATGATTTCAGCAAAAACGCCAACACGCAAATCGTTGACGTTGACGGCATTCCAGCTGAGTGGGAAGGCATCGACATCGGTCCTAAGACGCGTGAAATTTACGCTGAAGCGATCAAAAACTCCAAGCTGGTTGTTTGGAACGGACCAATGGGCGTATTCGAAATCGAGCCTTTCTCCCATGGTACACAAGCAGTAGCGAAAGCATGTGCAGAAACAGCTGGCTACACGGTTATCGGTGGCGGCGATTCGGCGGCAGCAGCTGAGAAATTCGGTCTTGCTGACAAAATGGATCATATTTCTACTGGCGGCGGCGCTTCCCTGGAATTCATGGAAGGCAAAGTATTGCCGGGCGTTGAAGCACTTAACGATAAATAAGCAACCCATACAGTACAGGAGGGTATATATATGAGCAGAAAACCAATTATTGCAGGCAACTGGAAAATGTTCAAAACGGTTTCTGAAGCGGCTTCCTTCTTCGCAGATGTGAAAGGCAAAGCAGAGGTTGATGGCGTAGAGAGCGTGATCTGCGCGCCATTTACAGCACTTCCTTCCCTTGTTGAAGCAGCTAAAGGAACAACGATCGCGATTGGCGCTCAAAATCTTCACTTCGAAGACAATGGCGCATTCACAGGCGAAATCAGCGGCGTGATGCTGAAAGACCTGGGCGTAAAATATGTCATTATCGGCCACTCCGAGCGTCGTGCTTATTTTGCTGAGACAGACGAAATCGTTAGCAAAAAAGTACATGCAGCATTCAAGCATGATCTGACTCCTATCGTATGTGTAGGCGAGAAGCTTGAAGAGCGCGAAGCTGGCGAAACGAAAAATGTTTGCAACGTGCAAACGGTAGCGGCATTCCAAGGCTTGTCCGCTGCTCAAGCAGCTGAAGTCGTTGTTGCTTATGAGCCGATCTGGGCGATTGGCACTGGCAAATCTTCAACTTCTGAAGATGCACAGGACGTTATCGGTTATATCCGCAGCGTAATTGCAGGTCTTTATGACGATGCTACAGCAGCAGCGGTTCGTATCCAATACGGCGGCAGCGTTAAACCTAACAATGTTGCTGAATATATGGGTCAGCAAGATATCGACGGCGCGCTTGTAGGCGGAGCTAGCCTTGAGCCTGCTTCCTATATCGCACTGATCGAGGGGGCCAAGTAAGATGGCTGCTCCAGTTGCATTAATTATTCTTGACGGCTTTGGTCTGCGCGATGACGTGACAGGCAATGCAGTTGCCCAAGCGAAAAAGCCTAACTACGACCGTTACTGGTCGACTTACCCTCATACGCAGCTGACAGCGAGCGGTGAAGCGGTAGGCTTGCCAGATGGACAAATGGGCAACTCCGAGGTTGGCCATTTGAACATCGGCGCAGGCCGCATCGTTTATCAGGATTTGACTCGCATCAGCAAGTCGATCCGCGATGGCGAGTTTTTCGACAACGAAACGCTGCTCGGCGCTGTGCGTCATGCAAAAGCAAATAGCAAGAAGCTTCACCTGTACGGCCTGCTGTCCGATGGCGGCGTACACAGCCACATTGCGCATTTGTTTGCTCTGCTTGACCTGGCGAAGAAGGAAGGCCTAGAAGATGTTTATATCCATGCATTCCTTGATGGCCGCGACGTTGCCCCGGATAGCGCAAAAGGCTACATGGAGCAGCTTCTCGCGAAGATCGAAGAGGTTGGCGTAGGCCATGTTGCAACGGTGCAAGGACGTTATTACGCGATGGACCGCGACAAACGCTGGGAGCGGGTAGAGAAGTCTTACCGCGCTATGGTGTATGGCGAAGGCCCGCAATATAACGATCCGCTCAAGGCGATAGTTGAATCGTACGAGAAATCCGTTTATGATGAATTTGTTATGCCAACGGTTATCGTGGGCGAAGATGGCAAACCTGTTGGTCTTGTCGAGTCGGAGGATGCAGTTATTTTCTTCAATTTCCGGCCTGACCGTGCGATTCAACTGGGACAAGTATTTACGAATGAAGATTTCCGCGGTTTTGAACGTGGGGAGCATGCTCCAAAAAATCTGTATTTCGTATGCTTGACGCTGTTCAGCGAAACGATTGGCGGCTTTGTCGCTTATTCGCCGAAAAACCTTGATAATACGCTTGGTGAAGTGCTTGTGCAAAACGGCAAGAAGCAGCTTCGCATTGCGGAAACGGAAAAGTATCCGCATGTCACGTTCTTCTTCAGCGGCGGCCGCGATCATGAATTGCCGGGTGAAACTCGCGTTCTGATCAATTCGCCTAAAGTAGCGACTTATGATCTGCAACCAGAAATGAGCGCTTATGAGGTAGCGGCAGCTGCAGTCAGCGAGATTGAAGCAGATAAGCATGATGCGATTATCTTGAATTTTGCCAATCCCGATATGGTAGGTCACTCCGGCATGCTGGAGCCGACAATCAAAGCGGTGGAAGCAACGGATGCATGCTTGGGCCAAGTCGTTGAAGCTGTGCTTGCTAAAGGCGGCGTATGTATTATTACAGCTGACCATGGTAATGCCGATATGGTATTTGATGCAAATGGACGTCCTTTCACAGCGCACACAACCAACCCGGTGCCATGCATTGTGACGGTTGCTGGAGCAACGCTGCGTGAAGGCGGAATTTTGGCAGACCTTGCACCGACGGTGCTTGATTTGATGCAGCTTTCCAAGCCGGCAGAAATGACGGGCATTTCCCTGATTCAGAAGTAGCAACTATCATTAAACTAAGAGGAGTGTTCAAACATGTCTATTATCGTTGACGTATATGCACGCGAAGTATTGGATTCCCGCGGTAATCCAACAGTAGAAGTAGAAGTATCCCTAGAGTCCGGTGGCCAAGGCCGCGCTATCGTTCCATCCGGCGCATCCACTGGCGCATACGAAGCTGTTGAGCTTCGTGATGGCGACAAAGGCCGTTACCTTGGTAAAGGCGTAGAAAAAGCAGTAGATAACGTTAACACGATTATCGCTCCTGAAATCATTGGTCTGGACGCTCTTGATCAAGTAGCTATCGACCGCAAAATGATCGAGCTTGACGGTACGCCGAACAAAGCTAAGCTGGGTGCTAATGCGATTCTTGCTGTATCGATGGCTGTAGCTCGCGCTGCTGCTGATGCACTGAACGTATCCCTGTACACTTACCTGGGCGGATTCAACGCTAAAGTTCTGCCAGTTCCAATGATGAACATCATCAACGGCGGCGAGCACGCGGACAACAACATCGACGTACAAGAGTTCATGGTTCTGCCAGTTGGCGCTCCAACGTTCAAAGAAGCTCTTCGTATCGGCGCTGAAATTTTCCACAGCCTGAAATCGGTTCTGAAAAACAAAGGCCTGAACACAGCTGTAGGCGACGAAGGCGGCTTTGCTCCTAACCTTGGTTCGAACGAAGAAGCAATCACTACAATCATTTCCGCTATCGAGAGCGCAGGCTACAAGCCAGGCGTTGACGTATTCCTCGGTATGGACGTAGCTTCGACTGAATTCTTCAAAGATGGCAAATACCATCTGGAAGGCGAAGGCAAATCCTTCACGCCTGCTGAATTCGTTGATCTGCTTGCTTCATGGGTTGATAAATACCCAATCATCACAATCGAAGACGGCTGCTCCGAAGACGATTGGGATGGCTGGAAATTGCTTACTGAAAAATTGGGCGACAAAGTTCAACTCGTTGGTGACGACCTGTTCGTTACAAACACTGAGCGTCTGTCCGATGGTATCGACAAAGGCGTGGGCAACTCGATCCTGGTTAAAGTTAACCAAATCGGTTCCCTTACTGAAACATTCGACGCAATCGAAATGGCGAAACGCGCTGGTTACACAGCGGTTATCTCCCACCGTTCCGGCGAAAGCGAAGACAGCACAATCGCTGACATCGCAGTTGCAACAAACGCTGGCCAAATCAAAACAGGTGCACCGTCCCGTACGGACCGCGTAGCGAAGTACAACCAATTGCTTCGTATCGAAGACCAACTGGGTGCTACAGCTCAATACGCTGGTAAATCTGCATTCTACAACCTCAAAAACTTCAAATAAGCTTAAACCAATGACAGCTTGTTCAGTTTGATTGTCCAGTACTCTGGTCTTCTCTAAATGAGCAAGTATCAATGCGAATAAGCTTTTATGCACTTATGTACTTAAAAAATCCCTGCCCACAAATATTGTGGAGCAGGGATTTTTGGTATGTAAAAGTGTGGGAAGCTGCTGAAAAGACAAGCGGAGTAAAAGGGTTGGAGTGGAGAAGCGCAGCGTTCGCATTTGTCGTTGGAAATCTACCGCTAAAGCAGTTATTGTTCAAAGATTTCCAAAGGCAACAGCGATCGAATCCCAACCCTTTTACGCAGCGCAGATCCTTTTCAGCAGACTTCCACCCACCTATCGCCGTACCGTCTTACGACCAACAGCCAACTCCACACTATGCACAATAATGTAGATAACCAGCAAACCAATAGCCAGCACTATCGACCCTTCCGAATACTGCTGAAACAGCCTCACCGACCAGCCGTCATCGCCAATAATCCAATAGGCAATAAAATTAGAAACGGCAATACCGTCCTCGAACGAGGGAATCAGACTGTATAAATAATTTTGTGAAAGACCAATTGCAGCTATAAGCGTAACAATGACGGAAATGAACACGCCTTTCGAGTAAATGTATAAGGCGCCAGCCTTTTTGAGAACAATCATGGTTAGGATAATCCCGGCCAAACAAATGATGATAAACAAAGCAGTATCCCCCTTTGCATAAGTAGTGTGCGAAGCCTTTGCTTGTTTTGGTCACCTCTAATGACGAGCCTGTTTTGCAAATGGTTGCTGGATTTGAGCAGAAAAGGAGGTGTTATTTTATGGATAAACAAGTGCTGAGTCTGCAAATGTATTCGCTGCGGGACATTACAGAAAGCGACCTACTGGGGTCTCTGGACAAGGTAGCTGAAATCGGCTATAAAGCGGTCGAATTCGGGGGTTATTTTCACGCACCGGCAAGAAGGTTGAAAGAGCGTTTGGATTCACTGGGGCTCATTGCGCCTTCCGCGCACATCCCGCTTAATTTTGAAAATATAAAAAAAATTCCATCAGACTTCGAGAAGCAGGTTGAATATGCAAATGAGATTGGGCTGAAATACATGGTCGTGCCTTGGGTTCCTGTGCCAGAGGTGCCGAAAATGGACGATATTAAATATTTGGCAGAAATTTTGGAGCGATGTGCTTGGCAAACGAAGCAGCAGGGCATAAAGCTATGCCTGCATAACCATGATGCGGATTGGAAAAAGGTTGAAGGCAAGCCGCTGTATGTGCACCTGCTGGAGCTTGTGCCTGCGGATTTGTTAGAGGCGGAGCTGGATTTGGGATGGATTTACATGGCGGGTTATGACCCGGCTGAATACGTGAAATATTATTCGGATCGGCTGCCGCTCGTCCATTTTAAAGATTTTCAGGAGGGACGCAAGGATACGGAGCTCGGGAGAGGAGATGTCGGCTACACCGAGCTGTATGAGGTGGTAAAACATTCGGGAGTAAAATATATCATTATTGAGCAGCAGCAGTTTACGGAAACGTCACTGAAAAGCGCAGAGATGAGCTTTCATTTTATGCAAAGGCTCATGCAAGGACCGCAGCCAGCCAAGGGATAGCCGTAACAGGAAATGTTAGGGTTAAACAGCAAAGTATTGTTTTCAGTAAATCGCTGTGATACAATCATTTTATATGTTTTAATGGAGCTCCTATGCTGGAGGTGGATTGAATGGATATAGCTTTGAAAATTTTACTGGTTATTTTTTCGGTTGGCCTAATTGCGGTCGTATTGCTGCAAAAAGGTAAAAGCGCGGGATTGTCCGGAGCCATTAGTGGTGGCGCTGAGCATTTGTTCGGCAAGCAGAAAGCGCGTGGTTTGGACTTGTTCCTGCAGCGTTTGACGATTGCACTGGCTGTTGGATTTTTCGTCCTGTCGCTCGTTGTTGCTTACGTCGTACAACAGTAATAATCTGTATTGAATGCAAAAAGTGGGGGAGCTTCCTCCACTTTTTTTGTTTTTTCGTTGTTTCGCGGATGCGATTGGGTAATTTCGTGTATACTAATTGGTATATGATAATCTATCAACCGGTTGCAAGTGCTGATAGAATGGCCTCCGGTATATGAGGTGACGAGGAAACTAATGACACAAGAGCAGGAATTGCTTGATTTTATGCGGGAGACCGCTTATAAACCGATGACTTATCAGGAGCTGGAGCAGCATTTTGGCGTGATGGAGGCTGCTGATTTCAAAGCTTTTTTGCAACTGCTTACCCATCTGGAGGATAGCGGAAAAATCCTCCGTACGAGCAATGACCGTTATGGCGTTCCGGAACGGATGAATTTGCTGCGCGGAAAATTGCAGGTGCATGCGAAAGGCTTCGCATTTCTGCTTCCTGACGACAAAGAGCATCCTGACATTTATATTCACGCCAATGATCAGCTCAGCGCGATGAACGGCGATATTGTCCTTGCGCGCGTGACGTCCAAGAGCCAAGCTGGAGGCCGCCTGGAGGGCGAGGTAGTCCGCATTGTGCAGAGAGCGGTTACACAGGTGGTCGGCACTTTCGAAAGCCATGAAGTGTATGCCTTTGTTGTGCCGGATGACAAACGGATTAACCGCGACATTTTCATCGCGAAAAATGAATTTAAAGGCGCTGTATCCGGTCAAAAGGTTGTCGTGCGCATCGTTACCTATCCAGAAGGCCGTTCAGCGGCACAAGGCGAAATTATTGAAATCCTTGGCCATAAGGATGATCCAGGCATCGATATTTTGTCGATTATCCGCAAGCATCAGCTGCCGGAAGGCTTTCCGGAAGAGGTGGATGCAGAGGCGGAAGCGGCTCCTGATTCGATTACCGAGGAAGAAATTGTAGAGCAGGGCCGTCGTGACCTGCGCAATGAGGTCATCGTAACGATTGATGGCGAGGATGCTAAGGATCTGGATGACGCCGTCCATGTGAAGGTGCTGGACAACGGCAATTATTTGTTGGGCGTCCATATCGCAGACGTCGGCTATTATGTGCGTGAAAACTCCGAGCTCGATCAAGAAGCTTTCCGCAGAGGCTGCAGCGTTTATTTGGTGGACCGCGTCATTCCGATGCTGCCTCATCGCTTGTCGAATGGCATTTGCTCGCTTAATCCGCAAGTAGATCGGCTGACGCTTTCCTGCGAGATGGAGTTTGATGCCAAGACGCTGAAACGCGTGCGCCATGATGTGTTTACGAGTGTTATTCGTACGAAGGAGCGCATGACGTATACGAACGTTCGCAAGCTGCTGACGGCAACCGAAGAGGAGCCGCAAACCGAGCTGAAGGAGCGCTACGCTGATTTGCTGGATATGTTCACGCTGATGGAGCAGCTGGCGATGAAGCTTCGCAAGCAGCGGATGAAGCGGGGCGCGATTGATTTTGACTTTCAGGAGTCGAAGGTCATCGTTGATGAGCAGGGCAAGGCAGTCGATATTGTGAAAAGGGATCGTTCCATCGCGGAGCAGATCATTGAGGAATTTATGCTTGTGGCGAACGAGACGGTTGCCGAGCATTTCCACTGGCTGCGCGTTCCTTTCCTATACCGGATTCATGAAGACCCGGATCAGGAGAAGCTGATGCATTTCATGCAGTTTGCTGCGAACTTCGGTTATGTGGTGAAGGGCAAAGGCAACTCGGTCCATCCGCGTGCGCTGCAAATGCTGTTGGAGGAAATTAAAGGCGCGAAGGAAGAGACGGTTATTTCCACCGTTATGCTTCGCTCGATGAAGCAGGCGAAATATGATGCGCAAAGCTTGGGACATTTTGGGCTGGCAGCGGAATTTTATTCGCACTTTACTTCGCCTATTCGCCGGTATCCGGATTTGGTTATCCACCGCGTCATTCGCGAGGTGCTGGAGGGCGGCGGAGCGCTCAGCGAGAAGCGCAATGAGGCGCTGACTGCACGCATGCCGGATATCGCGCAGCATTCATCTGAGCGTGAGCGGGTAGCGGCTGATGCCGAGCGTGACACCGAGCAGATGAAAAAATGCGAATTCATGCTTGATAAAATAGGCGAGGAATTCGATGGCATTATCAGCAGCGTAACCAGCTTCGGGATGTTTGTCGAGCTGGATAATACGGTGGAAGGGCTTATTCGTCTGAGCGATCTGACGGATGATTATTACCACTTCCAAGAGCAGCATATGGTGCTTATCGGCGAACGTACTTCCAAGGTGTACCGGATTGGCGATGAGGTGAAAATCCGCATTGGCAATGTGAATATGAATGACCATACGATTGATTTTGAAATGGTCGATATGAAGCCTCGCAGCGGTTTTAAAGGCATCGCTGATGCTGGGTTCGGCGCATCGCGCGGCGGGCGCGGGCGCAGCGGCGGCTTTAACAAAGGCGGACGCAGCAGCGGTGGCGGTGCGGGCACCGACACTAGAGCGAAGGGCGACAGTACCGCTGCTGGCAGCAAGGGCGGAAATGGCGGCTACGGCGGCTTTAAAGGCAAGGGCGGCAAAGGCGCCAAAGCGGGCAATGGAGCGAGAGGCGCCAGAGCCGGGAATGAAGGGCATGGAGGAAGAGCAGGGAAAAGCGGCAGAGCAGGGAACAGCGGTAAAGCAGGAGCAAGAGATGGCGGCCAGCAAAGCAGCGGTCTGGCCGGAAATGGGCAGAACCCGTGGCAGCTGGATGGTGCTGCTGCCGGGGCGCGTCGTCGCGGCAAGCGCGACGACATTGGTGCGGGGCAGCGGCGCGAGGGTGATGGCGCCGCGCCGGGGTTGTCGGACGCGCTAAGCCGTCCGGCAGGAGAGAGCCAGCGCCAGGATAGCGGCGCTGGTGAGGAGCAGCTGTGGTGGAACTCAGCTGCTCAGGCCGGCGGAGCCGGCCAAGGCGCGAAGCGCCAGCGCAAGGGCGCTGGGCGCGGAGCTGCGCCAGGCGCAAGCGGCGGCGGGAACGCGCCGCGCCGCGGGCGCAAGGGCGACGCTGGCGGCAGCTTTGCGCCGGCGGAGCAGACGCAGCGGATCGTGCGGGCGGAGCCGCAGGATCGAGGCGAAGGGCGCGGCGGCGAAGGAGCGCCGCGCACGGATATGTGGGGGCTGCCGATTAGAGGAGGCAGCCGTCGCAGCGATGACGGCGAGCGAAGCGGCGGAGCCGGCCGTGGCTTTGAAGGCGGCAAGCGGCGCCAGGCGGCGCAGCCAGGCTCAACCAGCGGCGCCAACCCTGGTGGGCAGGCTTCGCCAGATGCTGCTGGAGCAGGCGGAGATGCGGCTAAGAGGAAGCGCAAGAAGAAAAACGGAGGCAACAATTCAACGGCTGCTTTTGTTAGAAAAAAACGTAAATAAAACAAAATAGTTGTAAAGTCCCTTGCATCAGCGCTGCCCCTCATACAGAGGCTCAGCAGCGCTGGTACAGCGGGCCAAGCTTTAGAAATTATTTAAGCTTGTCGCTTGCTTTTTGAATATGGGTATAGTACACTCAAAGCAATTGATGATATGGACCTGAATTCACATATTGAAAAGGGTGTCATTACAGTCATGGACCTTTTTCAATGTGTGAATTTTTTGTTTCTCAAAACGAAACAGGCGCATATTAATTTTATTTTTGGAGGTTTTACAAATGCAACAAGGTACAGTTAAATGGTTTAACGCTGAGAAAGGCTTTGGCTTCATCGAAGTTGAAGGCGGCAACGATGTATTCGTACATTTCAGCGCAATCACTGGCGAAGGCTTCAAAACGCTGGAAGAAGGACAACGCGTAGAATTTAACGTTGTTCAAGGCAACCGCGGACCACAAGCTGAAAACGTAGTAAAACTGTAGTAGTTTAATCAACTGCGAAATTTAGCCGCTTTCGACCGTAAGGTCGGAGCGGCTTTTTATGCTTTTGACGAGCAAACCATATTTTATAATATGGCAGCTGCTTTCTTGCTTTCATTTTCAAAAATTGCTACAATATATATCTAGCGGCTTTTTCAATTTTCTGGAGCTAATGATGATGTCGAGGTGATAAGAATGGGCAAGAAAAACGACGGCAAGCAGCTTGCGCAAAATAAAAAAGCTTCCCATGATTATTTCATCGAAGACACGTATGAAGCGGGAATGGTGCTAATGGGGACGGAAATTAAATCGCTCCGCAACGGACGAGCCAATATTAGCGACGCATTTGCGACGATACGTAACGGCGAAATTTTCATCCACAACTTGCATATCAGCCCTTTCGAGCAGGGGAATCGTCACAATCCAACGGATCCGACGCGTGCCCGCAAGCTGCTGCTTCATAAAGCTCAGATTCACAAGCTGCTCGGCCAATCCAAGCAGGAAGGCTATTCGATTGTGCCGTTGAAGATTTACGTGCGCAATGGTTACGCGAAGCTTCTAATTGGGCTAGGTAAAGGTAAGAAGCAGTTCGACAAACGCGATTCCGCGGCAAAGCGTGATGCCCAGCGTGATATTCAGCGTGCGCTGCGCGAGAAGCAGAAGATTATACGTTAAGCGCGAAGATCCTGAGTGCAAGCGCAAAGTTGAGCGTCTGTAGATTTTCAAGGAAAGCGTGTTGAATTTTACTAACAGTACCAATAACATTTTAGGGATTATTCCTTGAATCGTGTTATACTAACAAAGTAACGAAGCAAGTTCTTAGCTAAATGATGATCTGGTTGCGGCTCTTATGAGCTGGCAAGGATGAGTCATTTATGCCAACTCGGGGGCGTTCTTGGATTCGACGGGGATAGGACGAGCGCGGGTTGCGGGTAGTGGGGACGCGTCCACTTCATCAACGCTAAAGCCTATTAAATGGCAAACAACAAACAAACTACGCTTTCGCAGCCTAAGAAACTGTGAGCGTGCTCCTACCTAGCATCGCCCATGTGACTAGACTAGGGGCTAACAAGTAGTGGGATACGCTGTCTCATCTCCGCCTGGGGTGAGCTGAAGAAGACAATCAGGCTGACCTTGGAAGAAGCCGGTTACGAGGCGTCCTCCTGGGTGACATCAAAATCGTGACTACACCCGTAGATGCCTGTGTGGCGTGATCTTCGGACAGGGGTTCGACTCCCCTCGCCTCCATATGTAGTACCAGTGACGGACACCATTCGGTGTCCGTTTTTGTTTGCTTGGAATCAAAGTGCAATTTAAGGTAATAAGTTTTTCCACCTGGTATGATGAAGGGAAAAGGTGATAATACAATCGCTTTCTCAATGTATAGCTCAAGAAAAGACTTGTATAATCAATGATAAGCTAGTCATAAGAATCGGATGCTTTTTGAATTTAAACCGTTATGGTTTGTTCGGTACTGTCTAATAACACTCGGGCTTAGAGCTAATAGTAGAGTTATAATGATATTAGTTGAATTTTAAAACGAAATGAGATGAGTATAATGGCTATCAAGCATGGAATATGGAGAGTTGCTGGTGATGAGGTCAGACAAGTAAAGAATATTACGTTAGATTTGGAAATCGAACTTGAAAATATCATTCAATCAAACCCAGCTATACTGGATGACAATTGGCTGATCATCGGAAGACAAGTCATGACCGAGTTTAATACATACATTGATTTATTAGCAATTGATAATAGCGGCTCTATAATCATTATTGAATTAAAAAAACATAAGACAAGTCGAGAAGTTGTGGCACAGGGCCTGGACTATGCATCATGGGTTAAGAACTTGTCAGCAAGTCAAATATCTGCAATATATGAGACTTATATAGCTAGATACTCTCAAAAACAAAATAGTTTAGAGGAGGAATATTATGATAAATTTAAGATTAACCTCGAAGAAGAAAGTATTAATCACTCCCATCAGATCGTTATTGTAGCAACTGAATTGGATTCAAGCACAGAAAGAATTGTAGAGTATCTAAGTGATTCTTTAATACCGATAAACGTCATCTTCTTTACTGTTTTTGAAGAGGATTCTACTAAATATATAAGCCGTGCATGGATGATTGATCCACAAGAAACCTTAGACAATGCATCTATCGTAGTTAAAGATAAGGAGCCTTGGAACGGAGAGTATTATGTATCTTTCGGTGATGGAATAAATCGTAGTTGGCCTGATGCTTTAAAATACGGATTTATCTCAGGCGGCGGCGGGGAGTGGTACTCACGTACACTTAATCAGTTGTCTATTGGAGACCGTGTTTGGGTTAACATTCCTGG
Organism: Paenibacillus liaoningensis; assembly: GCF_059609455.1. Lineage (NCBI taxonomy): Bacteria > Bacillati > Bacillota > Bacilli > Caryophanales > Paenibacillaceae > Paenibacillus > Paenibacillus liaoningensis. Next base: position 43,175 of record NZ_JCAALU010000010.1, read on the forward strand.
TATTGGTTATGTTGGTGTTGGAAGTGTTACGGATACAGCTAAAAAGGCAGATGAAGTTTTCTTCCAAGAAAATGGAAAGGAACAGAATATATATCAGCTTAGCAATAATGCAAATTACTTTCAAGACTTCTTGTATGACGATGATAGGGCCGAGTTCATTGTGAAAGTGAACTGGATAGAGGCTCTGCCTGCGAATAAAGCTATATCTGAGATTGGATTTTTCGGAAACCAAAACACCGTTTGTAAGCCGCGTGCTTCCAAATGGGTTCATACCATTAACCGTTTAAAAGGCATTTGGCAAATACAATAAAATAAAAACAAAATAACCTGTGTGCGTGATTCTAACCTGTATTGGATCGCCCATGTGATAGAATTAGGGTCTAACAAGTAGTGGGATACGCTGTCACATCTCCGCTTGGGGTGTGCTGAAGAGGATAATCAGGCTGACCCAACGTATAGCCGTTTACGGGTCGATACTCGGGTGACATCAAATTCGTGACTACGCCCGTAGAAGCCTGTGTGGCGTGATCTTCGGGCAGGGGTTCAGATTCCCTCGCTCTTGTGAACCCTTGTCCCTGTAAAACCACAACTAATAATACTGGATAGGGGCCAACGTGTTTGTGGCTAAAGAAGTACCTGACTTACGTCAATGCGACGCTGGTAGGTACTTTTTTGTTTATAAGTGGAGGAATGTGGAAGATATTGTCGAATCAATAATGTAATATTATATGAGATAATAATCAACGGGAAAGGACTGGCTTTTCCTCACTGGAATTTACTATCTCACATTTAACAGTAAGGGGGAGAACATGCCTTTTCCAATTGAAGAAAAGTTTGTAGTAGCTGTCGCTTCGAGTGCCCTTTTCAACTTGAAGGAGTCTGACAAGGTATTTAAGGAAAAGGGAGAGGAAGAATATCGCCAATATCAACATGATCATGAACAGGATGTGCTAGAACCGGGAGTTGCTTTTCCATTGATCAAACGTTTACTCATGATCAATGGTGATGATCCGACCGACCAACCGGTTGAGGTCGTGCTATTGTCGAGGAATGATCCCGATACGGGTCTTCGTGTTTTCAAATCTATTCAACATTATGGACTTACCATATCGCGTGCTGCATTCGTTGCAGGATCGAATCCTTTCATTTACATGAATGCATTTAACGCTTCATTATTTCTTTCGGCAGATCCTAACGATGTGCGATCTGCCATCGAAATGGGCTTGCCAGCCGCCCAGGTGTTTCCTACTGAATTTGTTGATGATGAGAAAGAGTTGGAGCTTCGGATTGCGTTTGACTTTGATGGTATCATTGCAGACGATTCAGCGGAAGGGATTTATCAGGCTCTTGGAATGGAAGGCTTTCATGAGAATGAGAGACAAAAGGCAAGTGAAGCCCTGCCGCCCGGACCGCTTTTTAAATTCTTTGGTGAAATAGCCGTTCTTCAGCGACGTGAATGGAAAAAGAAGCAGAAGGATAATGCTTATTCCCCACGTATTCGAATAGCTATAGTAACTGCTAGAAATGCACCAGCACATGAACGCGTAGTAACCACACTAAGAACTCTTGGTATACTGGTCGATGAAGCTTTCTTCCTTGGCGGAATAGAGAAGGGGAGAGTATTAAAGGTATTTCGTCCACATATCTTTTTCGACGATCAGGTAGGTCATATTGAGGGAGTATCGAGTGTTTCTCCAACTGCGCATGTTCCTTTTGGGGTTGCTAATAAGGTTGAATCGTAGACACCTCCCCCAAAAACATCCTAACTAATACATAGCGGCGAATTGTGTTTTTGCACAGCATTGGTGGCTTATTTCTAATTAATACGGTCTGTCCTATGGATCAAGTTTCTTTCGGAGGAGTAGGTACCAACTATGAAAAAAGGATTATTGGCATATCTTGTTACTATGGCGCTATTTTTCTCTTTAGTTCCTTCTAATGTATTAGCAGCAGAAAGAAAATTCGGAGATACGATTGCTAGTGCGAACGGACGTGTACTTGCAATCCAGAAAGATGGGAGTCTGTGGTATTGGGGAAAGGGCACATTTAATGATTCTAGAGGTGATCAATCTCCTCAACGAGCAAGCAAATCCAAATTAATGGATGATGTCATAGCCGTATATGGAAATTGGTGGAGTAGTTTTGCCATTAAATCAGATCACAGTCTATGGTCTATACAAAGTGATGAAAACGACCAAGGCGTTACAAAACCCATTAAAGTAATGGAGGGGGTTCGAGAAGCTACTGCTTCGTACAGTAAAGTGTTAGTACTGAAAACAGACGGAACCGTATGGGTGAAGCCTGCCTATGCAGACAACAAGAGTTTCAAACAAGTTATGTCTGGAGTAAAACAAATCAGTGCTAATCTTAATTGCTATTATGCTTTGAAAGAGGATGACTCACTCTGGGGATGGGGAGATAACTATTCTGGCGGATTAGGAATTAAGACGCAAGAGGTTGATATAATCGCACCAGTTAAAATAATGATGGATGTAAAAAGCGTTCACGGGATTGGCAGTAACGCATTTGCAATTAAGAAGGACAGCACCCTTTGGGGTTGGGGCAAGAATGAAGATGGTCTCCTATTTACAGGTAAAGGAGAGACGTGGGCGTTTAAGCCCTATGCTGATGGAAGTCAAAGTATAGTGAAGGCACAGTTTACACCTGTTAAGATTATGAGTGATGTTATAAAGGTCGATGGACGCAATCACATAGCTGTCATTAAAAAGGATCATAGTCTATGGACCTGGGGCGGTAATCAAGAAGGACAGTTAGGGGATGGCTCAACAGAGTCGCGTTATACACCTCAAAAAGTTCTTGATGATGTCATAGATATTACGGCAAAAGCGGCTTTTACGTTCGCATTAAAATCCGATGGCAACCTGATGGGCTCTGGATCTAATGGTGTGGGAGAATTAGCTCTTGACACATTCGATTACGATCCTCATCCTACACCTATTCAGATAATGGATAACGTCGCAATCCCTTATACGACGGCTTCCTTTCCGTCGGTTTGGGCCAAAGACGATGTATCTTTTGCGATTAAAAATAAACTATTACCTTTGTCGATGCAATCTGGATATGAGAAAAATATAACACGAGGAGAATTTATATCCTTAATTGTCCCATTAATAGAAACAACAACAGGCAAGGAATTAGATACAATCATGAATGAGAAAGGCTTGAAATTGGCAGAACCCTTTAATGATACAGACGACAATAACATTTTAAATATCGCTGCATTCGGTATAATTACCGGAGTTGGAGATGGTAGGTTTAATCCGAATGGTCTTATAACCAGAGAACAAGCGTCACTTATTTTAATGAAAACGTCAAAATTTATCGGAATAGACAGCGAGATTAGGGTAGATTCCAATAAATCCTTCACCGATCATAATCAAATTTCTGCTTGGGCGGAAGAATCAGTTTATTTTTGCACAACAAATGAAATCATGAAAGGCACAGGGAATAATAATTTTAGTCCAAAGGCCCATTATACAAGAGAGATGAGCGTAATTACAATCGTTCGATTGTACGGTCAAATTTCAGGTCAAGTTACCTAAACTGCATCGTGATACACGGTTATAACTGCACCTAGGGTGTGCTGAAGACTACCAAGGTCTAGAGTGGGGAGGCTTTCCGAAGGTGACATCAAAATCGTGACTACACCCGTAGATGTCTGTGTGGCGTGATCTTCGTACAGGGGTTCGCTGAGGTCTCTATTCTTCTGAATTTTAATTATGCTGCAATGAATATATATATTGAAGTTTCTTGGAGGCTTACAAGGCTCACTCAGAAAGAGGTCATCGTTACATTGAGGAAGTCGTTGTAATCGATACGTTTGCTGATTCATCAGAAGCCCTTCGCCGGTACAGTCAACTTCATCGGGAAGAGCCTAGTCGTGAATATTGCTTCTTTCACACCTCTCGATCGGAATTAGAAGCGAGGGAACGCTATGTTGGAATCAGAGGACCGGGCAGTACACCCGTAGAAGCAAGCGTGGTGTGGTTTTCGGATAGGACTTCAAATCCCCCAACAATCAATATGCAAATCCCGACCGCACAAGGTCGGTTTTTTTTCTGTCCAGTTGTCTAACTTTTACGATAAAGGGCTTCTAGGATTTTTCATATGGTAAAAGCCCGGTATACGCATGACTCTTGATAAATTGGTTAATAGTGGATCGGAGCTGAATTTGTTTATAAACGCCCTCTTCAATTGCGGTACTCTCTGCTTTGTGCGCAGAGCTAACAGATGGTAGTGGCCATTTTTATTTCTTTTAACTGTAATCCATTGAAGCTGTTCTTCAGGGTAGGGTTGAATTGATTCGAGAAGATGATGGTTATAAAAGATGGCGCAATGGCAGCCTTTGATATCCATGAAAATCTGCGTAACAGAAACGAAACCTATGATCTGCTTTTCAAAAATCAGTCTAGCGGGTTGAAACGCTGTTATGAAAATACATAGGACATAAAGCCATTGATTGCGATTGCGAGGGGATTTTACTTTGACAGAAAGCCTCGAATCCTGGTCGCTGGTCAGGGGCAAGGCGCAATTGAGGCCTGGATGAAGAAGTTGGGCTCAATCCGGAAAAAGCAAGCGCTATTCAAGCTGAGCAAAAAGCTCAAACATGGCTATCTTATATTAATATATTCGCGACAACTATCTTGACTAACACCGATCAGAAGTCCGTTCACATTACATTAAACTAAAATATATAATAATAAAAACAAAATGTAATAAAATAATGAGTTTTTAAAAAGGGTATAAGAAATATACTAGAGTATATATTCGTTCATAGATTTCATAAGGTGTTTACAAGCGGGATAAAGATGGAGATACGGCCGTGATTGGGATGGGAAGGGGGCTATCTAAATTATCATCTAGTTTTTGGTATTAAATATAAATAATTTTAATTGATTCAATTTACAGCAAAATATCCATAAAGTATAATTGATTCATAAGGAGGTGAACATGCGCTGTGAAGTCTATATCGAGGATAAGCCTTTTTTAAAAGCTCAAAAAGTAAGCGCTTTCTTTTTTGGTGCCCGGTTACATGTCCTGAAGCTTTTACACCGATGATTACCCGCATTTACCCACAAGCGGTACCCCTCACCAAGGAAACTGATTTGCATATTTAGTCACTATTTCTATTGCTCTGTTTGCAGCTTTAAAGGCTATCTGCCACCTTATTGCAAGCGCTATCATTTTAGCCGGAGGTGAAAATTCACAGTTCATCCGTACGTTCTCTAGGGTGCATACACATCATGCCGAGACAGAGGATCAATTATGAATATTTAATAAATCTAACCAAAGGAAAGGTGGATCCATGATGATGAAATTGAAAACTAAATTTAATGGCGGTAAGGCTCTCCGTGAAGGTATAAAGCAAATACTTGTAATAGCGCTGCTTGTGGTGGGGATTTTCCATGGCATGGCCCCGGGGGCGATCCAGGCTGCGGAAGCGCATCAGAATAATCCGTTTGTCGGAGCTACAGCGTACCTGAACCCGGATTATTCCGCCCTTGTCGATACATCCATCACGCTTACCAGTGACACGTCGCTAAAAGCAAAGATGGAAACGGTCAAATCTTATCCAACTGCAGTCTGGATTGACCGAATTGCCGCCATTAATGGCGGGGCGAACAATGCCGGACGCAAAAGTATCGAGGAGCATCTGGATGCTGCTCTGGCTCAAAAGAAAGTGGGTACTCCGATTACCGCTTCATTCGTCATTTACAATCTGCCGGGCCGGGACTGCCATGCGCTGGCGTCCAACGGTGAATTGCCACTGACGCAGGCCGCATTGCAGACGTACAAAACGGATTATATTGATGTCATCGCAGGTATTTTTGCCAAACCCAAGTATCAGGACATTCGCATCATTGCCATCATTGAACCGGACAGTTTGCCTAACCTGGTCACCAATCTCAATACACCAGCCTGTGCTCAAGCCAGTTCGACAGGCATCTATGAAGCTGGCGTGAAATATGCACTGGACAAGCTGCATGCCATTCCGAATGTGTACAACTACCTGGATATCGGTCACTCCGGCTGGCTCGGATGGGATAACAACCGGACAGCTACTATCTCGCTGTATACGAGCGTTGTCCAGGGGACAGCGGCTGGCCTGAATAGCGCAGACGGCTTCATTACCAACACGGCGAACAGCACTCCGCTGAATGAACCGAATCTGCCCAACCCGGATCTGAACATCGGAGGACAACCGATCAAGTCGTCCAAGTTTTATGAGTGGAATCCGTATTTTGACGAAACCGATTTTACGGCTGCATTGTATAGCGGGTTTGTGCAGGCAGGCTGGCCGGCCAGCATAGGCTTCCTGATTGATACCAGCCGCAATGGCTGGGGAGGGGTAAACCGTCCGACATCGGCTACAGGCAGTGATATTAACACCTACGTGAATTCCGGGCGTGTCGATCGCCGGGATCACCGGGGGAACTGGTGCAACAACAGTGGAGCAGGCATAGGTGAAGCACCTAAGGCAGCACCGGGACCTGCCCATCTGGATGCCTATGTGTGGGTCAAGCCTCCGGGTGAATCCGACGGTTCCAGTTCGGAAATTCCAAACAATGAGGGCAAGGGCTTCGACCGGATGTGTGATCCAACGTTTACAACTCGTGATGGTGTATTGACGGGGGCGCTTCCTAACGCTCCGGTATCTGGCCATTGGTTCCATGATCAATTCGTCATGCTGGTGCAAAACGCATTCCCTGTTCTTCCGGCCACCAATGGCGGCGGAACGACGGCTCCAGCAGCTCCGGCAGCACTGACTGCGATAGCAGGCAATGCACAGGTATCATTGAGCTGGACGGCTTCCGCAGGAGCAACGAGCTATAACGTGAAGCGGTCGCTGAGTGCGTCCGGACCGTTTACCACCGTTGCCGCCAATGTGAGCGGCACATCGTACACCAATACGGGTCTGACCAACGGGACGATCTACTATTATGTGGTCAGCGCCGTGAATACCGCAGGTGAAAGCGCGAATTCGGCTGTAAAAAATGCTGTGCCGGTAGCTGGAGCCATCGCTCCTGCTGCACCTACTGCATTGACGGCCACAGCAGGCAATGCACAGATCGGCCTATCCTGGACGGCTTCTGCAGGAGCGACCAGTTATAACGTGAAACGCGCGCTGAGCGCGTCCGGTCCATTCACTACCGTTGCTGCCAATGTGAGCGGCACTTCTTACACGAATATAGGTCTGACCAATGGTACAACCTATCACTATGTTGTGACTGCTGTGAACGCTGCGGGGGAAAGCGCCAATTCTGCCGCTGCTTCCGCAACTCCGCAAAGCGTGGTTGTTCCGACCAGCGATCTGGTCTTGCAATATCGTGCGGGAGATACCAATGCGACAGACAACCAGATCAAGCCGTATTTCAATATCAAAAACATTGGCAGCACGGCTGTAGATCTGAGTGATCTGAAAATCCGTTATTACTTCTCGAAGGAAGGCACCGCAGCTATGGACTCGGCCATTGACTGGGCTCAGGTTGGCGGTACCAACATCCTGCGCACGTTCACCGATACGTATGTAGAGCTCAGCTTCACTTCCGGAGCCAGCGCGATCCAGGCAGGTGGACAATCCGGGGATATCCAGCTCCGCATGTACAAAACGGACTGGACCAACTTTGACGAAACGAATGATTATTCCTACGATCCAACCAAAACATCCTATCAGGACTGGAACAAGGTGACCCTCTATAAAGGCGGCAGCCTAGTGTGGGGAATTGAGCCTTAAAGGACAGAAAAAGAAACTCCAGAGTTGATTGCCGAATCGGTCAGAGTTAAAGACGAGTAAGATGCTGTGCAGGCCATAGGAATGTATCTAGGCCGTGAACACGAAGTAAGGACGTATGCAGACGTTGGGGATTTTATTGTTTATTAGCTGATGAAGGATTTTTTGCAGGCACGTGTTGAAGAGCATTAGTATTAAGAATTAGCATCAGGGGATATATAAATGTCTAAATGGTTATAAGCAATTGCTGGAGAGGTAAGAAGTTTTTTATATACAACATGCTTCCAAGAATAAATGATTCCACCTATCTAAAATTCTGCTCAACACGCGGCGAGGAATTGTTGTTTTGCACAACCACGGTTCGCCTCCATACTACAAAAGGGGCTGTCCAGAAAGTCGGTGAAAGCTGACTACTGGACGCCCCGTTTTTATTAGATGCATGCCGAGGGATCGAAAAGCTGCTGCGAGAAAACATCCCCGCGATGTGGCTGGCCGAGATGCAGAAGCCGGACTTCCGTACCTTAAACGACTTCCGAGGCGTGCGCATGAAAGCATTCATGGATGAGTTGTTTGAAACGATGACCCACAAGCTCATTGCAGATCACTACATCACGATGGAGAGCTGCTTTCTCGACGGTACAAAGATCGAAGCCGATGCTAACAAATATTTGTTTGTGTGGAAAAAAATCCACGCTGCGCTTTGAGGAAAAGCTCAAGGTAAAGGTGCAGGAGACCCTTGCGCATATTCATACCCTCACGCAGCAAGAAGCTGGCGAATACGCCGCTACAGATCCAAATGAGCTTCCTGCAAAGCTTGAGGAAACAGCAGCTGTGCTGGAAGAAGCGGTGTTGAGTACTTTTATACCAAAATTGTTAATTCAATAGCAATCGGAGAAGCAGTCACTCAAAACTTTCAAGTTGAAATTGGAAATATGGATTATGGGTTGGAAATGCAAGGGATAATAGGTTTTAATTTTCTAAAACGAATTGGAGCAAAAATCGACGTTGATGCAATGAAAATAATAGTGGATTAGCCAGCGGGTAGTGGGATACGCTGTCTCGTCTCCGCCTGGGTGACATCAAAATCGTGACTACACCCATAGATGCCTGCGTGGCGTGATCTTCGGATAGAGTTCGACTCCCCTCGCCTCCGCCATGAAAACCCAGTCCGCATGAGGGCTGGGTTTTGTGTTGGAAAGGATTTTCGGAATAGAATCCGTATTTGTCTGAAGGCATGATATAATGAAGTATTCCGATCGATTAGGAACGAGAGAGGAAACTCGATATGAACAGATTTGAAGACTGGAATCTAAAAGTAAAAAAGACGTTTAATGCAACGAGCAACTTAGTTGTATTAACCGTTACGGAGGCAGGAGGATTAATGGGTCTCTCCAAAGATCAAATGAAGATCTTTGTGGATAAATATCACTTAACAAAAGTCCCAATCATGAGAAGTGCCCATAGATACCTGTTACTGAAGTGTGAAATAGACGAGATTGTAGCGAATAGGGCCGTTTAGTACAGGGCGCTCCCGCAGACGAAATCAAAACAATGATTACACCCATAGAAGCAGCAAGAGTGGCGAGATCTTCGGACAGGGGATCGACTCCCCTCGCCTCCATATTGCAAAATCCACAACCGATTACGGTTGTGGATTTTTAATTAATGCTGATTATTGAACAGGGGTTCCGTTCTAAGCAAATAGTTACCCCTTACCTCTGCAGCCCAATTGGCAAAGACCTCTCTCCATTGAACACTGTTAAAGAAATCGTCTACGGATTGGTTGTCGGAATCCCAAATTATCGGTGGCCTTAGGATTTGTGGAGGTGGAGGAGGTCCTTAAAGTACCGCGGACGGTGGGAAGCTCTCTTGCAATGCTTACGGGAGCAAGCTTTTTCATGGGAATTTGCTGAGCTTTAACCTTATTTTTAAAATTGCTCAATTTTTACATCTCCAATGCAAAAGAATCTGGGTTATATTCAACCCCAGTCTATGTGCATTAGCCATTAGCCCATTTGTGTTACTGGCATAGCCTTTACGATGAGAACCTATTTGTGTTTGCCAAGACACCATTCTGCAGATACTATTAACCTGATAGTAAACAAGGAGTGTGATCGTTAAGTGGAGGAGAGAGGAACTGTAGTCTCAATGTTGTCCTCGCAGACTGGAGATTCGACGCAGCAATCGAATGAAAATGTAGCGTTAATGTGCAAAGAAACCCCAACCCTATTAAATCAAATTGCAGAAGGCTTATTACATACCGACGTGAAAATTGCGGGAGATTGCGCAGAAGTTTTTACAAAGGTAGCAGAAACTCACCCTCACCTAGTTACGCCATATGCCAAGCAGCTACTCTCCTCGATTCATCACAAACATACACGGGTGAGATGGGAGTCCATGCATGCTGTTGCTCTCATAAGTTTTAGCATACCTAATCGAATTTTCGATGTACTTGAAGAAATACAAGAACGGATGTTTTTGGATCAAAGTACAATCGTAAAAGATTATTCTATCCTTTGCTTGGGGAATCTGGCATCCTGCGGTGAAGCGGAAGCCAAAATGATTCTGCCGATATTAAAGAAGGGACTCCTTCAATTAGAAGAGAAATTTCTATCTAAATTGTTAACGGCCATGATTGGAATCGCTAAGGTCTCCCCGAGTTTAGCGGCCGAAGTTTTGGTGTATGGATATGATTATGAAGTCCATCCCAAAAGCTCCGTTCAAAAGGCGGCGAAGAAGTTAGTAAAAGCAGCAAAATAGACCTCCGATTATGAGGCGTCATTTGCTTAAGCTATATAAGCTAATTAAAGGGTTTTAAAGCTAGAGATTGAATAATTTCTGCTTGGGAGAAAGGTTTTTTCCTGCCCAATTGTTTAACCCTTACCATAAAGGGGCTTCTAGGATTTTTCATATGGTAAAAGCCAGGTATGCGCATGACTCTGGATAGATTGGTTATCATGGGATCAGAGCTGAATTTTTTGGCTAAAGCTTTTTGAATAGGAACGAATTTGCTTACGGAGCCACCTTGGATAACCCAGTAGATGTGATATCCGTTTTTAGTTTCGACGATCATTGTATCCTTAATGTGAGTGTTAAACTTTTTTAAAAATGCATTCTTCAATTTAGCTACTCTCTGTTTTTTTCGCAGAGCCAACAGGTGGTATTGGCCTTTTTTATTTTTTTTAACCGTAATCGATTGAAGCTGTTCTGCTGGGTCGGATTGAATCGTTTCAATCATCTGTTTGACCTGTTCTTTGGTGTCTAAATGCACGGAAATCTTGTTTAGATCTACATCGATAAACTGTGCTCTGATTTTTTTGAAATCACTAGTCTTTGATTCTCGGTAATTGATCTCCATAAATACGGCATAACCTTTCTTATTTTGACTGAGAACATGTATGCGTTTATTCCTCTTGGTAAAGAGTGTGAATTGAGGAGTATGGCTTTCAAGTAGACTTAGCGGTTTATGAAGTGTCATGGCTGGGTGCTTGGAAGTGGAACTGTATTTTGTATTTTTGTTCTTATCGTCATGGACTAAAATGAAATTCAGTTGTTCGTTCTGCTCGCAGCCTAGTTTTTTTATAAAATAGCGTGCATGACTGGAGAACCTCTTCAAATTTCTCGAATATGTCGTTGAGCCTAAACGTTTTGCCATTGAACCCCATCTCCTTTAGAGCATGCGTCACACTTTCGATTCTTTTCTAAACAATCATATTCTGGAAAGAGGACACAAGTGTAAGGAGCAGTACCCATTTTTCAACATGTGATAGGCTAATCAAATAGTCAGGGCGTTTGCTAGGGCGACATCATAACCGTGAAGCGGATTAATCGCAAGGTAAACCTGATGTTTTTCAATATTATAAAAATAAGCTCTCAAGATAAAGAAATTGGGCGAGTGAGCGAAGTTTGCCAAAACAGAGAGAGGGGGAGAACGTATGGATTGGGAAGCCCACATCGAACGGTGGAGCCGGGCCTCTGTTAGACTGCTGGATGTTCAAAAGTATGGCGTGGAAAATGGAACTGTCCCTGAGCATTATATGGTGCATACCAGCTTTTTCGTAGTTACTACCCATGGAGAAGCAAGGGTGAACCTGTCGGGAACGGTCTATCGCACCCAACCCCTTCACATTTTGCACGGAGGAAAGGATGCGGAGCTGGATTTTAAGCCGCTAGGAAACGACTTTGCCTGCTATTTGCTTCTTTATAAAGCCGAGTGTGAATCGCCGGAGGATGGAGAGAGCTTCCATATGCCGTATGCATTCACTCCTTATGCGTCGCTGCCTCTGCAGGAAAAGTGCCAAACCATGCATTACTTATGGCAGCAGGCAACCCCGATGGACAAATTGCAGGCACAGTCGGTTTTTCTTCCATTTGTTTATGAGGTTATGCGGCAAATCCGCACACTGGCCATGGAAAACAGCAGGCCGAACTTGGTAACCGAAGCGATTCACTATATTCAAGAGCATTACAGGGAGGCAATTACCGCCGAGGAATTGGCCGGGATTTACAGCTGCAGCGCGAGCTACTTGTCTCGCTTGTTCAAAAACCAGATTGGAGCCGGCCCGATTGAATATCTGATTCATGTACGCATTCATAAATCAAAGCAGCTTTTGCTGAAATCGGAGGCACGTATCCAGGAAATAGCTAGCAGCGTTGGCTATGCGGATGTCTATTATTTTAGCCGCTTATTCAAGAAGCATACGGGCTGCTCTCCGCTTCAATTTCGGGAGGACAATCGGCGGGCTGTTCAGAATAATCCATTACGTCTGTTAAAATCGTCTATTGTAACCCCAAAGCTTGTTTCCCATAATGAGAATGAGATTTGTTATCAATGCAATGGGGAAGGGGACACATCCATGTTTAGATTTTCAAGACCCGCGTTCGGAGCAATGCTGCTATTATGCACAGCCTTGCTGCTGAATGCTTGTCAGACAGGCAGCAATACAGGCAGTAATACAGGCAGCAATACAGGGGCAGCGGAATCCCAGCCTGCTTCAGCGGGTGCCGCTACAGAAAGCGCAGCTGCAGAAACACGCATTTACGAGCATTTGAAGGGCAAAACAGAAATTCCTCTGAAGCCTCAACGGGTGGTCAGCCTCTTTCATTTGGGTGAGCTGATGGCAATTGGGGTAAAGCCGGTAGGGGCAACCACCTACATTTTGAATAATTCGTTATTAAATGATACTTCCGGTATTGAAGATGTTGGAGTTCCGCCTGATGCGGAGAAGATTCTTTCGCTTGAGCCTGACCTGATTGTTACAACGGCACCGTTTGCAGAGGCAGTAGATGGCGGGTACGAAGCACTGAGCCAGATCGCGCCAACCATTGTTGTGGAACAATATAACGATCCGATTAAGGATGTCGAAATGTTTGGCGATATTCTCGGCAAGCAAGAGGAAGCCAAGCAATGGAATGAAGCATTTGCGACAAAAATAGCTGATTACAAGGAGAAGATTACCCCGTTTATTGGAGCGGATGAAACCTTCTCGATTTTAAATGTGCGTCCCGATGCCGTCCTTGTTTACGGAGATACGAATATGGGAGGCAATATTCTTTACAAGTACTTGGGTTTGAAGCCAACCGAAAAAGTAAAAACAGACGTTATTAATGGCGATACGTGGGAAATATCTACCGAGGTCATTCCTGATTTCATAGGTGATCGACTATTGTTAGCTGTAAATGAAGGGGCAGAGGAAGAACTGAAGAAGGTGGAGAAGCTTATTCAAAATTCCCCAGCAGGGAAAGCAGGAAAGATCTACAATATTGATTTCAATCAGTTTCTTTTCAGTGATCCGATTTCAGTAGAAAAACAGTTGGACATCATTGTTAACTTGCTTGAAAGCAACAAATAAATGTAGATATAAACGAGCTAGTGCATCTCGATTTTGCCTCAACGGGAGCCGACAAGAACAGGGTTTAGATGAGGTGCTGGGCATGATTTTTTAGGAAAACTTCAATACCTGCCCAACCTAAAGCAAATAGTGACTCTTTTCTGTGGAGAGTCACTATTTGCTTTTTGTCATGGTGATCTTCATATGATCATCTTCTATTGATTGAAATTTGTAGGAATATGTCATTTTAAAGCTTGACAGTAAAGAGGAAATAAAAGTAATTTTATATAGAAATCCATGGAATAGGTATTCTGGTTAGAGAGGACGAAGTCGAAATGGTTGCTAATTGGTGGTTGGCTCTTATTATTATGGTTGTGTTTAATGGAATTGTAGCTTGGACTTTATTTACAGGACAAGAGCCCGTAAGCCGAAGAGCCAAAAAGTGGCTGTTTATCGTTGCAAATGGTATTGCGCTTGTGCTTGCTGTCTCCCAATTTTTTTGGATGGATTTTTAGAATAGCCACTAACCAGTGAATGGGTTAATGGCTTTTAATTATTTTTTTAATAGAGGGCAGCTAGATTACCCCAAGAATCACAACTATTACGAGCCTTAAATTCAATCTCAACGGTAATAATATGCTTAATAGGATGGTGATCCTCCCTAATAGGGGCCTAAAAGCTAGAACGCAAATACTCCTGATTTTAACTAATAGTTTATATTTTTCTTACTTCTTCATATCATACGTTAATAAATTCGGGATGCAATAAACCACTAATTTCTATATGAAAAATGTGCAAATATTTAGTGTGTTTTTATTTACAAATTTATACTAAAATTGATTTTGGTTGTTTCTTAAAATGGTTAAACATTCAAAAACAATTAAGTATCTACCATGAATGTTAAATTAGTATACAAAACGCATCGTTAAAGAGTGGGTTTATACCATCGAGAGTGCATTTAATGATGTGCTAATATACTTGATGTAACCAAGTAAACTCTAGTACTCCTCAAATTTTTATGAAAAGTGTTCAGCTGTACCTAATAATGAAAGCGCCTATTTTTCTGTATTTTATGGAGCAATAGATTAACGTTCTTGTCTAAGACCAATATAATCACAGAGTTCAATTTTTCTTCTAACATAAACTAAATTGAAAGGATTAGGGAAATATGAGAAAGGTTCATGAGTGGCTTGAACTTTCTGCAGAGAAATGGCCAAATAAGATAGCAATCATTACCAAAGACAGAGAAATAACATTTTCTAAACTCTTAGCAGAAGCACGGCGCTTCACGAGTGCCTGTATTAGTTCAGGATTAAGTCCAGGTGACAGAGTAATCATCGCAACTGCAAATCGTTTAGAGGCTATCGTATCGATTTTTGGTGTGCTAAAGGCTGGAGGGGTAATTGTATGTGCTAATTCAAGCATGCCAGATTCTAAAATATTGGATTTGCTAAATGATTGCACTCCAAATATGGTGGTCTCAGAGAGCCCGTTGTCTATAAATTTAGTACCTTTTGTAAAGCTTAATATTTTCATAAACAGTTCTGAAAATCAAGATAGAGAAAAAAATGATTGTTACGTCTCATATAATGAATGGTTGGAGGGTGAAGATCATTATGTAATGGAAACAGAGCGTGATTCATCTATAGCTGCTTTAATCTATACATCGGGTAGTACAGGCAAAGCTAAAGGCATTATTAGTTCGCATGAGAATATTATTTTTTCGACTAATGCTATTAACGAATTTCTAGGAAACTCATTCAATGATCGAATTTTGAGTTATCTTCCTTTATCTTTTGATTATGGTTTGTATCAAGTTTTTTTGACAGTATCGACTGGAGCAACTCTTTATCTGAGAGATTCTAAAATGTTTGCTGCTGAAATTACCAAGCTTATGACAAGGGAATTGATTACGGGCTTTCCAGGTCTGAGAAGTCTGTTTACATTCATCAGTGATAAGGGGAGCGTTTTTCCAAATTTAAGATATATTACAAATACAGGAGATAACCTGCCAAATCAATTAGTGACTAATCTCAAGGGCTGTTTTCCTAATGCAAATATTCATTTAATGTATGGACTTTCAGAATGTAAAAGGGTTTCTATTCTCCCGGTAGGCGATTTGTCAAAAAAGATAGATTCGGTAGGTATTCCTTTGGCAGGAACTACGGTCAAGGTTATGGACGATCAGTTTAAAGAATGCGAATCCTATCGGGAGGGTGAGCTTTTTATTCAGGGCCCTAATGTTTGCCAAGGATATTGGAGAATGCCATTAAAAAGCGATGACACTTTTATTGATATTAAGAACGAGCGATTCCTAAGAACGGGGGATATATTTTATAAGGATAATGAAGGTTATCTTTATTATGTTGGCAGGAAAGACAGTATGTTTAAGTCAAATGGGTATAGAATTGAACCGTTCGAGATTGAGAGCGCTGTATCGCACAACTTTCCTGAAGTGAATGATTGTGTTGCAGTAGGGATACCTGACAGATTACTAGGTAGAAAAATTGCTCTGTTTATTATATTCAAAGAACGATATTTAGAAATAGATCAGACTGTTAAACAGATAAAAATGATTCTTTCCAACTGTTTAGAATCTTGGAAGGTGCCGAAGATATTTGTCGTAGGAACTGCTATGCCACTTACGCTGTCAGGAAAGCTTGATAGGAAAAAAATCATTGAACTTATTGAAAATAAAATGGAGGTTGTTATTTATGACTAATCAATTGGCTCAGGAAAAGGAAGTTTTTCAGTTGATTTTGGATACGGTAGTTGAGCTAAAGAAAATACCGGCTGACAAAGTAGGAATGGAAGCGTATTTATTCGCTGATTTAGGATTCGATTCATTATCGTTTATCGAATTTGTAGTTATATTGGAAACTGCCTTTGACATGGAGTTTGAGGAGCTTGTAGCAAATGCCACCGATATATCGGTGCAACATCTCATTCAATATATTCAATCTAAATCTATTGGAGAATGAATATGACGATTGAACAGATATACATTGAATGTGATGATTCAGCATTATGCGTTTTAATGACTGCCCCCGACTTGGAGGAGGCGAAAAAAGAATGTGTACTTTTTTTACATGGATTTACATCAACCAAGTCTGAAAAAGAATTCATGTTTACTAAAATGGCTCGTAATTTTACAGAGAAGCATCATTTTCTTAGTGTTCAGTTCGATTATTCAGGTCATGGGGATAGTACTGGTGAAATTGGCGAATTAACCTTATCTAAAATGGTTACTGAGGCCTTACACGTATTGGATTGGGTTAATAAAAATAAGGACATCCGGAAGGTTCATCTGATAGGGACTGGTATCGGTAACTTTTTAGCTCCACTGGTTTATAAACAAACATCTAAAAAAATGAATGTGGCTACAATAACCATGCTTGATCCTGTACATAGTTTTAATGGATTCTCATCAGCATTTGGATTAGAAATGGATAAGGGACGCTGCTTTGTCTATATAGATGAATTTCTAGGTTGCGTGTATGAGAAGACGAATGGGCTGTTTGGAGACATAAGGAAATTCGAAAATAAAAAGCTGCATGAACGATTAGTTCAATTAGGGGCTATTCTTTTTGAAAATATTGTTGAGGAAATTAATACGGATTTTATTATGGAAGTAGATTCTCTTTCGTTGTTGCAAGAGCTTGAGAATATTTCTATACCCGTGCATATTTTGGCAGGGAAAAGCTCCATGATACAACAACCAATGTCTAATGAAGATATAAGAATAACATTATTTGATAACATTGATGGCCTGCTTTACGAGCATCCAAAATGGCAGCAAGAAGCAATTAACGCTATCTCTGAGTTTTTTAGAAAGGAGAGCCTATGAGATCAGGTAATGCAACGGATTATAAAGAGCAGAGAGAACAACTCTTTGAAGTTCAAGTGAATGATGAGCTCGGAAATGTAGTACGTGGAGTGATTCATACTCCAATAAATTCAGATTCATCGATCGTGATTCTATACTGTGGTGGACTTAATGCCGAGAGAACAGACATCAACCGAATAGGCGTGAAATTCGGCAGATATGCAGCTCGTAATGGAGTAAGCGTTGTTCGTTTTGATTATCGCGGTCTCGGTATTTCAGATGGGAACTCATGGGACATTACAATCTCAAGTAAAATACTCGATATTGAAAACGTGATGAAATATATTTTGGATATGTTTGGACATAACAAGCAGTTGGTTTTATTAGGCTTTAGTGATGGGGCGCGCAATATTTTAGATATTGCATTAAGAAATGAATGTGTTAACGGACTTATATTTTGGAACCCGACGCTAGTCTACAATAAAATAAGTGGGGGTAGTAATAAGCCCATAATTGACAGGGAAATTGGGAAAATTTTGTGGACAGTGGGCGGTATATACTTAAGTTCTGCTTTCTATAAAGATGTGCAAGAAAAAGAGCTGAACATACACGAAAAATGGCTGAAATACGAAGATAAAGTACTAATGGTTTGGGGGGGCGATGATTCTCAGACACTAGAAACCAAAAGGCTTATGCAAAGTCATAAAACCGCATCATTTGATGTAGAAGAATACACAATTATGGAAGCCCGCCACTTATTTGCAAACAGAAAACATGCCGAAGAGCTCTTCTCTAAGACCCTATCCTGGATCAAGCGAGGGATTGAGGATTGATGAAAAATATTTTAGTCATTGCGGCACATCCAGATGACATCGAACCACAAATGGGCGGAACTATATTGAGGCATATTGAAGAAAGTGAAAGAGTTATTATTATTCAGGTAACATCTCCAGTTTGGAACAACTCGGAGGATATTAGAAAGCAAGAAGCCTTACAAGCAGCTCAAATATTGGGCGCAGAAATTATATTTATGGATTTTAACAATACCTTCTTAACTGTCTCCAGAGATTTAATTAATAAACTAGATGAATTTATTATGGAGTATGAACCATATCGAATTTATACTTGCTGGGGACATGACTCTCATCAAGAGCACGAGGCTGTTTCAAAATCCGTTATTGCGGTCAGTAGAAAAAACAGCTTTGATCTTATTTTTTTTGAGCCTATCATTCCTTGCGGGATAACAAATCATGTTTTTAAACCAAATCTCTTTATTGATGTCTCAAATTATATTAATAAAAAAGAAGAAAGTATACGAGCACATAAAACACAGTTAGCCAAATTCGGGGAAGGCTGGATTGAGGCGATAAATGGGCGGACCCGCAGTAACGGTTTTAGAATTAATACGACGCATGCTGAGGCATTTGAAATTATTAAGTTGATTAAATATTAAGATTGGAGATTATTAATTCAGATGCGAATCTTGATGATTGGTGCAGGGGCCTCAGGCTGGTTTTGCACAACTAGTTTATTAGAGAAGGGTTATAATGTGTGCGGAATTATATCGATCGATACATCGTTAATCTCGACAAAGGCTACATTTAAGTCCTATGAAGATATTTCAATGAAGTATAGCATTCCGATAATCAAGGTTGTAGATATAAATGAACCATCCATTTTGAAGCAAATTGAAGCCATAAAACCTGATTTGATTGTTGAAATGGGCTGGTCACAAATTATTGGTGGAGCTTTATTGAAAATACCACGCCTGGGTGCAATCGGCACACACATTTCACCCTTGCCCTATTCACGGGGGCACTCTCCGATCAACTGGGCTATCATTCGGGGGGAGGAGAGCTGGGCGAACACTTTATATTTTCTGGAAGAAAGAGTTGATTCCGGAGATATTATATGTCAGGAAAATTTTTTAATACAGGATAGGGATGATGCAAGGACGATCTATAATACAGCTACAAAGTTAGGGATAGAGATGGTTCTTGATGCACTACCAAAGATTAAGAGCGGCCTTGTTAATAGAATTAAGCAAGAAATAATAGAAGAGGCACCGCTTCCAAAAAGAAAACCGTCTGATGGGTTAGTCCATTGGAATGAAGATGAAACAACAATATTTAATTTGGTTCGGGCACTTGTCAAACCATTTCCCGGAGCCTTTACTTACTTGGATCAGAAGCGGATATATCTATGGAAAGTTTCAAAGATTCAAAATGAAGACTACTCGGATGCTCAAATAAAGCCGGGGCTAATCATGAGTGTAATAAAGGGGAAAGGGGTTATCGTTTCTACTGGGCATAAGCCATTATTGGTAGAACGGATAAGTGTAGAAGAAGATTTGGATATTTGGGCAGATCACTACTTTAGTGAACATGATGTCGGAAAAATATTTACAGCATAATAGGAGGAGGAGTCTAATGTCAGTTCCATCCTTTGCCTGGTTTTGTCCAAGTCATGGTCCGGGAGGTAATGGTCAACCTTATACCCTTACAGTTGAAGATGTTGTTAAATCAGCAGAAATAGCTGAAAAAAATGGATTTGATGCGATTTTAACACCTGCAGATTCAAACTGTCTGGATCCTTGGATAGTTGCGACTTATATGATACAAGCGACCAAGAGAATTCAGCCTATTATTGCATTGAGAACAGGGTACATCGAACCTGTCTATGCGGCAAGAATGATTTCAACGTTGGCACATTTAAGTAATGGACGAGTACAGCTTAATATTGTAACTGGAGGATCCCCTATTGAGTTGGCGAAAGAAGGCTGCTTTTTAAACCATAAAGAACGGTATGAGCGTACTCAAGAATTTATGGACGTTTTTACCCATCTATTGCGAACTAACGGACCTTATAGTTTTAATGGAACCTACTATCAAACAGAGAATTCTACTCTGTATCCTCCAAATCACATACAAATAAAAATGTACGTAGCAGGCTCCTCTTCCAATGCTAAAGAGGTTGCAAGTAATTTCAAAACGGCATATTTGCTTTTTGCTGAATCAGTTGAGGCGATTAAAAAGCATAATAGTTATTTTGTAGAAAAAAACAGTATGAATAAAGACGTATCGTGCGCCTTGAGATTAAATGTAATCGTTAGAAAAAATAGATCAGAAGCTGTTGAACTTGCCGAGAGGTACTTAGCAAAATTCACTAAATCAAAAAGGGTTCTAGAATTGATAGGAAAACAGACAGATTCTATAGGTCAGAAAATAATGTTACATAATGCAAGTACCGGTCAGGTGCAGGATTCCTGTTTATGGACCTCGTTTATTTCAGGGCGTACTGGAAGTGTGCCTACACTAGTCGGATCTACCCAGGAAGTAATTGACACTTTGGAAAAATATAGAGAAGCGGGTATTGAGGATTTTATACTTGCAAGCATTAACCATGATATCGAAGCGTCTTATGTAGGTGATGAATTGCTAAGCCATTATAAATAATCGCTATTTTGAAGGTTAATGCGGCACCCTCCGTATTATATACGTTCGAATGACTGAGGGGGAGGAAATAAATAATGGTTAATAAATATTTAGGCAATATTCTGGAGAAAATAACTAACCGACAAGCGCGTGTTGCTATAATTGGCCTGGGTTATGTTGGACTACCCTTAGCTATGCTTGCAGCCGAACTGGGCTACCGTGTGTACGGAATAGATACGGATCAAAATAAGTTGAATTCTTTGGAAAATGAAATTTCCTATTTAGATGATTTGTCAGATCAAGATATTCATTGTGCTGTATCAAAATACAATCTTGAGTTTGGTAGCGATTACTCACAACTTAAATCCATAGATATTATATGTATTTGTTTGCCGACGCCTATTACCCGTGAGTATTCGCCCGATTTATCATATATTCAGGGCTCTTTAACTTCAATAGAGAAATATGTTCGACAAGGTACGCTTATTTGCCTGGAAAGCTCTACTTATCCAGGAACAACGAGGGAATTAATGGTGAAGCGATTTGAAGATTTGGGATTCACGATAGGTTCTGATCTCTTCCTTTGCTATTCACCAGAGCGTATAGATCCGGGAAATAGAGAATATCAAACCAGAAATATAACGAAGTTAATCGGTGGAATTACCCCGAACTGCAGTCTTGTGGCCAAACACTTTTATTCAGATGTAGTAGATAATACCTATGTTGTTAGTTCTCCTGAAATTGCTGAGTTATCAAAGCTATTAGAGAACAGTTTTCGGGCTGTAAATATTGCACTTGTTAATGAGTTTGCTATAATAGCTGGCGATCTTGGGATCAATATATGGGAGACAATAGATGCATCTTCTACTAAACCATTTGGCTATATGCCATTTTATCCAGGACCGGGAGTAGGGGGGCATTGTATTCCAGTTGATCCGTGGTATCTTCTATGGGCAGCTAATCAGAACAAAAAAAATATACCAACGCTTGTGTCTGCAATGCATACAAATGAGAATATGTATGTTCATATTCTAAAATTAATTCAGGAAGGATTGAAATCAAGGGGTAAGCAGATTAAAGAAAGCCAGATACTACTAATTGGCATGAGCTACAAAGCAAATGTATCAGATGTTAGAGAATCGCCTTCTTTAAAAATTTTTTCCAAACTAGAAGAAATTGCCCATTCTGTAGTTTATTATGATCCACTTGTGCCAAATGTAATTATAGATGGGGTGAAAATTCATTCAATAAGCATAGAACAATTTGAGTCTAGTAACAGTGATTGTGTAGTTATTCTCACTATACATGATTGTATTGATTACAATCCAATATTGAATAAAGACATATTGGTTATAGACACAAGAAATCACTTGAAAAAAAGAAGCGATAATATTGTTACACTAGGTGCCCCTATCTATTATAACTATAAATCTGATACAACTGTGCAGGTTCCCTGAGATTGAAATGTTTTAAGAATGGATAGGAGTGATGATAGTGGAGATTGTTCAAAGGGTAAATGAAAAAGTAAAAGGTTTGCTTGGAATTGCTGAAGCAGAAATTAGCTTCGATCAAAATCTACAAGAATGGGGGATGGATTCCATGAAATCTATTCAGTTGATTGTAGAACTGGAATCCATGTTTTCAATCGTCATTGACGATGAGGACCTGATATTTGAAAAGTTCAATACTATCAACAAAATAGTCGCAATTGTAGAAAAATTAAATTAATAATGCTTTTTACTGGAGGGAAGTATGTCTAATCTTACTAACGGCTATGACGATATTGCAGCTTTTTATAACAAACACTGGGGCAACATATTTAGCAGACGTATTACGCAAGTATTGAAAAAAGTGGTATTTGCAGATCTTCCTTCGAATGCGGCAGTACTGGATTTATGTTGCGGGACTGGGCAAATAGCAAGTTATTTAACTAGACAAGGCTTTCAGGTCACAGGAGTAGATATTTCAGAAAAAATGATTGAATATGCAAAAAAAAATGCCCCCAGAAGCACATTTATTGTCGAAGATATTATTAATTACTGTGCAATTGATAGCTTTGAGGCTGTAACATGTACCTTTGATAGTTTGAACCATATACAAGAACTGAATGATTTAAGAAGCATCTTTCGTAATGTGATATTATCCTTGAAGAATAATGGCACATTTGTCTTCGATATGACTACTGAAGAGGGGCTCTTACGTCGATTAAAAAACAGCAAGCCTATGGTTGAGGCTGGCTACGTGTATTTTGATCAATCCTATTATAATGTTGAAACTAAAAGGGGAGCTCAGAAATTTATTCTTTTTGTTAAGAATGAAAATACCTGGGAACGCATCGACACTAGTAAAGAATTAAGATGCTACGCCGAGATTGAAATTATTGCCGCATTAAGAGATGAGGGGTTTATTGATATTTCATCCTATGATCTGTTGCATGACTTCAAAATGGCTGGTGAAGAAGGCAGAAGGCTATTTATATGCAAGAAAATGTGAGTATATAGAGGATGAATTTTAATAAAAAAGGGGGGATAACTACGAGCACCTTTTTCTTTTTTAATATAGCTGCCTATGGACATGTGAATGTTACTCTTCCTATAGCAAGAGAGCTATTAGAGCGCGGTCATCATGTAAGATATTATAACTATGAAAAATTCAGAAATGTAATTAGCAATACGGGTATCCCCTTTTTTTCACTAGAAGATTTGGTGGTTAGAGGCTCGATTTCTTTAGTGAAGGATTATAAATCATCATCCGAATTATTGAGAAGAGCTGTTAAAGCAATGCGTCTTTTAAACGATAATGGGATGAATAAAGAGAGCATTTTAGCAACTCTTGTGAAATCGTTCGAATATTCAAAAGCATTAGAGTTATCGCTAACAGTATTTGATGCTATAGAACTTATTGAGCCAATACGTTCTTTATTGATGAGCGAGAAGCCAGATTGTATTTTTGTTGATAGTACAATGCCTGGACCGAGAATTGCTGCGGAGTCAGCAGGGATTCCAGTAATTTCTTCTGTCATTACGATGGTTTCTGAAGATGAGAGGGCCAGGTTTTTTAGCCCTACTGACTTCCATATGGAGGAATTGTCAGGCATATTAAATCGATTATTAAATAAAGTCAGGACCAACTATGGCCTGGATGAAGGATCAGATGATGAGTTATTTGCAATTTCAAATGATAAAGCAATCGTGTATTCTTCTCCTGATCTTGATATCAATGGATTCGTAGAAACGAATAATGTGATTTATATAGGGGCATCATTCGATGATTCACAATCCAATGATGATAAATATCCTGTTAACAAGATAAAAGGATTTAACGGACCTAAAATATATGTTTCCCTAGGGACCGTATTTAAAAATGTGGATTTTTTCGCTAAGTTAATAAAATTATTTGGAAGCACCCCCATAATGATTATCATGAGCATTGGTAAAAGTAAGTTGCTCAATTCCATACAAATACCTAAGCACTTTATTGTCGAGGAGTACCTTCCGCAAATTGAAGTAATTAAGCTTGTTGATGCAGTTATTTGTCATGGGGGGATGAGTACAACTTTAGAATCTCTTTACTATGGTAAGCCATTGCTGGTATTTCCTCATATTAACGATACACCATTATGGGCAGCTAGGGTTAAAGCCTCTGGGAGTGGAATTGTGAGGAATATGGATAAAATTAGTGATAAAGAGCTTAATGATAGCATAGCCCTACTTTTAGAAAATAAAGTCATGAAGGAAGCCGCACAAAAAGTAAGTATTTCTTTAAAGCGAGGTGGCTTTAAAAAGGCTGCTGATATATTCGAAACATTGACTAAAGATAATATAAATAATGGTTCTGAAGAGAGGATAAATTAAATGAAAATTTTAATTACTGGAGGGGCTGGTTTTATAGGAGGGGCTCTAGCCCGAAAATATTTAAAACTTGGTCATGAGGTTTATGTTTTAGACAATTATTCTACTGGCAATAAACAGAATGTTCACTGTATAAAAAATGGTGTCTTGCACCTAATAGAAGAGGATTTGCTTCATTCAAAAAGTCTCGAAGAAATCATACCGGTAGTTGATATCGTATATCACTTGGCAGCTTACGTAGGAATTAAGAAAATTTTGAGTAACCCTCATGAACTGATTCATTTTAATGTAAATACAACAGAACGGATATTAAATCTTTGTCGAGTTTATAAAAAAAAGATATTTTTAGCATCAACTTCTGAAGTGTATGGAAAATTAACGAAAATTCCATTTGAAGAAAATGATGATTGTCATATAGGATCACCACTTAAGCTGAGATGGAGCTATGCTGCCTCCAAAATTATTAATGAGATGACAGCCTTATCTATGGCTGAAAAAGATAATTTACAGGTTGTTATAGGGAGATTTTGTAATATAATTGGGCCTGGACAAATTGGTGATTATGGGATGGTCGTTCCTCGTTTTTTGAATTGGGCAAGAAAAGGAGAACCTCTACTGATACATGGTGATGGTCACCAAATTAGAACTTTTACGGATATTGATGAAGCGACGGATGCGGTAATAGATTTAATGTCTCAGGAACAGGCTGTGGGAGAAATCGTAAACATTGCCGGGAGCAATCCAATATCAATAAGAGAGTTAGCGGAGTTAATAATCCGTATGACAGCGTCCAAATCATCCATACAGTTTAATCATACTGAGTATAAGAGTGGCTTTGAAGACATAAGGATTCGTATCCCTTCTAATAATAAACTACGTAGTATGATCGGTTGGGTACCGAATATGCCAACGGAAAAAATTATAGAAAAAATGATATGACTATTAGGGCCTGGGAGGTTTTCACTTGCTAAACAATATTACTATTCTGCAGCCCAGAAAAACGTTTTTCAGTTGTGTTGAATTTGCAATTTCGGCATTTATTGAATCAAAGGATCTTCCTTACCAATGGCTTGTGTCTGATAGTTGGGGATTTGTTTACAATAGAAAATTTAGTATTTCTACCACATCTAACACTTTAGGAACACCATTTTGGATTAATCTATTAGAAATATATCATATTAAAAAAAAAGATTATGACAAACAATTGATTTCAGAGGAATTAATAAAGCATGTCGTTGGCGATGGTCAGTATTTGTTTGCATGCGGTGATACTAGAGAAATACCGTGGATTCCAGAGTATAGAAGGAGTGACAGGCCTAATTATTTTTCGATTACTGCGTATAACTCTATATCAGATGAGGTTTATGTAGTAGCATGGCTGCCTGTTTATTATTCTGGCTGGGTTCCGATAAAAAAAATAATAGATGCTTGTATAACAGAGAAAATTTTAGATTCGGACATTAAAGTAAATAGTTTTGAATTATCCATGCCAATGGTCGAACAATTTCCTTCATTGAAAGAACAATTTCTTAAATGTAACTGTCAGATTATAGGAGAAAAACGAACAGGAATACAGGGAATGCGACAATTTCATTCAGACTTAAAAGAACTAGAGCTTATAAACTTAGAGGATATTTCTAGCATGATGCATGAGGTTATAAATGTCCGAGAGTCATTTCTGGAGTTTTTGTTTTATCAAAAGCTTAAATTAGAATCAAAAATATTTGATCCGATGATAGATAAAGTTAACGAGATCAACTTATTGTGGATTAATTTTCGTAATAAACTTATTAAAAGTAAATTAACTGGAGTTTTTAATCTAAAATGGCATGAAAGTCAGTTGGAATTAATAATAACAAACGAAGAAAAGCTGGCTGATCTGATCTCATGTGCCAGCAAATATAAGTTTATAAAATAAAGATCCTTTAAAGGAGGATAAAATATGATTAGTATAATTATACCTGTGTATAATGCAAATGAATCATTGCGACTTACATTGAAAGGATTTTCCGAGCAATCGAATTTTCCAGTAGAATACGAGATTTATGTAGTTGACGACGGTTCAAACCCAAAAGCAGATACAGTTGTAAATGAATATAGACCATTATTGAATATAATATACATCTATCAAAAAAACAGGGGAAGATCACAGGCCAGAAATGCCGCAAGGCCATCCATTAAAGGAGATATTGTAGTTTTTAATGATGCAGACAGAATCCCTGGCCCTAATTTTTTAATGGAGCATTTCACTTTTCATCAGCAGAATAAAAAGCAACTGTGCATTGGAACGGCAAAGGAAATATACTTCACAAATATTGGTGAAAAGAATAATCAGATTATGGAAGTGGTTAGGAATGATTCGAGAAGTGCAAAAATAATTCCAGTGCATAAAGTGATTTACGGGATCTTTAATGAAAATGGCTTTACAGATTGTCAAATTCCTTGGATTGCGACTTTAAGCGGTAATATGTCTTTAACTAAAGAGTTATTAGACCAAGTCAACTGGTTTGATGAGGAGTTTACTGACTGGGGTTTTGAACATTTTGAATTAGGTTATCGGTTACATAAACAAGGCGTCATTTTTAAAAATAACAAGAAAGCAATCAATTATCATTTAGCCCACTCCAGGGAGCAAGGTTCGTTATTTGAGGCGATGGATAGAAGCTTTAACTATTTTTGTCAAAAGCATAAAACTCCAGAGGTATCCTCTTTGATGGAATTAATGCGAGGAGAAATATCTATTCAAGAATTAGATTCAATAGCTAATTACGGAAATAGCTCATCATTTTCAAATAGTAAACCAGAGCCTCTGTTTCTTAAAATCAATAACTAACCTGCAAGAATGAAAAAGAATCGGTAGCGAAAGGACATTTATGAATGGATTAATACAAAAACTTTTCCCTGTTGGAACAAAAAGCCTATTGTTTGGAGTTCATCAGTTTTTATGGCATCCATATACCGTATACCGTGCTTGGTGTCATCTATATGGCAGGCCAACCTGGAAAGAGAGTGTATGTATAGTTATTCATGACTGGGGATATTGGAATAAAAAAGATATGGATGGAGAAGGAGGGGTAATTCACCCGGAGTGTGGAGCCAAAATTGCAGGTTTTCTCTTTGGTAATGAATATTATAACCTGGTTTTATTTCATAGTAGACATTACGCCAGAAAGAAAGACAAATATCCAAGTAAATTATGCTGGGCAGACAAGCTTTCCATTCTTTATGAGCCTTCCTGGTTTTATTTGTTGCGTGCAAAATTAAGTGGAGAATTAACGGAATATAGAAATAACAGTATGGAGTTTCCAAAAACAAAATCAGATTTGGAATGGTTTCATTGGATTAAAAAACAATTGATCTTGCTTGCTGAGACAAAAAAGGCGGATAGCATCCCCTATCAAAAGAGTCATTTATAAGGGGTGATTATGTGATAAGGTTTGAAAATGTTTCGAAAACTTATAAAATTCCGTTGCCGAGATCGGGTTTACTTGGAAAATCAGCAGACTTCTTCTTTCCTAAATTTAAAAATAAAAATGCAGTTAATAATGTTAGCTTTGAGATTGCTCCAGGTGAAATCGTTGGTTTTATAGGTCCAAATGGGGCCGGCAAATCCACTTCTATTAAAATGTTATGTGGCATCTTAAATCCCTCATCGGGGTCAGTAACAATAAATGGTTTAAACCCTACACAGAACCGGAAAAAGATTGTGAACCAAATAGGAGCGGTGTTTGGTCATCGGACACAACTTTGGTGGGATCTTCCTCTCATTGATTCGTTGAAATTGAACCAGAAGCTGTATGGAATATCTGACCAGGATTTTAAAGCACGCTTAAGTAATTTTTATGAAATATTTGATCTGAAACAGTTTATTAACACACCTGTAAGAAAGCTGAGTTTAGGACAGAGAGTTCGTTCGGATCTAGTGGCATCACTTATTCACTCGCCAAAAATATTGTTTTTGGATGAACCAACAATTGGATTGGATATATTTGCAAAGCAAGCAATTCGTGACTTGATATTATCTGTAAACAGAGAGTATGGAGTCACAATTATTTTAACCACACATGATTTTTTGGACATTGAGAAGACATGTAATCGACTAATGATTATTGAACAAGGTAAATTAATTTACGATGGAACCATGGGTTATCTCAAAAGTAAGTATACCAAAAATAGAACATTAATAATTGAATTAGATGAAGCATCCGATTCGACAGGGCTTACATTGCCATTCACTGAAATAGAGAGAATAGATAATAAATTAATAGTTACGTATGACCATGAGAAATCGAATGCATCATTGATTATTACGCAAGTAGCACAGGAGCTATTAATAAAAGATGTTGTCGTCGAAGAGCCTAAGATAGAAGATGTCATCAAACAAATCTATTCCGCTAAATCAATGCAATTTTGAGCAAAAATAGATTAACTCAGTATAGGAGAAAAGAAAGTGAACGATTTAGACTATCTTCATGACTTTTTATCATTATCGGAATGTCTCACCGGTTTTGAACAGTATGATCTTCAGGGAAGCGGTATGCATAAAATTTACTTTGATTATATCTTGGAAAATGCTTCGAACTTTTCTGATCTACTGGATAATTGGCGTATAATCCAGAAACCGCAAGATTTCCCTGAAAACTATAAACGTTTGGAGAAAACAATTTTAAAGCATGAACAATATGAAATACTCGCTAAAAAAATAATTATGTTGTGGTATACCGGAAGTTGGTATAAGAATCAGGACTCCTCATTTATTTTATCAGCAGAATCATATAGGGAAGGTCTAATGTGGAAGGCGATTGGTAGCCGAGCAATGGGTGGAAAACCATTAGGATTTGGAGCCTGGGCCCGTTTACCTGAGGAAGCTTAAGGGGGAGATTCTAATGGGGTTATTCGAATACACAGATTTAAATGATCGTGTCTATGATGTAGTTGTTGTTGGCGGTGGCATTTCGGGTGCAATAATAGCTAAACAATTGGCTAAAAATGGATCGAGCGTTTTAATCTTGGAATCTGGAACAAGCACAAATTTTAAACAATATGATAAGAGCCTTGATCAATTTTACAGAAGTAATATTAAGGTGCCTAACTCCGCTTATCCTAATAATCCTAATTCGCCTCAACCAGATGTACTTGATGTTGGAGATGAATCAGGAAGAGGTTATTTTATTCAGAAGGGGCCTTCTCCATTCAGAAGTGACTACACTCGTACTTTAGGTGGTACCACCTTGCATTGGCTGGGAACGAGCTTGAGAATGTACCCCGAAGATTTTAAATTAAAAAAAAATTATGGTGTTGGCCTGGATTGGCCAATAGAGTACGAGGAGTTAAAGCCATATTACAATATGGCTGAAAAAGAAATAGGTGTCTCCGCTGAGGTAGAGGATCAAAAGGAATTAGCATTATTAACAGGGATAACGGATGAGTTATTTGATCATGGCTATGTATATCCTATGCATCGCATACCGCAAAGCTATTTGGATAAATATTTTAAAAATGGATTAAAAGATACAACTATAGCATTCGAGGACAAACCATACCCCATTCGTGTCACTAGCACGCCTCAAGGTCGAAACAGCATACCTAATATGAATTATGCTTCAAAGGAAGGCTTTAAAACTAAAGGTTCTATAACAAATCATAATCAAGGACATAGATGTCAAGGTTATGCCAGCTGCATACCTATTTGCCCTTCTTTTGCCAAATATAACGCTTTAAAAACGATAAACGATGCAATAAAAATTGGCAAAGTCGATGTAATTACGCAGGCAGTGGCAACTAAGATCAACGTTGAGAGTGATGGAAAAGTAAGGGAGATCGAATACAAAGCATATGTCAGCCCGGAATCACCAGCATATCGTGTTTGTAAAGCTAGGGGTAAAATTTTTGTTTTAGCAGCTCATGTGGTAGAAAATGTGAAAATAATGATTAATTCCGGGCTGGGTGGTGAAAAAATAGGTAAGTATTTAATGGATCACCCTTTTATGCTTACTTGGGGCTTAGCTAATGACAATCTAGGAACGTTCAGGGGCCCTAGTTCTACTTCAGGTATTGAGACTTTACGCTGGGGCCCGTTTAGGAAAAGACGAAGTGCTTTCCGAATTGAAATCGCAAATTGGGGTTGGAATTGGGTAAAGGGTGATCCACTTCGTTTAATATATGATTTGGTCTATTCTAATAATCTTTTCGGAAAAGTGCTAAGAGGAAATGCTCATAACATTGCTCAAAGACAAGTATTGCTGGGTTTTATGTTGGAACAACCAGCTGAGGAAGAGAACTATATTACGATAGATCCTGTAAAAAAAGATGCAATTGGAAACCCGTACCCTGTTATTCATTATCAAATTAGTGATTATCTAAAAGCAGGTATGGAAGAAGCAGCAAGAACATCGAAGCATATTTATAGCGAGCTTAATATTCAAGACCATACAAGGTACTCACCTCATGAACCAGGATACGTCAAGTATAAAGAAAAAGGATATGTTTATTATGGTGCAGGCCATTTTGCGGGTGGACATATTATGGGGACATCCTGTCGTAATTCAGTTGTTAACCCAGAGCAAAGGGTTTGGGGGCACGATAACTTGTATATGGTAGGATGCGGAAATATGCCCTCTATTGGCACTGCAAATCCAACATTAACGATGGCTGCTTTAACTTTCATGGCTGCAGATAATATTATAAAAAAACTAAAATATATTGATTCCTAAAGGGAGGGGTATTCAATGAAACAAAAAACAGAGAAATTACCAAATAGAATAAATTCAGTCGAAGAGTTGAAATGTTTATTACAGATTGCCCTTGAGCTAGAGCATGCAACCATTCCACCCTATTTATATGCAATGTATTCAATCATGCCTGGCTCCAATGAAGAAGCATTTGAAACAATACGTACAGTCGTTGTTGAAGAAATGTTACATATGATCCAGGTCGCAAATATATTGAATGCTATCGGCGGACAACCACAAATTGGGCATGAAGGGTTTATTCCTCGTTATCCTTTTGAATTGCCTATCCTTAATAACAACAAAAAAATAAGACTGGATCTTAGAAAATTTTCACCGGAGGCGGTTGAAAATTTTATTATGATTGAGCAGCCTTATGTAAAGAGGGAAAGTACACAACATTCAGCTCAAGAGTCGGGTCTATATCATTCTATAGGAGATTTGTACGAAGTAATAAGAGAAGCTTTACTGTTCCTTACAAGTGAGTTAGGTGAGAGTGGATTTTTCATTGGATGTCCAACTCGACAATTGACTAAC
Source organism: Paenibacillus liaoningensis (assembly GCF_059609455.1). Taxonomy (NCBI): domain Bacteria; kingdom Bacillati; phylum Bacillota; class Bacilli; order Caryophanales; family Paenibacillaceae; genus Paenibacillus; species Paenibacillus liaoningensis. Next base: position 75,135 of record NZ_JCAALU010000010.1, read on the forward strand.
GAGCATTATTACAACAGTGGGGGGGAAGTAGTTAAAGTTCTTGATTTACAAAGTGCTCTTTATGCACTGGATATTGTGGTAGAGCAAAGCCATGGAAATAGCAATTTAATCTCAGACGAACAGGGTGATGTTTCTCATTATTGCAGATTTAAAGAAATTAAATATGGCCGCCGTTATAAAGCTAAGGACACGATTCATGGAGAGCCCACGGGCAAAACATTTAAAGTGAGATGGGATCAGGTCTACTCTGCTGCACTTAATCCTCAAAGTGCTGATTTTGCTGAGCACCAGGATTTGGCCAAGGCATCAGAAGAATTTAACCATTTATATACAGCTCTTTTAAAACAGCTAGACTCAGTAGTAAATGGTAATCCGTCGCTATTAAGAGAGGCTATACTGATTATGTTTAATATTAGGGAAAAAGCGATTTTGTTAATGAAGAATTCATTTACAGGCCTTCATCCACTACCTGTGGGGCCGTCTTTTGAATATTTAAAGTAATAAGGAGATGAGCATATGAGCAAAAATAATCAAATGAGCAATTTAGGCAATAGTAATCTTCCATTAGTACCAGCACCATACCTATTACCATTTTATTACTCATCTTTAAGTATGTTCGAAGTCATTTTTCTAGTCGAGGAATCTGTTGTACATTCCTATCTTAAAAACACGGGTCTTAAACCGGTATTATTTGGTGATAAGGCGTGTGTAACTGTGAACTATCAAAATTACACCTCACAATTTTCAGATGGATCCTTTTCAACAAAAGAAATCGAGATGAGCATTGTATGTATTCCCGAGAAAGCAGTGGATTGCGTTTATAAATTGAGCTTTGAACAATTTATATTATTCGGAGAGAACAGCAACTCCATTGGTTATTATAGAATTCAAGTTCCTTGCGATAATGATAATGCCATCGCTGCGGGCCAAATGTTGTTTGGTGAACCAAAGTTTAAAGCCTCATTTGAATCATCTATTCATTCGTTAAATAGCGATTCTGAAAATCGTATATTCCGTTTCTCATGTTATGACGAATCTCCGGAAGAAATTTTCAATTTAACAGTTGATCTCGATAATTCGGTTGAGAAATTCGGTTTTATTTCGTCTTTTCATTATTATGGGCATTTAAATGGTAATCTAATTGCAAGTAATTGGAGTTTTAATCATCCTTTTCACTGTTATTTTTGGGAAGGGGAAAAAAATCATGTTCAGTTATCGTATGGAGCGAGTAATCATAAAATGAAAACAGATATGATGAAAATCGTTTCGAACCTGCCTGCAGCAGCTATTCGTACCTATCAATCTCCACCAGTTGCTATTCAGGGGAATGCTTACTATATTTAACAGGAGGTTTTTATGAAAGAGGAATTGGGCTTGTTATCCCCCTTCACATTAAGGGGACTTACACTAAAAAATCGTATTGTAATGCCCCCAATGTGTCAATATTCAGTGGCTACCAAAGATGGGATACCTAATGACTGGCACTATCACCATTATGTAAGCAGGGCAATCGGCGGGGCTGGGTTAATAATTATGGAGATGACGGCAGTTGAGCCTGATGGACGCACTACAAATTATGATTTGGGTTTATGGTCCGATTTTCATATTGCTAGTTATGCAAGAATAGTAGAGACATTGCAACAAAATGGAGCGAAAGTAGGAATTCAAATAGCCCATGCAGGTCGAAAGGCTGAAGATGCTTTGATTCCAGTAGCTCCGTCAGCAATTAAGTTTGATGGTCCGAATTTTAAGAAGCCTGCAGAATTATCAAAAGAGGAGATACATCGACTTATTGAATTGTATGCCACTGCGGTCAGGCGTGCAATTCAGGCAGGGGTAGATACTATCGAAATTCATGGTGCCCATGGATATTTAATTCATCAATTTATGTCCCCTCTCACCAACAAAAGAAATGACGAATATGGAGTGCATCCAGAACGGTTTGGCGTACAGGTTATTGAAGCAGTGAAATCAGAGTTGCCCAGCATTATGCCTCTTATCATGCGAGTATCTGCAGTGGAATATGCCGATGGAGGATATGACTTAAACGAGTTAATAGGTATATGTAAAAAATACAGAAATGCAGGCGTTGATATTTTCCATGTCAGTTCAGGTGGAGAAGGGGCTTTGCCAAATCGGTATCCTGCCTATCAGGTACCTTTTGCTAGAACATTGAAGGATAAATTGAGCATACCCGTTATAGCGGTGGGAGGTTTGGACACACCAGCGTTAGCACAAGCAGTTATCAAGAATAAAGAGGCTGATCTTATAGCAGTCGGCCGTGGTATGCTGAAAAATCCGTACTGGGCAATGAGTGCTGCCGAAGAACTGAATAATACTTTAAATATTCCGGTACAATATCAAGCAGCTTTTAACCAGTAAACTTTCTTTTAGCATTCAAGCATATGAAAGGAAGAAATAGATTAATGAAGTATTTATTTATTTCAATTACGGCATTCCGTAATCTATCAGCTTATAAAATAAACATGCTTATAGAGGTTTTTTTTACTATTATACAAACGACAATGCTTTATTATTTATGGGTCGCTGTGTATCAACAAAAGGAAATGGTAGGTGGATATTCATTTGATGAAATGATTCGTTACGTACTGATTGGGCAATTACTTGCCACTGTCTATTTTTTCTTTGTGGAGGATTTTATTTCATCCAAATTTCAAGACGGCTCAATTAGCCACTTCTTGTTAAAACCAATTTCGTTTCCGAACTATGTATTTTTTGATCGACTTGGAGAAACTTCATATCGTCTATTCATTTCAATCGTGCCATTATCTTTACTAATGATCTACATTTTTAACATTAATCTAAATATCGGACTATCAACTTGGTTCTATTTTTTTATTAGTGTAGCAATAGCATGGGTTACTTTTTTTTGTATTCAATTTTTAATTGGTTTATTGGTTGTATTTACGATTAATTCGACTGGGGTCTGGCGATTTAGAAATTTTATGGTGTTAGCTCTGTCAGGTGCCTGGGTACCTCTAGATATGTATCCGAAATTTTTAAAGGGAATTGTCATGAATTTGCCGCTCAGGTCTTTATATTATGTTCCTCTCAGTATTATCAATAATAAAACAACGAACGAAGAAACCGCATCCTTATTAAGTGGTTTTTTGCAATACTGTGGATTTTCTACACGGGGCAGTCTATTAGCGGATATGTTAATTTGGCTTCTGCTGCTCATGATATTATGTTCTTTATGCTGGAATAAGGCGAAAAACTATATTGTTGTACAGGGTGGCTGATAATGATTCAGTATGTAAAGATCTATTATTATATTTTCAGATTAAATATATCTCGAGCCGCTCAATACAGGGCCGATTTCTTATTAGAGCTTCTTGCCAGTATGCTCGAAACTTTTTTGAATTTGTTTTTTATAGACATTATCTTCAGTAATATCAATGAATTAAATTCTTGGAATCACGCAGAAATGCTGTTCTTATATTCAATGTGGCTGTTGGGGTTTTCACTATATGAAATGTTCATTCAAAATGTAGAGCGTTTGCCTGATATTGTAAGACGTGGTGATTTGGATGTTATCATGCTTAAACCGACAAGTCCGTTATTTTATATCTCCACAATAAAATTTAATTATTCAGCCATTAGCCGATTAATTATTGGTGTTGTTATCTTTATTTATGCTTATAATGAGGGCAATTTTTTGTGGGGCTTTAATGAGTGGCTGTGGCTTATTATACTTGTTATCTCTGCTAATCTATTAAATTTTGCTATATATGCCTCCGTAGTCAGTATCTCTTTCTGGCTTGGAAATATCCCTGCCATAAACGGAATAGTAGGAATATTTTGGCTATCTACCAGATATCCTATGGATATTTACCCAAAAGCTGTGAAATTTCTGTTTATGGCTATTCCTTTATCTTTCACAAGTTATTTTCCATCGTTATTTCTTCTGGATAAAGAAAATGGAAATTATGGTCTGCTAACGCCTCTTCTAGCTGTGGTCTGGCTATTGATTTCTATCTATCTTTGGAAAAGGGGAATTAATAGATATTCTGGCACCGGCACATAATACTAATAAACGGTTGGGAGTTTAAGAGATGATTAAAACACTTCCTGTCAATACCAATATACCAACGTATACAAATGACAATCATGCACTCGCGCTTTCTATTTTAACAACAGACCCTTCCTATAAAAACTGGTTTTATAATAATTTTATCCAGCTGTTTGCATATGAAGAAAATGAGGAGTGTCACATTGATTTTTATGTGCCAGGTTGGAGCTACGAGGTTTTAATAAGATGCCCTCACATCAGGCCAACAATGTACTTGAAAAACTTACTGAGTGATATAAGATTTAATAACCCTGTTGCTTTAATAATTGCTTCCATTGATGAAAATCAATATATATATACGTTATGGAATAAATTTACGCCAGCTATTTTCTTTGGTTATAACAATGATGAGAAAACCTTTAAGCTATTAATAAACAACCATACACTCGAAATCGTTGAAGTTGGTTATGAAGAAATGATGGAACCTATGCATATACTCTATGCATTCCAGTATGATAAAAACGAAAGGGATATTGATATTTCTTTAATACGGGATTTACTACATGATTATTTGTATTCTTATAATTCTTCAATACGGGTAAGGGGAATTAATTTTGGAAATTCACAAGAAGGAAGTTTTGGGCTTGATGTTTATAATCAAGTAAGTGCAAGGTTATTTGTTTCAAATAATAAGCAAAACCAGCATATGGTAAGAACTTTAATGGAGCACAAATATATGTTATTAGCACGTATTGAGTTAATGACTTCATTGTTGAGTTTATCTTTAGAGCATTTTGAAAAATACAAAGAAATTTTGGAAATGACAGCTGCATTGAACAATATATTTCATCACTCTATTTCAGAGGCGCAAATTGAAAAAGCACAGAAATTAATAGTTGAGATCAAAGCGCAAGAATCAGAAGTGCTCTATCATTTAATAAAATGTGTAGACGAAAGGTTAAATGGAGGTGTTTTTCATGGGTCTTCATAAACAAAAAACATTACCGCTTAATGAACCTGAGTTTAGAGGATACTTGTATTATGCATACAATTTGATTGCTCTATCTAATTGCGGGAATTATAAAGAATGGATTAATAGTAATTTTATTCAGATTAATTGTGATAGTAATTATTTAATGGGGTTTTGCGGAACTATTTGGGATTCTGTAAAGCATGAATGTCTAACTAAAAAGATGCTTCTTAAGCTGTACCCCGACATAACAAGTTTTTTTACACAATGTATTGAGAGCGGATATTATATTTATACTTGTATTGATGAATTCTACATACCAGGTAAGAAGACTTACCAACAAGAATCGCTTTATCATGAAATTATGTTATGTGGGTATGATGAAGCTACACAAACGTATCAATCAATAGGCTATAATCAAGATATGATTTTTACCAAAAATAAAGTGAATTATGATGATCTTCGGGATGCTTTCTTAAATACTGATGTCGATGAAACGGTGGTCACGTTGCTACCAACCACAAATCTTAATAGCTATAAAATGAATATAGATGATATAAGAGATTTATTGGATGACTATGTAAATAGTAAAAACTCTCTGCAAAGATTAAACTTGCAGTTTATTGATTTTTATATTCCAAAGTTAAAGGAGAAAGAAGTAAGAAATGAACAGGTCTATGGACTTGATGTGTATATGTTATTAATTGATTATTTTAATCGGCTGGCGCAAGGCGAGGTGTACTGGGATTCTAGGCAGCTTCATCTGTTATGGGAGCATAAAGTAAGTATGAAGAATCGATTTGAGTATTTTTATCAGAAAGGTTACTTATCCTCCATGAGTTATTCTAATGCATATAGCGAAATCGAGAATAAATTTCTAATTCTTCGAAACATGCAACTTAAATATAAGCTCTCAGGAGAAAAAAGGATTATTACAAAAATTATAGATGAACTTGAACTAACTAGATTAAAAGAAAAGGATATTATATCAAAGGTAGTAAATGAATTAGGCTTGCCCTAAATTCAGAAAATGAGATATCGCTGACTGCAAAAATCTTGCTTTGGACAGAGTGGTATTTAACTATCCTTATAGCTATAGTCGTAAACTTTAAGCTAGAGGAGAAATAAGTTTGATATAATATATCAAATTAATATAAGGGTAGGTGATGAGCTGTGGATATATATAATTATTTATTAGCTGCATTTGAAGAGGCGGAGCTTGCTAAACAAGAGGGCACATTCCCAATAGGTGCCATTTTAGTCGACAATAGTACTGGGTTAATTATTGCAAGAGAGCGAAATAGAGTGTTCTCGCACTGTGATACAACTGGCCATGCTGAAGTTAATTTAATACGAGCTGCCTCAAATCTATTAATAGACACGAGTACTAAACGGTTTGTTGATAACAATTTTACGATTTACTCTACTTGTGAACCCTGCCCAATGTGCACATGTACTATTTTATTGTCGAACATAAAACAGGTCATATGGGCGGCAAATGATAATACTTTTGGGGCTACAAGGAAGTTCAAAGAAGGACCTTACTTTAGTGAATATTTTGAAAAAATTTCATATTTAGCAGTACCATATCCCGAGCTTGAGTTAAAGCAGAGGAGAATGTTGGCCGATTTTTACACTAGTAGAGGCTATATCGATACAGAATGGCATAAAGAATTAGTGTGACTTTTACTTGCTGTTAAAAATATTGATGCATTGTTTTTCTATGTAAATATCAACAACATTAGAGTGCCTCCTCATCACTCTGTCTTATACAAGCATCCAGTTCATCAATCAGACCATGAATAAATAGCACATTTTTGTTTTCTGCGATATATTTAAAATGCTAAAGCTTCTATATACAGACATAGATAGGGGAAACACCAAAATGAACAGCATAGAATCTCTTGAAGCTTTGATTACCATGGTTCCTATCTTTAAAGCGGCAGTTCCTGCGGAATTATCGATTGCTATTTGTGATACAGAAAAATTTATTGCTTATTGGGCTGGCGAAAATATTGATTTGCACATACGTGTTGGCCAATCGTTGCATCACGAGGAACCGCTAATGCATGCGATTCGGAATAATGTAGCGCTAAGGGCAGAAGTTCCTGCCACCTTTTATGGTTTTGAATTTATTGGGACGGCAACACCGCTTCATGATTCCAAAGGCAATGTAATCGGAGGAATAGCAATTCAGCTTCGAAAACAGAGCGAATTAATAGCCATTGCGGACCAAATTTCATTTTCATTATCGCAAGCTAACAATCAGCTCTCGCAAGTTGCAGATAGCTCGCTTACACTGGCTGAGTCTGCCCAGCAGCTTCTTTCCCTCTCCCATCAGACGGTAGAGCAGGTAGATGAAGCGGGTAAAGTTGTAGCAATTGTCAGAAAAGTAGCGGACCAGACGAACTTATTAGGCATTAATGCGGCGATTGAAGCAGCACATGCAGGGGATCGAGGAAAAGGATTCGGCATTGTAGCGGGCGAGATACGGAAATTGTCCAATGAGACGGTTGCCTCAACAAACGCGATTCAGCATACTCTGAAAACATTCGAAGAGGCAATAAACGGCATGCGTTTATCTATTGAAAGTATGACATCCATCGTGGATCAGCAGGCTATATCTTCCCGGCAGGTTTTGACCTTTATTGAAGAGGTTCATCGCATGTCGGAGCAGCTTAATCAATTCGCAAAGAAGTTATAACCCATCATCATGAAAAAGAGCAGAGCACCGTATCAGGTGCTCTTTTTGCTTTCTAATGCTCCGAAGAAGCATATATCTTTTCAAGGTAAGCTATAGAAGCTTGCTCGGCTTCTTCTTTTAAAACGAGTGTATCCGATTGTTGACGCAAGCGTTTATATAAATCGATTGTGCTTTTTAATGCATGGTAGCAGCTTTCGAAATGGTGCGAAGGAATCGTCTTTTTTAGTTGTCTATTTCATTGATGCCATACTGTTCCAATTTTCTAACGCCTCTAGGAAGCTGCCCGTTTTTCATTAATACCAACGGACCTAAGACAGCGCTGCGAATAAAGGTTAGATGGTCGATTAATTCAAACCATTCTCCTCTTCCTAGCTTCGCTGCGCCGTAATGAACCCACACCCAGAAACGGTCCTCTATCCATTGGGCATCCGGGTACGGATGAGAGGGAGCGGTTTTTTCAAAAATGTGACTGATTTCCTGATCCTTTTCCCATAAAATAAGAGGGTTTTCGATTCGAATTTCAAGCTCTTCCAATGTGACGAATTTAAGATCGACATGCAGCGCTTCTGGCCCGTATAAGCAAATCACCACGCGAGGCTCTCCGACATGTTCACCTGTAAATCCAGACAGCAGCTTGCCCAAGCCTTCAGCGATGAGAAGCCGTTGATTCATCATCTGCTCCTGGTAGGCTGAGTCGTAAACGATGATTAGGTCTAGATCGCTATACTCATCCATCGTATTCGTCATCATGGAGCCGCCGGCAAGAAGGCCGCGAACTCGTTGATCTTGACTGAGTTTTTCCTTTGCTTGATTGAGGAATCGTTTGTGCACAGGTAAAAACATAGCAAACACCCCTTATAATATGACCCATCAAAATGGGTATTACGCCAACTTATCATCTCGAATATCCTTTGTCAATTCATAGAGGTTGAGTGAGGGAGAAAAAAGTGGACAATTTGTATCCGTTTACATTATAATCAATTTAATTCCATATTTTGATAGGGGGTGGTTTGGGGCTTTTTCTGAGCAGACGTTTCTAAGAACGGGGAAAAAGCTTGAAGCCTTATTGGCGTGCTAATCTATCAAAAGAAATGGAGGGAGAATGAAATGAAGAAAACATTGTATTCCGCTATTATGCTAACGCTGTTATCAGGATCGATTGCGGGTGCCGCCTGGGCGGATAATTACGAGTCGAATGATACTTTAAGCACAGCGTATAAAATTCCAACGCAAACGGTGGCTACTCCCTATGGCCCGTCATACTGGGGGGGAAGCGCTTGGTCCTATTTATCATCCCCGACAGATGTGGACTACTTTACATTCAGAGGGCATGGCAAATCTGTCGTGTTAGGTTCTCCTTCCGGCTATGATTACGATTTATACGCCTATGACAGTGCAGGGAATTTGGTAGCTTCTTCTACGAATACGTCAGGAACGGATACGGTTCTTGTCGACTACGATAATGTATATTTTAAAGTAATAAGCAAAGATGGACGCTACAGCGACACGGCAGCTTACAGCGTAACCTTTTACAAAAGGGATGTTTGGGTACCGTGACCAGCCAGTCATTGTAAAATAACGGTAGACATTATGGACTTAATTGCTCCTGTCTCCACTATTAGAAACTCTACAGCCTCCTTGAGGTTGTAGAGTTTTTATTATTTTAAGCAAATAGCCTGCATATTTTCGTTGCGCCTGTTCCTTTCGTAAAAACAAAAAACGACATACTATTTACAAAAATGGTATTAATGTATAAAATATCCATAGAAGCGAAAGCTTCAGTACGTCGCTTATCCCGTAGAGTCTGAAAGATTAGGATAGAATGTCCCCACGATTAGTTGATTGGAATTTTATTGGAGGTGGAATACTTGGCACGTGTATTAGTGGTAATGATGCCTGCAGAAGGGCATATCAATCCCTCATTGGGATTGATCAAGGAGCTGGTAGAGAACGGCGATGAAGTCGTCTATTGTTGTACGGAGAAATACCGGACGAAGATTGAACAGATCGGTGTGCAATTTAGAGCTTACTCGTTCAACGAGGCAACCCTGATGAATAACCCTGATATGAAGCCTTTTGAAATCAAGCATCCCTATCAATTTATATATATGATTTTAAAACATATTATTCAGCGATTTATTCCGGATGTTCTGAAGCTGACTGAAAATGAAACCTATGATTATATCATTTTTGACTCCTTAATAGGCTGGGGAGGACAAATTTTAGGTGAAAAGCTGGGTATACCAACGGTTTGCTCGACGACTACCTTTGTTTTTGTAGAGCTGCTTGGATCGGGCAATAAACTGGACGATGACGATGATGAGGTCAAGGAGCTTTATAACGGCATCATGGAATTGTCGCAGCAACTAGCTGCCCAGTTTAATGTGGCTGCCCCTTCCTTGGATGAACTTGCCGGACATCCAGGACAATTGAAGATTGTCTATACAAGCCGTTATTTTCAACCGATGGGTGACACGCTGGATGACAGCTTTGTGTTCACCGGCCCATCTATTATAACGCGCAAGGATGCGCCAGCCTTTGCCTATGAGCCGCTTCATGCTCCTTATAAACAGACGGTTTACATTTCGATGGGAACGATTTTAAATAAAGACCTTGATTTTTATAAGCTCTGCTTTACCGCTTTTCATGATTTGCCTGTACAGTTTATATTATCATCGGGGAAAGATACCGATTTAGAGCCAGTGGCAGATCTCATTCCTGACAATTTCATCATAAGGCCCTATGTTCCCCAGCTGGAAGTGCTGCAGCGTGTAGATGCTTTTCTGACACATGCGGGCATGAACAGTACAAGCGAAGCCTTGTATTATAATGTGCCATTGATTATGCTCCCATTAACCTCTGATCAGCCTCGTGTAGCAAGCCGCGTGAAGGAGCTGGGAGCGGGAGTAATCGTGGATAAGAACAACCTCACGCCCGAGGTGCTGAGGAACGCTGTATTAGAGGTGCTCGGCAATGCCTCCTACCGGGAGCAGGCTGGCGTGATTGGCGAAACGCTGCGCGAGGCTGGTGGATATAAGCAGGCGGCTGCTGCCATTGGGAGCTTTTTGGGCAATCGGCGGTTATCGACCGCAGCCAGCTCTTCGCTTGAATAAATAAAGCTATTAAAAGAGCACGGTATCAGGTGCTCTTTTTTGCGTTTTAATGGATGTTGATGGTAATTTAGGAGAGCCCTTAGGTAAAATCCAAATCACTACTACAATTCAGGGATATTTTACTATAAAAACTCCGTTATATATGGTAAAGTGAGTATCATTACACTTAAAGGAATAAGCTGCAGATTATGAACCCACCATGTCTTACGAAAACGGAGTGAGAGAGTATGAATTTTAAAAAAATGGTTTTGTTGTTTATGGTGTTTATTATGTTTGCCGGAGGACTAGAGTCTTGGACAGGGACGGCGAGTGCCTATACCCCGTTTGAGTATCGGCAAAACGATTACCTCGTTAATATCCTGGAAGATGGAGACGGACAAAACCGCGTATTTAAATTCGAGACTCCCAATAAAATTACGGCCAGTAATACCAAGCTGCGTCTGTTTATCAATGCCAGAGAAATTGAACCTGAGGAATATACGGTTGATTATGAGAGCTACACCATTACCCTTAATAAAGCACCTTATCCGGGATCAGAGCTTTCAATAAAATACGCAATCATTCCGACCTATGAATGGAAAGAAGGGATTTCGGGAGGGTCTTATATAGGAATTGCTCTCTCCTATGGGGATGATTCAACAAGGGTTTTTAAACTAACTACAAAATATATTATAAATTCGAGTAAAAAAGTCGTTCTCAAAATAGACGGAAACAAGGTTCCCAACTCGGAGTTCACTTTTAACCATGAGAATTATACCATTACCATATTAGCAAAACGCCAGGCACCTAGAGCTGATGAGGAAATATACTTTTATTTCCCTGAAACTTCAATCGCGGGTACCCAATCATCCTCTGGTGGGACAATAGAGGAGCCGATATCTGGCGGGACAACAGAGCAGCCTGCTTCTGGAGGAACGACGGTGAATCCTCCATCTGGAGAAACAGGGGAGAGTCCTGTCTCGGGTGGTACTGGATCTACAGGTACAGAGGCTGAACCAGAATTTCAACTGCTTGGGGGCGAAAGCTACCCTGGCTCTATTACGCTGAACAAAAATTATACGCTTACGGTTAAAATAACCATTCAGGCTAAACAACCAGCCTACACTTCCTATTTAATGGTCAAAAATGCAAGTGGTGAGGTCGTTAAGCGAATCAGAGTTAAAGCCGGCAGTACTTCAACCTATTCACTGAGGAAGATTGGACTGCCTTCAGGCGGATATTATGTTTATTTGAAAACCATTAATCAATCAGGTGGATTGGCAGCTTCTCTACCTATATTCGTTCCGATTAACAATGAAGCTAAACATATTAAAGTGTTTATTTCAGGATATATGCAAGCTTATGCACAAGCTCCAGTGAATACAAATGGGAATGTACTCGTTCCGTTCAGGTCCATTTTTGAATCGCTGGGGGCAAAAGTGGAATGGGACAGCACCACTCAAACCGTTACGGCAACGAAAGAAGGAAAAACCATCGTATTAACGATTGGCTCCAACATTGCCTATGTGAACGGTGTGGCTATAACTTTGAGCGCAGCACCGCAACTAATCAATGGAACCACAATGGTTCCTGTTCGATTCGTTAGCGAGGCACTAGGGGGATTGGTAGAGTGGAACGTGGCAGCTAATTCAGTTGTTGTATTTCAGAGTGAGCCGATTATCTCTACAACTGTAGAAAGTGAGAAGGAGGCGGAATCTGACGCGACTAGTTCTTCGCCTATTTTAACAAAAATATCGAAAGGCATTACCGCTCCTACGGATATTGTTTTTGTCATAGACGTTACAGGCAGTATGGGAGGGGTCATCGATTATATAAAAGAAACGGTTAAAAGTTTTGTGGATTCTGTTCCAGCCGGCTCCAATTTTGCAATTGTTGCTTATCGGGATATTAATTATGTTGATCAAAACAAAAATCTAGAATTTTATTCTTTTACCAACAATAAAAACGAGTTAAAGACTAATTTAGATCAATTAAAAGCTGCCGGAGGAGGGGACGAGCCTGAGTCGGGACTCGATGCTATTTATATGGCAATGAACAAGCTATCGGGCAGAACGAATGCCAAAAGGATCATCTTTATAACGGATGCCTCTGTTCACGATAAAGGCACCACGTCAGCAAAATCCAGCTTCACTCTTAAGCAGGTAATTGCCGAGCTGAAAACGAATAAGGTTGTCCTAGATGCAATAGCTCCAAAAAGCGGATCAGCCTATAAGCAAATTATTCAGCTTGTGAATAGTAATAAGGGCAAGCTGTACGATATCGATGATGCTAGTACTATACTGTTAAACAAATAAGTTTTATTCCATATTTGGGCTTGATGGTTGAGGCCAAACAAACAATTGTAGCGGCAAGAGGTGCGCAGCCTACTTGGAACTGCCATACTTGATGAGGCAGCGTGTAAGAGCTGTTCTACACCTTTTTGCAAGGTTCAAATAAACGGAAAAATGATATAATAATAACGAATGGAGCTGATGCCGATGGATTTGTTGGACCCGCGTGTGGATTTTGTATTCAAACGGATATTTGGAAGTGAAAACAATAAAGATGTGTTGTTAGCTTTTCTGAACAGTATATTTATTGAAGCTGGAGAAACTCCGCTGACTGAAATTATTCTTATGAATCCGTATACGGATAAAGACGATCCACTCGATAAACAGTCCATTTTTGATGTTTATGCCAAGACCTCGGAAGGCAAACTAATTGATATCGAGATGCAGCTTTTCAATAAGTACGACATAGAGAAACGAACCCTGTTTTATTGGAGCAAACGGTATGCGAGTCAACTCAGTGAGGGCGATAAATATCCGGAGCTTAAGAAATGCGTGACGATCAACATTTTAAACTATTCGTTCCTGAAGAACGATCAATACCATAATGTGTTTCATCTGCGTGAAGATAAGACAGGAATAGCCTTAATTGACGATATTGAGGTTCATTTCTTAGAACTGCCTAAGCTGAGTGAGCGAATCGTTCCATCAGAGGGCGGGTTGATTAATTGGCTGCTGTTTTTGAAAGGGGCCCATACATCACAATGGGAGGTGCTGAAAATGAATGAGCCGAGCTTGGAGAAGGCGATGGATACGCTGCAATATTTGAGCCAGGATTCAGAAGCCAGACGATTATACGAGGCCAGACAGAAGTATTTGCATGATGAAGCATCCATGATGGAAAGCGCGATGCAGGCGGGCATGAAGGCGGGCATGAAGGCAGGCATGGAGGAAGGTATGAAGGAAGGTATGAAGGCGGGTAAGGAGGCAGGCCTACAAGAGGGTATGAAGACGGGCATTAGGGAAGTGGCAGAAAATATGTTGCGCCTGAATCTGGACATTGCAACGATATCCAAAGCTACGGGTTTAACGGAGCAGGAGATTGCCAATTTAATAAAGTAAATAAAGATTGTTCTTGAAGGCTGTTTCCCTAGTTCTAGATTTTGAGCCTAATTCAACATGAAAAATGCAGTGCGCATCCTTTTGGGTGCGCACTATTTGTAGTTGCACATTCATATAAAAGGGGAATGAGCGGGTAGGGCCTCCCGCAAATTTAAACCGGGGTCCTCAAACAATTAATGACTTCTAATTGACGTTTACAGCGTAACCTATTAGACTGATGGTACATAACGATTATTATATTTTACATAACAAAAATAACAAGTATTTTGCGTTCAACAGCTATCACTAATTTAACCTATACGTGGATAGGGATCGAATTGCTTTTTGGAAGCTGGCTTTGGATAGATCTTGACCAAGGTGACTGGGGTGAGTGACCAGTGTGAAAAAGAAAGGCGGTGTTTTTATGACAAGTAGGCAGTCTTTATTAGAAGTAATTGCAGTGGATGAGGCAGACGCGAAAGCGGCAGAAGCGGGTGGTGCGGATCGCATCGAGCTGGTTTGCGCTATGTCGGAAGGCGGGCTCACGCCTAGCTTCGGTATTATCGAGCAAGTAGTTTCCAGTGTTTCGATTCCAGTGTACGTTATGATTCGGCCGCATAGCCGATCGTTCTGCTACAACGAGGACGACAGGAAGGCAATGAAAAGAGATATTCATATAGCTCGCGATCTAGGAGCATCCGGCATCGTTATAGGTGCTTTGACAGCTAAGGGCGAAGCGGATCTAGCGCTGCTGCAGGAGTGCTTGGCTGAAGCTCAAGAATTAGGCGTTACTTTTCACCGGGCGATTGATGAGAGTGCTAGCCTGACCCAAACGTTAGACGCCATAAGCGCTTTTTCCCAGATTGAACGGGTACTCACATCGGGTGGCAAGAGCACTGCCTTAGAGGCAATGAACGAATTAAAGGAACTATCCAAACGAGGTGGGGAACGCAACGTTGCAGTAATGGCCGGAGCAGGGTTGATCTTAGATAAAATCCATCCTTTCGTCCTGCATACAGGCGTTACGGAATTGCATTTTGGTTCAGGAGTGCGCCGCGATGGCAGCTTTCACTCACCTGTTGATTCGAATTTAGTAGCAAAAGCAAAGCAGCACCTTGTAAACGCAGCGAAAGAGCTTCACAACTTTTAATTCCCTAATCATAGAACAAGAGGTGATGCGGTTATGCAGATTATGGCACCACATTTGGTAGAGGAATATAGAGGCGGCACGCTTGAAAATATTCATCACGGTCACATTTGCGGAATCGATGATCAGGGTAAGGTCATTTATCGTGTGGGCGACCCGGAATGGGTGTCCTATATGCGCTCTGCGGCCAAGCCTTTTCAGGCAATTCCAGCCTTTATACATGGCGTTCCTGATACTTACAGCTTGACGGAACCAGAAAAAACACTGATGACAGCCTCGCACCGTGCTGAGCCTTATCAGGTAGAAGCGCTGGAAGCGATGCTTTCCAAAATAGGAATAGAGGAACGTTGTCTGATTTGCTCCGAAACGTATCCTTTAAGTATGCAAGCACGCGATACGCTCCTGCTCCATAGTCAGCCGCCGCGTCGTCTGTATCACAATTGCTCAGGCAAGCATTTAGGCGTGCTCGCGTTATGCCAAGCAAAGGGATATCCACTAGAGGGATATGCGGACCCGGAGCACCCAGCGCAGAGAGAGATTTTACAGACAATCGCTGAATTCTCAGGGGCGAAAGTGGAAGAAATCCAGCTGGGCACGGATGGCTGCGGCTTTCCGGTGTTTGCGCTGCCCCTGCGGCAAATAGCGGCCATGTTCCTAAAGCTTGCTTGCCCGGATTTGCTGGAAGATCAGCGAACGCGAGAGGCAGCTGGGCAAGTAGGAAGGCTGATGAACGAAAACCATAATATGGTTTCGGCCCCTTGGTTCATATGCTCCAATCTGTTAAAGGATAGCAATATCGTGGCGAAGGGCGGTGCCAAAGGCATCTATGGGTTCGCGCTTCGCAAGGAAAGAGTGGCGTTCGCTTTGAAGGTGCTGGACGGCTCTGAGGAGGAATGGGCGCTCATTATTGCTTCCATTTTGGAGCAGATAAATTATAGCAATCGCGTTACAATTGACTTAATGTACCAGCTTGCGTCGCGGGAGCTTAAAAACGACAGCGGCCTTCTAGTAGGCACCAATAAAGCGGTATTTCAACTGAATCGAGTCGAGAAAGGTAGGCGGTCCCAATGAACCAAGCGCAGTGGGTAGAATCGGCGGCAAGCGTGTCGCCGTCAGAACGTCAGCTTAAATGGCAGTCACTGGAGTTTTATGCGTTTATTCATTTTACGGTAAACACCTTTACGGATCAGGAATGGGGCCTCGGCAATGAGGACCCGGCGATTTTTGACCCGACGGAGCTTAATGCTGATCAATGGGTAGAGGCTTGCAAATCCGCTGGGATGCGGGGGTTAATTTTAACCTGCAAGCATCACGATGGTTTCTGCCTATGGCCTAGCAAGTATACGGATCATACGGTAGCGGCAAGCCCTTGGAAAAAGGGTTCCGGCGATTTGGTGCGGGAAGTAGCCGAGGCATGCCGAAAGGGCGGAATCCAGTTCGGTGTCTATTTGTCGCCATGGGACCGGCATGAAGCCTCCTATGGAGATTCGGAGCGTTATAATGAATTTTTCAAAAATCAGCTCAGAGAGCTGTTGACGAATTATGGAGATATTTTTTGCGTGTGGTTTGACGGTGCATGCGGGGAAGGGCCTAATGGCAAAAGGCAGGTGTATGATTGGGACGGCTACTATGCGGTCATTCGCGAGCTGCAGCCCAATGCTGTTATTTCTGTCTGCGGCCCCGATGTGCGCTGGTGCGGCAATGAAGCAGGGCATACAAGGGCTTCAGAATGGAGCGTCGTCCCGGCCCATTTGCAGGATAATGAAAAAATTCAAGAGCAATCGCAGCAAGCGGATGATCGCGAGTTTGCAACCCGAATCAATTCGCAGGAAAGTGATCTAGGCAGCAGAGAGATCGTCAAGCAGTACGACGAATTAATCTGGTACCCAGCGGAAGTGAATACATCGATTCGACCCGGCTGGTTTTACCATGAAGCTGAGGATGATCAGGTGAAATCGCTGGAAGAGCTTCTAGGCATTTATAATGGCTCGGTTGGCGGCAATGCGACCTTCCTGCTGAATCTTCCACCGGATAAGCGCGGTCTTGTTCATGAGCATGATATACAGCGCTTACAGCAGCTCGGCGACGCTTTGCGCAGCACCTTTGCGCATAATTTGGCAGCACAAGAGCAGGTGGAAATACGAGCATCGGAAACCAAGGACGACAATCACGCGGCATCACAGCTGTTGAACGATGATTCGGATACGTTCTGGTGTCCTCGCGAAGGGACGGAGCAAGCTTGGATAGAGCTGGATTTGCAGGAAGAGCAGCGCTTTGACCGAATCGTGCTCAAGGAGCATATTAAGACGGGACAACGAATTGAACGTTTTCAGGTGGAATACCTTGATGGGGAAGACTGGAAGCTTTTATATGAAGGAACGGTTGTTGGCTATAAGCGCATTTGCTGCTTCGAACCGATAATCGCGAGGAAAATTCGTCTCACCGTGCAACGATCGAGATGGTGTCCTACTTTGTCTGGGCTGGGTGTTCATTTGAGCAATCAAGGGGAGGCTGTTTAATGGCGATTTTTGAATGCAGGCAATCTCAGTTTTTTTATGATGAAAAACCGATACAGCTTTTATCAGGAGCTCTGCATTATTTTAGAATCGTCCCCGAATATTGGACCGACCGGCTGCAAAAGCTGAAAGCTTGCGGCTTCAATACCGTAGAAACCTATGTGCCGTGGAATTTTCATGAGCCCAAGCCAGGACAGTTCCGTTTTGATGGCATGGCGGATTTGGAGCGTTTTATTCAGACAGCAGGGGAGATGGGTTTGCTCGTAATTGTGCGAGCAAGCCCCTTCATTTGCGCGGAATGGGAGTTTGGCGGATTGCCTGCATGGCTGCTGGCGGATGGCGAGGTTAAGCTTCGCTGCTATAACGAGAAATTTCTGGAGCGGGTGGACGCTTATTACGATGTGCTGCTGCCCAAATTACAGCCGCTCCTATGTACAAACGGCGGGCCAATTATTGCGCTGCAAATTGAAAATGAATACGGAAGCTATGGCAACGACGCCAGCTATTTGGAATATTTGCGTCAAGCTATGGTTCGTCGCGGGATGAATGTATTGCTGTTCACCTCTGATGGGCCTACTGACTCTTTGCTGCAAGGCGGATCGGTGGCGGGACAGCTTTCTACTGTGAATTTTGGCTCCGGCGTGAAGGGGGCCTTTTTGAAGTTGCGTGAATATCAGGCAGACCAGCCTGTCATGTGCATGGAATATTGGATTGGCTGGTTCGATCATTGGGGAGAGCAGCACCATACTAGAGATGCAGGCGATGTGGCGAGCGTATTCGAGGAAATGCTGGAGGAGAAGGCTTCGGTCAACTTCTACATGTTCCATGGCGGAACGAACTTCGGTTTCTATAATGGTGCGAACTGCCAGCAGAAGGATCAATATGAGCCGACGATTACGAGCTATGATTATGACTCGCTCTTAAGCGAATCGGGTGATCTGACAGATAAATTTTATGCGGTGCGAGCTGTCATCGACCGCTATATGAATCTTGGGGAGCTCAAGCTGCCAGAGCCTATTGGCAGAAGGGCATACGGTCAGGTGGAAATGACGGAGCAGGCAGAATTGCTCTCGCAGTTAGATCGGCTGTCTGCGCCGATTCGCCGAACGAATCCCGAACCGATGGAGAAGCTCGGTCAGGATTATGGATTCATTTTATACCAGACAACGATATCGGGGCCGAGGGAAAAACAGGAGCTTGTCGTGCAGGAGGTACGCGATCGTGCGCTAGTATTTGTGGATGGAAAGCTGGAAGGTGTGCTGGAGCGCGGCAATCAGGAGCAGACGGTGTCGTTCGAGGTGCCAGCAGAAGGGGCCGAAATTGCGATTCTCGTTGAAAATATGGGGCGGATCAATTATGGCCCGTATCTCAGAGACCCGAAGGGCATTACGGAGGGCGTCCGCTTTGGCTTTCAATTTTTATATGACTGGACGATCCATTGTCTGCCGCTTGATGATTTATCGCCTTTGCAATTTGCGGCTGAGATCACCGATGCCTTCGCTAGCACTAATTTCAGCTCTAGTGACAACGCTAGTACCAGCACTAAAACCAGTAACAGCACTGCCGCTGCGCAGACGTCTCCTGCTTTTTACCGTGGGACTCTTCAGGTAGACGATGTGCAGGATACATTCCTGCGGCTGGAAGGCTGGACGAAGGGCGTTGCCTTCGTAAACGGGTTCAATCTGGGAAGATATTGGGACAAAGGGCCGCAGCAAACGCTGTATGTGCCAGCACCGCTTTTACGCCAGGGTGAAAATGTCATTGTTCTATTCGAGCTGCATGGAACGGCCAATCGGAGCGTAACGTTTGTAGATACCCCGGATTTGGGCGGCTAGACTGGAAAATAGAATAGTAGACGATTATTGCGAATTGTGTAATAACCGGGAAAAGGGTATACGTTGGTGTGAGGATACAAACATGCGGGAGAGGATGAGGGAAGAGATGAAGGTAGGACTCAGCACATACAGTCTTCAGCAAGCTTTGGACAAAAAAGAAATGACCGTACCGGATGCGATTCGCTTTATCGCCGAGCAAGGCGGGGAACATGTAGAAATCGTTCCTATTGGATACAGCCTGATCGACAATCCGGAGCTGGTTGAGCAAATTGTACAGACGGCCAAGGAAGTGGGCATCGATATTTCCAACTATGCTATCGGAGCCAATTTTGTTGCGCATGACGGCCCCGAAGCACTAGAGAGCGAAATTCAAGCTGTCAAGCAGCATGTTGATGTAGCGAGGGCGCTAGGCGTCACCAAAATGCGCCATGACGTCGCTTTCCGTCCCGCACATGAGGGAAGCGTAGCCCAGTTTGAAGCGGATCTGCCCCTTCTAGTAGAGGCATGCCGCACCATTGCTGATTATGCAGCAGGCTTCGGTATTACAACGAGTGTGGAAAATCACGGCTATTATGTGCAATCCAGCGAGCGAATTCGGCGTTTGCTGCATGAAACAGCGCGGGATAATTTCAAAACAACACTGGACATCGGCAATTTCCTCTGTGTGGACGAAGATGCTGTCAGCGCTGTGAAAAATAACATTCCTTATGCCTCCATGGTCCATGCCAAGGATTTTTACCTTAGACCCTCCTACCGCAATCCGGGAGCAGGCTGGTTTCAGACCGCGCATGGCAATTATTTGCGGGGGGCGATTGTGGGGCATGGAGATATCGATATGTTCGAAGTATTCCGCGTGCTGAAGCAGTCCGGCTATGACGGGTATATTTCCGTTGAATTTGAAGGCATGGAGGATTGCAGAACCGCTTCCAAAATAGCCATGGACAACGTACGCCGCTTCTGGCAAGAAGCGTAACCATCTAACTCATAAGCAAATGAATAGGCTAATAAGCAGATCATGGAGGGAAGAAAATGTCCAAATTAAAAGTTGCCGTCATCGGCGCGGGCTCTATATCCGATTGCCATTTGCAGGCGTATGCCAGCAATCCAGAAGTTGAAATCTACGCCATCTGCGACTTGAACGAAGGCCGGGCGCAGGAAATGGCGAAAAAATATAACGCGACTAAAGTGTTCACTGATTATAAAGAGCTGCTGGCGCTGCCTGAAATCCACTCGATCAGCATTTGTACATGGAACAATTCCCATGCCGAAATTAGCATTGCCGCCCTGGATGCGGGCAAAAACGTATTGTGCGAAAAGCCGCTCTGCCAAACCGTCGAGGAAGCGCTCAAAGTGGAGAAGGCGGTGCATCGTAGTGGCAAGCTCCTGCAGGTAGGGTTTGTAAGGCGTTATAGCGACAATGCCCAAATTTTGAAAAAATTCATTGAAGAGGGCGAGCTCGGCGAAATCTATTATGCGAAAGCCTCCTGTTTGAGACGACTTGGCAACCCTGGCGGCTGGTTCTCGGATATCGAGCGCTCCGGTGGCGGCCCAGTCATTGATCTGGGTGTGCATATTATTGATATTTGCTGGTATTTAATGGGCAAGCCCAAGGTCAAGTCGGTATCGGCCAACCTCTCCAATCGCTTAGGAAACCGTTCTAACATCCGCAATCTGTCGTTCTATAAAGCCGCTGACTACGATGCGAAGGAGAATACGGTAGAGGATATGGCCAATGCGATGATTCGGTTTGAAAATGGCGCGAGCTTGCTGGTAGACGTCAGCTTCACGCTGCATGCCAAGCAGGACGAAATCTCCGTCAAGCTTTACGGAGACAAGGGCGGCGCGGAGCTTGAACCGGAAATTTCAATGATCGGTGAAAAATTCGATACGATCCTGAATATGACGCCGCAGGTGGATTTCAAATCCTTTGATTTCATGGGCTCCTTCAGCAATGAAATCAACCATTTTATCGACAGCACATTAGGACGCAAGGAGACGCTGAGCCCGGTAGAAGACGGCGTTGAAGTGATGAAGATTCTTTGTGCGATCTACGAGTCGGCTCGTCAAGGACGCGAAATTCAATTTTAGGAGCGATGGCGATGAGTGGGAGCGAACCAAAGGATATTTTGCTGGATCAGGAACTGAAACAGGAACTGGAACAAGAGCACGAGCAGGAAACGGACGTCGTTGAAGCTGGCGTCCACCATTTCAGCAAAGAGGACGAGTGGGTGAGGCCCGAGGAGCCGCTGCTGAATGAGCGATTGGAATGGTTCAAGGACCAGAAGCTTGGCCTAATGATGCATTGGGGTCCTTATTCACAGCTGGGGCTGGTGGAATCCTGGGCGCTGAGCGATGACGACGGAGATTGGTCCCGCCATGATGTGGATTGGACCGACGACATGGAGCACTTCAAGCGCGAATACTTTGATCTGAATAAAACGTTCAATCCGATTCGCTTTCAGCCCGAGGTATGGGCGGATTTGGCCGCCGACAACGGCTTTAAATATTTTTTGTTTACGACGAAGCATCATGACGGCTTCTGCATGTGGGATACGCATACGACGGATTATCGCATTACGGGAGCGGATACGCCGTTTCATAAGCATAAATATGCGGACATTTGCCGTACGCTGTTTGATGCCTTCCGGGCTAGGGGGCTGGGCATCTCGGCTTATTTTTCCAAAGCGGACTGGCATACGCCTTATTATTGGGCGCCGGGCATGGAGCGCGGACATCATATGTGGCGCGGGCCTTCCTATGATCCAGAGCAGTATCCATGGCTGTGGGAGAAGTTCGTAGAGTTTACGCATGAGCAGATTATGGAGCTGCTGACGAAATACGGCCGAATTGAATGTCTCTGGCTCGATGCAGGCTGGGTGCGGGAAGGCCGGAAGGGGCAGGATATCCGTCTGGGCGAGGTTGTGGAGCGGGCGCGCAAGACGCAGCCATGGCTTCTAGCTGCCGATCGTACGGTTGGCGGACCTTATGAGAACATTGTAACGCCGGAGCAGACGATTCCAGAGTCGCCGATGAATATTCCATGGGAAAGCTGCATCACGATTGGCAACTCCTTTGCTTATGCCTTTGATGATAAATATAAGACGGCTAGGCAGCTTGCCCATATTCTGCTGGAGGTTGTCGCCAAGGGTGGGAATTTGGCGCTGAACGTAGGGCCGCAGCCGGATGGCCGCCTGCCAGCAGGTGCGGTTAAGAGCATCAAGGAGCTTGGCGCTTGGCTGAATGTACATGGCGAGGGCATCTACGGAACGCGGATTTGCGGTCCTTATTTTACAGGAGATTGGGCATTTACCTGCAAGGATAATGTAACGTATGCCTTCCGCCTATACGCAAATGAAAATGAGGCGGTCGATCAGCAGCTCGTCATTCCATACTCAGGCCATGTGGAACGAATTGAGCTTGTTGGAGCGGATGATCAAGAGGATGTTGCGTTTACCCGAATGGAAGCCGGAGTGGCTGTAAAGCTGCTGCAAGCGTCCATTACAGAGCAGGCACCCATCACACAAACGTTCCGATTGTTAACATCGTAATAAGCATCATTCGAAATCCCGGGGGGAGAATCCGTGCCCCTCGGGATTTTTTTTGTGTGGCGTCCTCCTCCCCTCTGCCTGGCACCTCCACTATCCATTGGCGAAAAAAGAGAGGAAAGCACCGTTTTTCCCTGATTTGACAAGGGTTTCTGGAATATGGAGAGGTGTGAGAAAAATGCAAATTGCGCAATTGGTCCAACTCAAGGTACGATCAATGCAAGAAAGCGCTACCTGATAGAATAGTTTACACAAATAACGCAATAACGAAGTCTGATCAAAAAAACAAGCTGTATAATGAAATTTACGTTAGGTATTATTACATTAAAATATAGAGGGAATGATGCAGATGAGTCAGAACTCGGGAACGATACCAGCGCGAACGAAGCCCCAAAAAAGCATGAATCAGAGTGAACGCAAAATAGAGCACCCCTTCCTTAAAAGTCTTAAAAGGCATTGGCAGCTGTATTTATTGGTGCTTCCTCCAGTGCTGTATCTATTTATCTTCAAGTACATGCCAATGGCTGGCGTACAAATTGCCTTCAAAAACTACAGCGTCGTTCAGGGCATTTGGGGAAGCCCATGGGTAGGGCTTAAACATTTTGAAACCTTCTTCAACTCTCCAAACTTCTGGCTGCTGCTCAAAAATACGATTGGTATCAGCCTTTACACGCTGATTGCGGGTTTTCCGATTCCGATCCTGCTTGCTTTGGCGCTCAATGAGCTGCGAACGGGCTATTTCAAAAAGACGGTGCAGATGGTCACCTACGCCCCGCATTTCATTTCAACGGTCGTTATGGTATCCATTATTATTTTGATGCTCTCGCCGCATGTCGGGGTCGTAGACCGGCTGTTTACCTTCCTTGGCATGACCATGACCAACTTTATGGGCATACCGGAATATTTTAAATCGATTTATGTATGGTCGGGTGTATGGCAGGGGATGGGCTATTCTTCGATTATTTATATTGCAGCGCTTGCCGGGGTTGACCCCTCGCTCTATGAAGCGGCCCGAATGGATGGGGCTTCCCGGCTCAAAAAAATATGGCATATCGACATTCCGAGCCTCATCCCCGTCACCGTCATCCTGCTGATTTTGAATCTCGGCAGCATTATGGGCGTCGGCTTTGAGAAAATTTATTTAATGCAAAATCCGCTGAATACGAGCGCTTCGGAAGTCATTTCCACCTATGTGTACAAGGTCGGATTAATTGGAGCGAATTTCAGCTTTTCCTCGGCAGTTGGATTGTTTAATTCAATCATCAACCTGATTTTGCTTATTTTGGTCAATGCGGTTTCCCGGAAAGTCAGTAAGAACAGCTTATGGTAAAGGAGGAGGAGGCCATCTATGTTTAATCGGAATCGAATTAAAGACCCACTCGGCGACCGCGTGTTTATGGGCATCAATTATTTATTTCTCGTGCTGGTGCTGATCGTCGTCGCATACCCGCTGCTCTATATCGTCAGTTCCTCCTTCAGCTCCTCCCGGGCGGTTACAGCCGGGCAAATATGGCTGCTGCCGGTCGATTTCAACATTAAGGCGTATGTTTCGATTTTTAAAAGCACGCAGCTGATGATGGGTTTTTATAATACGATCATCTACACGGTAGTCGGAACGGCGATCAATGTCATCCTGACGGTGATGCTGGCGTATCCGTTATCCCGCCGGACATTCTATGGCCGCGGCGCCATCATTATTTTCATGATGATTACGATGTTTTTCGATGGCGGCCTGATTCCGACGTACTTGCTGATGAAGGATCTTCACCTGCTCGATACCCGCTGGGCGATGTGGCTGCCGGGGGCGCTGGCGGTATTTCAAGTCATCGTCGCCAGAACCTTTTTCCAATCGTCGATTCCGGATGAATTGCGGGAGGCTGCTGAGGTCGATGGCTGCAAGGATATTCGTTATTTGGTCAGCGTTGTACTGCCCTTGTCGAAGCCGATTTTGGCGGTTATGACGCTCATGTATGCGGTAGGCCATTGGAATGCTTACTTTGATGCCCTCATTTATTTGCGATCTGAAAACTTGTTCCCGCTGCAATATGTGCTGCGCAATTTGCTCATTCTGAACGCGGCCGATCCGGCGATGCTTGCTAATACGAGCCAGCAGCTCCGCGATCAAGGGTTCGAGCAGGTGCTCAAATACGCATTGATCGTTGTAGCGAGCATCCCGATTTTGATTATGTATCCATTCGTGCAACGCCATTTCGTCAAAGGGGTTATGGTTGGTTCCTTGAAAGGGTAGGGCATTTGCCATAACTACCATCCGGAAGCTTTTGTGGAAGGGGGCGAAGGTCTGGCGGGCTTCCGGGACAGGGTTCAATATAGGGCAGTCACAAAATAGTGCAGTCACAAACATTTAAATGGCGTTCATTAAAAGGAGGAGTCTGGTTTGAAAAAATCTTGGATTTCGATGTTGTTGCTTGTTTTTACTACGGTAGCCGTACTGTCGGCTTGCAGCTCCGCATCCAGTAATAATACACAGAGCAGCGGTGGCAGCGGAGAGAGCACAGGGCCTGTAACGATGACTTTTTTTGCTCCACAAGGCAAAGCGCCTATGGAAGATAATGAATTCACGAAATTCATTGAAAACAAGTTTGACGTTAAGCTGAATTGGGATCTCGCTCCAACTGACGCGCTTCAGGACCGCAGGCAGCTGCTGCTGGCGAGCGGCGATTATCCCGAAGTATTCCTACACGGCAAGTTTACAACCTCAGACCTTCAAACATACGGTAGTCAAGGGATCTTCCTTGGGCTGAACGATTTAATTGCGCAGCATGCTCCGAATCTGACAAAGATTATGGAAGAAAAACCGTATTTCAAAGAGGCGATTACGGCTCCAGATGGCAACATTTATGCCCTGCCTATTTTTAATGAATGCTATCACTGTACGTATGCGCAAAAATATTGGATCAATACCGATTGGCTCGACAAGGTTGGGCTAGAAATGCCGACAACGACCGATGAGCTGTACACCGTTCTTAAAGCTTTTAAAGAAAAAGACCCTAACGGCAATGGCAAAGCCGATGAAATTCCGCTTACAGGTGCTCCGAACAAATATGTATGGAACGGGAATATTGACGCTTATTTGATGAATAGCTTCATTTATAACGACAACGATAAATATTTAATCGTCAATGATGGCAAGGTTGATTTTGCCGCTAACCAAGAGGGCTGGAAGAAGGGTCTGGAATATATGCACAAGCTGTATTCGGAAGGCTTGATCGACCCGGCTGCTTTTACGCAGAATGATCAAGCGGTAGGACAGCTCGGCAACAGGGAAGGTGACGAAGTGGTTGGTTCCATTACGACTGCGCTCGTAAGCTACCTGGTCAATACGTATGATAAGACGATTACGCGCCATCAGCACTGGGATATCGTGCCTCCGCTCAAAGGGCCGGATGGTGTACAAACGACAGGCGCTACGCAAAGCGTAGGCGAATTCGAGTTTGCGATTACGAATAAAGCTTCGGAAGCGCAGCAAATCGCCGCGATTGAAATTATCGATTACATGTTCAGCGAAGAAGGCGCGCTTTATGCGGAATACGGCCCGACGGAGGGCAAGGGCTGGCAAATGGCAGGTGCCGATGAGAAAAATATTAATGGCGAGCCTGCCAAGTACAGCTACTACAACCTGCCTGAGCGTGATCCGAACGTCGTCGTTAACGAAAGCTGGTCGCAAATTGGCGCACATGATTTATCCAATACGTTCCGCAACTTGTTCGTAGAAGGACAGGACCCTCTAGTGTCCGAAGGCTACGGCACTCGTCTGGCACAGGCGACGAATGTGTATGCGCCTTATGCGCCGAAGGAAGTATATCCATCGAACGTCTTTATTCGTCCAGAGGATACGGAAGCTGCTGCTCAGCTGACAACCGCAGTTAAAGATTATGTACAGACGAATATGGCGCAATTTATCCTGGGCAACAAGAGCATTGAGAAGGATTGGGACAGCTATGTCAAAGGCTTTGATGGACTGGGCCTGAGCAATTATTTGGCGATCTACCAGCGTGCGATTGAGAAAAAATAAAACAGCATAAACGTTTATTCTCGGGGGCTGCTCCTTGTTGTCAGACATGACTCGGAGCGGTCTTCTCCTATGACGGTCCCGCTTCATCCTATATAATAAATGAATATTTTGAAGGTTGTTGTCACGTGTATAAAAAGTGAGGGGGGACCTCGGAGATGAACAACAATTGGTTTAGACGTTTGCTGCTGTCCTATTTGCCAGTCTTTTTTATTGTGACGACGATATTGTTTATTATTTTCTTCCAGCTGTTCAATGAGCAAAATCGCAAAGAAGCTTTAAAGGCCAATGAATTTCTGGCGTCCCAAGTGATGCAGTATTTGGACAATTCGCTGCGCTCGATTGACTTTAAAGTGCTGCGGGAAATTTTGACGAATCCGGATTTGAAAAATTATTATACGGCTGCTGGCAGCAATGATGTGTACGCTGGTATTCAGGTTCTTGACGTTATTGATGAGCTGAAAATCAACTTCCCATTGATCGATTCCATCTATTTGGTTCGGTACAAGGACAATATCGTATTCAGCAACGGGAAGGCGGTACCGATTGAGGAGTTTCCAGATGCCTCTTTTATAGAAGAAAGCCGCAGCAACCCGACGCGAAAATGGGTGGATTTCAGAAATTTCAAGGCTCTTCCTTCGCAATCGGCGCAGCAGGTCGTAACGCTTGTTCGCGGCATGGAGGGCGGAACTGGCCTTGTGGTCGTCAATGTGGATTTGCAAACGCTGCGGAAGTCGATTATGCAAATGTATGATCCCGAATACACCTTCGTCAATGTGATCAGCAGCTCTGGCGGGAATTTGTGGGATGAGCAGACGCCTCAAGGCGCGGGCGCTAAGCCTGCCTCTGGCGAGGTTTTCTCAACCTTTACGTCCAGCTACAGCGGCTGGAAGGTAGAGACGGGTATTAATAACGGGAAAGTCGTTAAATTTGCGCTGCAATTTTATAATATATGGTTTGCTTTCGCGATCGCAGTTGTTCTAATCGGCGTCATTTGGGTTATTTACGTCACTCGGAGAAACTACAAGCCTATCCAGCAAATCGTGACGCTAATTCAGACAGTCGCCTCGCAAAAACAACCGGGAACGAGCTCTGCGAAAGAAAATGAGTTCCGGTTTATTCAAAACACGCTTGAGAGGATGATCGATCAAACGAAGCAATATCAAGAAAAATACGAAGAAAATCTGATTTTGCAAAAGAAATATTTTTTTCAGGAGCTGCTTGAAGGAACGCGCCGTTTCACGGGCAGCGAGCTGCAGGCTGAAATGGCGAAGTTTAAGCTCCCGGAGCTGGATAGCAGATGGATGGTCATGGTTGTGGAAATTGACCGTTATCCGCAATTTGCCGCTGATTATCATCAGCATGATCAGACGCTGCTCAAGTTCGTCCTTTCCACTGTGCTGCAAGAAAGTGCCCAGCAGGAGGGGGCGGACGTATGGGCGGAATGGATTTCAGAGCGCCGGCTGCATGCGATTCTTTGGCTTTCCGAAACAGCGTTGTCTGAACAGATTGAGCGCAAGGTGCTGTCCGGCTATTTGGAGAAGGTTGGGCAGTATTTGAACTTCACCGTTACGATTGGAACGGGAGGAGTTGCGAGTGATCTGCGAGGCTTGAGAGCATCGCTTAAGGAAGCGTCCCATGCTCTGGGCTATAAAGCGGTGTTGGGCATGAACCGGGTGATCTTGCGCGGGGAAGTGCCGGATTCCAAAAATGATGTATATGAGTTTCTTAAGACAATTTCTCTGTTCGTGCAAGCGATGCGGCTGTCCGATGAAACGTGGGAAAAGCATTTTGAACGTTTGTTTGATCAAATCAGCGCCTCCGTATTGTCCCGTCAGGAAATGATGAACACGGTGCAGCTGCTGTTCCAGCATTATAATCGGGAATTCGCTGAGCTGCCTCGTGAATACCAAGACCTGTGGTCGGCTTCGTTCGACCGTCTTCTTCGCGGGCTGGAGGAATGGGAAGTGCTAGATGATCTGCGGCTGCTCTGCTGGGAGACGTTTCGGGAGCTGGCGGAGCAGATGCAGGCGATGCGCTGCAGCAAGAAGCATCGGACGCATATTTTAGAAATCCGCAAATACGTGGAGGAAAACTATAATAACCCCGAGCTTTCGCTGAATTATTTAAGCGATCTGTTTGATATTAACCCGAAATATTTAAGCAAGCTGTTCAAGGATGAAGTTGGCGAGAAGTTCGTCGATTTGCTCATCAGCCACCGTATAGAGCGGGCGAAGCAGCTTATGCTGGAGACGGACAGGGCGATTCAGGAAATTAGCGAGGAAGTGGGCTATACCAACTACAACTCCTTTAATCGGGCGTTCAAAAATGTAGTAGGCGTAGCGCCAAGCGATTACCGCAAGGCGATATGAACAGATAGCAGGGAGCGGCGCGGGCAGCCCACGCAAAAATAAACGGCGATCGTTCATTGTGAATACGCAAAAAAACGATCGCCGTTTGTCTTTTATAGGGGGAAAGCCGCTGTTCAAGCTTATACGGAATACGCTGCTTAAGCGGAGTCTCGCGGAATTAAGGTGGCGCTGAGATGCAGCCGCTCCATCGGTGTTCCTGGACGTTCAAGGCGGCGCGATAGCGCTTCGATCGCGCGGCTGCCGAGCGCCTCCTTGCTGAGGTTCACGGTAGTGAGTCGAGGTGACGTATGGGCCGCTGCCTCTACATTGTCGATACCCGACACGCGCGTCTCCTCGGGAATCGCTACTCCCATCCTCTGCAGCTGCTGCATCCATTGCATGGCAATGTCATCATTAGCGCAAATCCAGGCATCTGGGCGCTGCTCCGGTGCCAGCTGGGCAAACCGTTCTGCGGCAGCAGCGAGCCATTCCTTCTCTTCATAGGCCAGCTCCCACTCCTGCAGCTTCGTATCCGGGCCGCCGTAGCGCTCCATTGCGGTCCTTACGCCGATTCGTCTTTCGGCAAAGCTGGCAGAACGGCCATCATCACCGAGAAAAATAAGACTTCTGCATTTCTGAGCGACCAGCAGATGATGGGCAATAAGAATTCCCGCTTCTATATTCGCATGATTGACCGAATCCACATCAAGCAAAGGCTCATTATGGTCGAGCAGCACCAATGGCTTGCCTGTACGAGCCATAAGCTGAAGGGCCGCATAAGGATATGCGCCCATGACGATGAGCCCAAGGCAGCTGTTCCAGTCCAAGTGCGGCGCGATAATTTCCTGCGGCGATAAATCGGATACGGCCGGGAACGAGACCGGCTGGGAGACGATGACATGAGGCCACCCTCGCTCGCTGCAGCCGGAAATGATTCCTTCGAGCACTCGCTGCCAATAAAAAGGATCGACTCGGTTGGAAGGATTCATGCAGATTAGGACAAAGGAAGAGGCAGCGTCGGGAGCGGGGGAAGGCGACTTCTGGGAAGGAAGCCCGTAGCCCAGCGTCTTGGCAAACTCTAAAACCCGCTCGCGTGTGGCCTGGCTGACACCAGATTTCCCGCTGAGCGCGCGGGATACTGCATATTTGGATAGGCCGAGCTGGTCGGCGATCATTTGGATCGATACTTTACGTGGCATGTTGTTCTCCTTAGGTGATAGGACTAACAAACGTCATGCTAAAATCACGCTAAATAACAGCGTTGACGTTTGTTGGCAAAAGTTATAGACTGGCTTTATCATAACGTTATTATATAATAACCTAACAAAAATAACAATATTCATTTGGAGGGCCCATGAAAATTTTAGTGTTTTACGATGAAGCATTTCCTTACGAGGGCGTGCGTCCCTCGCAGGAAGTATGGAAGAAGCTTTCCGTATGGGCTGAAGTCGCCGATGCACATACGCTATCCGATCGTTTGGCAGAGGAGAAATGGGAAACGCTTATTCATTTGCACGGCCCGTATTTTCCAAAATCCGCATGGAGCGGCGTGAAAGCCCATCTGGACCGAGGAGGCGGCTTGCTTCATGCAGGCGGTGCCCCTTTTCGCAGGCCAGTTGTGAAAGTTGGGGCCGGCTGGAGAGTGGAGCGGGAGCAAACCGCGTATCATCAGCTCATGAATATCCATGACACACTGCCAGCATCCGTTCAGAAAGTAGTGCGGGCAGCCGCATCGGCCGAATTCCCGCTGCTTCTGGGGCGCGAAGCGCTTTTTGGCATTGAACCGACGTGGGGACTGACGCTGCATGCGACAAAATCAAGCGATATTCCCGCCGAGATGGGCTCGGGTGGCCCAATGGATGCTTTTATTTACCCGCTGCTTGTTGGCGTGGATCATGATGGGCGCGAAAGGGCTGCTCCGGTCGTTCTGCTGGAAAACATGAAGGGGAGTTTTGCAGGAGGCCGCTGGATATTGATTAATCAGACACTGGGGCAGTCATTTTGGGACGGTGCGGGTGCTGCTGACACAGCGGACACTGCGGACACTACGGGCATTGCGGGTGCTGAGCTGCTTAAGGAGCTCGCTGAATATGTTGGACGAGGCGTCACAGAATTGTGGCTGAAGCTCAATTACGCCGCTTATGAGCCGGGTGAACAGCCTATTTTGACGCTTCAATTGCAGTCGTTGTCCCGTACCTGCTTAATGGAGCAAAACTGGACGTTCAAGCTGAAGGTAGAGCGTGAAGGACAGACCTCGGTCTGGGAAAGTGCGCTGCAAGCGGAGACGGGGCCGCAGCGCCGGGATTTGCAGCTGCTCCGCATTTCTGTGCCAGTACCAGCAGTGGCGGGCCTTCACTCGATCACCTGTGAAGTCCGCTCAGATGCAGGCGAAGTCCGGCTGATGAAGCAGGCTTATTGGGGAATGGACAGGGAATTGCTGAACAGCGGGGAGCTGCTTGCCTGCGGAAGAGACTATTTCTACCGCGGCGGACGCCCTGTGCCTATCGTCGGCATGACGTATATGGCTTCCGACGTGTCGCGCAAGTTTCTCCATTTGCCGAATGTGAGCCGCTGGGAGCGGGATATGGCAGAGATGCGAAGGGCTGGAGTCAATCTGATACGGACCGGCATTTGGACGGGCTACCGGAATATGATGTTCGCCGATGGGCATGTCGTCGAGGATGTGCTGAGGGCTATCGACGCTTTCCTGCTTACGGCAAAGCGGAATGAGCTGGAGGTCACCTTTACCTTCTTCTCGTTTGCGCCCGAGGCGTGGGAAGGAGTTAATCCGTATTTGGACCCGAGGGCTGTCGAGGCTCAAAAACGGTTCATCGCTTCCATCGTCTCCCGCCATCAAGCCACGACGCACGTCCATTGGGATCTGATCAATGAGCCTTCGTTATTCGATCCGGCTCGTGTGTTCGAGGGGCCTAGATCGCTTGCAGACCGCTATGAGCGGGCAGCGTTTTCCGAGTGGCTGGAGGAGCGCCACGGCGGCGACCTTGTCCGGCTTCAGGAACGATGGAATATGACTCCCAGAGAGCTGCCATCCTTTGAGGCGGCGATGCCGCCGGACCCGGGCGATATCCATTTTGACAGTGTGCTTTTGCCGAAAAAATGGGGGCCATGGCTGGACTATTCGCTGTTCACTATGGACATGCACAATCGCTGGGCGCTGGAGCTGGCCTCCACCATTCGCAGCTCCAATCCGCACCAGCTTGTGACGGTTGGGCAGGATGAGGCGCTGGGCGGGCAGCGTCCTTCTCCCTTTTTCTACGGTTCCGTAGTCGATTATACGACGGTACATAGCTGGTGGCTGATGGATCAACTGGTGTGGGACGGAATTTTCACCAAAACGCTGGATAAGCCAAACTTGACCCAAGAAACCGGCATTATGCATATTCAGCGCCCGGATGGCATGGCGAAACGCTCGGAGGAAGAGCTGCATCGCATTTTGGAGCGAAAATATGCCTACGCCTTCTCAACTGGAGGCGCCGGAGCGGTGCAATGGATATGGAATATTAATCCCTTTATGAACAATGCGAATGAATCGAATATCGGGGCCCTTCGGGCCGATGGCACCCAGAAACCTGAAACGGATGTGACGTACGATTTTGGCCGCTTTATGCAGGGCATTGGCGGACTGTTTGAGGGGCGGGTATTGGAGGACGTTGCGGTCGTATACCCGTATTCTAATGATTTTTCGAGCCGAAAGCTGGCTTTCGAGGCTACCTCGCAAGCGGTAAGGGTGCTCACCTTTGGCATGAACATACATCCTCGAGGCGTGGGCGAATACCAGCTGGAGGAGCTTGCGCGCCAGCCAGCTAAGCTCATTATCGTGCCGAGCGCCCATAACTTTAGCGACGAAGCGTTTGAGCAGCTCGTTAGTCTGGCGAGGAAAGGCAGCACCGTGCTATGGACGGGGCCGCTCCGCTTGGACGCTTATTGGGGCGCTGCCAATGAGCGGCTTCGGGCTGAGATTGGCGAGACGGTGCCCGGCAATGTGCGTCGTGAAGAGGCGCTGCTGCTAGGCGGCAAGCGGCACAGCGTATCGTTCGGCGGACGCAAAATCGGGCAGCTGGCTATCGATCGGCCGATTCCGCAGTCTGGCAGCAGTAGCAGCAATTCTAGCAATTCCAGCAGTGCAAACAGCGCCAGCAATACCAGGAATGCCATCAATGCCGGCCTAAGTCTGGTCAGCATGGCGCTCGGTGCAGGCAGCTTCATCTGGTGTCCGCTGCCGCTGGAGCTGAATGACAGATGGGAGCCGCTGCAAGCGCTGTATGAAGAGGCGCTGCGTGCTTCTGGCGCCGAGATGGAGCTGGAATGGCTAAGCGGCGGCGACGCTCCGGGCGTTTATGGCCGGAAGCTGCAATTTGATGAAGGCAATCTTTATATTTTTGTATCCGAATATAGCAGTGATATGGAACTGGAGATACGGGACCCGTTGACGGGCACTCAATATGCGTTTGTTTTGGAACAGGAACGGACGGTCATGTTTGCCGCTGACCATGAAGGACAGCTATTGTCGGTGTATCGCCCCGAGCAAGTGAGCATCAGAGCTTTCAAACGCTAAATCAACCCAGAAGGAGATTATGCACATGGACTATAAAGACGCTTCGCTTCCGATTCGGGAACGGGTTCAGGATTTGCTTGAACGTATGACGACAGAGGAGAAAATCGGCCAGCTTATCCAGCCTATGGGATGGAAAACCTACCTCAAGGAAGCGGACGGCACCGTGCAGGTGACGGAGCAGTTCAAGGAAGAGGTTGCGCGGGGCGGAGTAGGTTCTTTATACGGCGTTCTTCGCGCCGATCCTTGGACAGAGGTGACGCTGGAGACGGGACTTACACCAAGGCAAGGCGCGGTAGCGACTAATGAAATCCAGCGATACGTGATTGAAAACTCCCGCCTTGGCATTCCGATTTTGTTCGGGGAGGAGTGCTCTCATGGTCATATGGCAATTGGGGCAACGGTATTTCCCGTTCCGCTTACGGTCGGAAGCACCTGGAACAAGGATTTGTACCGGGAAATGTGCGAGGCGATTGCGGCAGAGACTCGAAGCCAGGGGGGCGCTGCGACGTATTCGCCTGTCCTTGATGTCGTGCGCGACCCGCGGTGGGGGCGGACGGAGGAATGTTTCGCGGAAGATCCCTATTTAATCGGCGAGCT
Source organism: Paenibacillus liaoningensis (assembly GCF_059609455.1). Lineage (NCBI taxonomy): Bacteria > Bacillati > Bacillota > Bacilli > Caryophanales > Paenibacillaceae > Paenibacillus > Paenibacillus liaoningensis. The sequence goes on from NZ_JCAALU010000010.1 coordinate 109,920, forward strand.
GGCGGTCGAGGCGATTAAGGGGCTGCAAGGGGAACGGCTGGATACGGACAAAACGATTGTGGCGACGCTTAAGCATTTTGCCGCTTATGGCAGCTCCGAGGGCGGACGCAATGCGGCTCCCGTCCATATGGGGCTGCGTGAGCTTCATGAAATCGATTTGCTGCCGTTCAAAAAGGCGGTCGAAGCGGGTGCCTGCTCCGTCATGACGGCGTACAACGAAATTGACGGTGTGCCCTGCACCTCAAATTCCTATTTGCTGAACGACCTGCTGCGCGAGGAATGGGGGTTTGATGGTTTTGTCATTACCGATTTTGGCGCGATTCAAATGCTGGTCAGCGGCCACAATACGGCGGAGAACGGGGAGCAGGCAGTGGCGCAAAGCCTGAAAGCAGGCGTCGATATGGAGATGTCCGGCTATATGTATGGCAAGCATTTAGCGGGCGCGCTTGCGCAGGGGCTGATGACCGAGGATGAGCTGAATACAGCAGCAGGACGGGTGCTCGACATGAAATTCAGACTTGGCTTATTCGAACGGCCTTATGTTGATCCTGATTTTGCCCAGCAGGTTATTGGGTGCGAGGAGCATGTGGAGCTGGCGAGAAGAGTAGCTGCGGAGGGCATTATTTTGCTCAAAAATGAACAGGCCACGCTTCCGCTCAGCAAAGCAGGCACCAAAATAGCCGTTATCGGTCCGAATGCGAACCACGTCTACAATCAGCTCGGTGATTACACCTCGCCGCAGCCTAAGGGACAAATCGTCACCGTGCTTGAGGGTATCCGCCGCAAGCTCGGCGCGGATGCGGATGATCAGGTGCTGTATGCGCCTGGCTGCCGAATTAAGGGCGACGCCAAAGACGGCTTCGGCCATGCCCTCGCCTGCGCCGAGCAAGCGGATGCCATCGTTATGGTTATCGGCGGCTCCAGCGCCCGGGATTTCGGGGAAGGCACCATTGATTTGCGTACAGGTGCGTCCGTCGTTACGGATAACGCATGGAACGACATGGAGTGCGGTGAAGGCATCGACCGTTCGACGCTTAGTCTCATGGGGGTGCAGCTTGAACTGGTGCAGGAAATTTATAAGCTCGGCAAGCCGGTTATCATCGTCTACATCAACGGCAGGCCGATTGCCGAGCCTTGGATAGAAGAGCATGCTCATGCGATTTTGGAGGCGTGGTATCCGGGACAGGAGGGCGGCAATGCGATTGCGGACATTTTATTCGGCGACGTCAATCCTTCCGGGCGCCTTACCGTTTCCATTCCGAAGCATGTCGGCCAGCTGCCGGTTTATTATCATTCCAAGAGAACGCGCGGCAAGCGGTATTTGGAGACGGATCTTGAGCCGCAGTATCCATTCGGGTTTGGGCTCAGCTATACGCAATTTGGCTACGATAACATACGGGTTGTACCGGAAGTGATAACCCCGGGCGGAGAAGCCGAGGTGCAAATCGAAGTGACGAACATTGGCGGTGTGGCTGGAGATGAGGTTGTGCAAATGTATGTAACCGACGTATCCGCATCGGTGACCCGTGCCGAAACCTCGCTCAAGGGCTTCCGCAAAATCCATTTGCAGCCGGGGGAGGCGAAGCTGGTCACTTTCCCTGTAAATCAAGAGCATCTTGCATTGATTAACGCCCAGCTGGAGCCGGTTGTGGAACCGGGCGAATTCCGCTTAATGGTCGGCAGCAGCTCGAAGGATTGGCTGGCATGCAGCTTGCATGTTAAGCGCGAGGGGGAATAGCCATGATTCGAATTCAGCGGTTCATTCAGGATATGGCCGAGCGGCAGTGGCTGGATAAGGTGGAGCTTCCGCAGTGGCATATGCAAAAAGCGAAATATATCCGGCCCGGCGAATACGTGCTGGATGAGCAAAATGTCGGTGTGCAAAATGTGAATCCTCTTTACAGTACACATGGCACGACTTATTTTTTAACGAAAAAAGCAGATATACCGCAGGCTTGGCATCAAGACGCGGTTGGTCTCATTTTCGAAGCGGGCGGGGAGGGGCTGCTGAAGGTGAACGGGGCTCCTTATCATGGGCTCGACCGGAATCATTGGTATGTGCCGCTTCCGGTGGGCCGAGTAGGGAGTGCGCCGCTGCTGGAAATCGAATTGTACGATCCGATTCCTGAGCCGCATGATCCGCTGAATCGCCAGGCGGTCATTCAGCCGCCAATCGCTGGCATCCGCTCGGCGCTCGTCCGAGTGAATCAACCGCTGCAAAGCTTGATGTACAGCGTAACGGTGTTATCGGAGTCGTTGAACGCGCTGCCGGAGAGCGATATGAAGCGAAATCGTCTTGTGGGTGCGATACATCGCATCATGGATCGGATGTATGCGGAGCCGCAGCGCTGGGATGAGGCTGAGTGGGTGAACGGGCTGGAGCAGTTGCTTGCCCAGAAGGTGCAGGAAGAAGATTTGGAAGGCGGCCGCAGCGGCTTTATGCATTTGGTCGGCCAGTCGCATATCGACATTGCGTGGCTGTGGCCTGTCCGCGAAACGGTTCGCAAGTCCAGCCGCACGTTTTCGACGGTATGTACGCTGATGGATGAATACCCCGAGTTCATCTATTCGCAGAGCCAGCCGCAGCTGTATGCCTTTGTGAAGGAGCATTATCCCGAATTGTATGAGCGGATTAAGGCGCGGATCGCCGAAGGGCGCTGGGAGCTGGTCGGCGGCATGTGGGTCGAGCCGGATTTGAACATTCCGAGCGGCGAGTCGCTGGTGCGGCAAATTTTGTACGGTCAAAGCTTCTATAAGGAAGAGTTCGGCAAACGCTCCAACATCGAATGGCTTCCTGATACGTTTGGCTACTGCGCGTCGCTGCCGCAAATGCTGAAGCTGGCGGATATCCCGTATTTTATGACCACAAAGCTCAATTGGAATGACACGAACGCTTTCCCTTATGACTTGTTTGATTGGGTAGGCATCGACGGCACCTCTGTCATTGCCTATTTGAACCATGGGGTAAATGAGCATACCCGTCCAAAGGATGTCGATGAACATTGGAAGTCTTACAAACAGAAGCATTTGCATCCGCAGCAAATGCTGCTTTACGGGCATGGGGACGGTGGCGGCGGCGTAACGAACGAAATGGTCGAGTTTGCCGAGCGGTCTTCTTTTATGGTCGGGCAGCCTGTCAGCAGGTTCAGCACGGCCGGAGCTTTTTTTGAAGGAATCGGAAAAAACGGGCAAGCGCTGCCTAAGTGGCATGGCGATTTGTATTTGGAGCTGCATCGCGGAACTTACACGACGCATGCAAGAAATAAGCGAAGCAACCGCAAGGCGGAGGTGCTGTACCGTGAAGCGGAGCTGTGGGCGCAGTTCGCTGGGCTATCTAGCGCAGTGACGGAGGCACTCGATGAAGGCTGGAAGCTCATTTTGCTCAATCAATTCCATGATATTATTCCGGGAACATCTATTCCTGAAGCCTATGTGACGTCTACAGAGGAGTATTCGAAGGTGATGGAGATCGGGACGGCTGAGCTCAACCGCTCGCTTGAAGCCATTGCAGGCAGCATAGCGCCAGATGGTGATGGGCTGCCTTACATCGTGTTCAACAGCCTGGGCTGGGAACGCGGAGAAGTAATCAGCTTGACATGCAGCGCTGAAATGAGCGGCTTGTCTGTTGTTGATGTGAACGGGGAGCTTCTGGCTTGCGATGTCAAGCGGAGTGGGGATGTCCAGATGGTATCCGTGTACGTTCCGTCTATCCCGGCCTTCGGTTATACAACGATATGGCTGCGTGTGTCAGCGCATGCAGATGACGCCAAGGATACGCAAGCAGATGAGGCCTTTCCTGCCGTTTGGGAGACGGATTTTTACACGCTAGCATTTAATGATGCAGGAGAAATCACCCGTTGGTATGACAAGTCTGTGCAGCGGGAGTGGCTGAAGCCGGGTGATAAAGCAAATGAGCTGCAATTTTTTCATGATAAACCGACCTATTGGGATGCATGGGATATCGATCCGCGCTTTGAAGCGCAGCGTGCCGGCACTGTGCAGCTGATCTCGAAAGAAGTTGTGCAGCGAGGGGGCACCAAGGATGTGCTTCGCTTCCGCTGGAAGCTGAATGATTCGGAAATTAGCCAGGATATGATATTGTATCGCCATCAGCGCCGCGTTGATTTTCAGACGAAGGTGAATTGGACAGAGAGCCATAAATTGCTCAAGGTAGCGTTCCCGGTTGACCTTGTTGCTGCGAAAGCGACGTATGAAATTCCATTCGGTGCATTGGAGCGGCCAACGCATAACAATACGAGCTGGGAGCAGGCGCAATTTGAAGTGTGCGGACATCGCTGGGCCGATATTTCCGAGGGCAACGGCGGCTTGAGTGTGCTGAACGACTGCAAATATGGGTACGACATTAAGGGCCAGACGATTCGCTTATCGCTGCTGCGCGCGCCGAAATGGCCAGATGAACATGCGGACCAAGGCGAGCACGAGTTCACTTATTCTGTTTTGCCTCATCAAGCGGATTGGCGGGGCGCTCACGTAGCTCGCCGAGCAATGGAATTAAATCATCCGGTCATGACGGCAGCAGGGCAGCCGAACAGAGGAGGGCTTCCTGCACTCCCTGCGGTTCCAGCGCTTCCCGCATTTCCTGCACGGCATGCATGGCTGGGTTTTGAAAGCGAGCATGTTATTTTGGACACGATTAAAGCTTCCGAGGACGGGACTGGAACCGTGCTGCGGTTTTATGAATCATCAGGCGGTAGAGAGACGGTGCGTATCCAGTGGCCGGAGGAGAAAGTGAGGGCGTCTATCGTGAATTTGCTTGAGGATAAAATGGAGCAGCTGCCATGTGAGCGAGGGGCATTCGAGCTGGCCTTCAAGCCTTTTGAAATAAAAACGGTGAAGCTCATTTCATTGGAACGGGAACAGGATCAGGAGTAGGCGGAGGGGAGCTGTAGGTTATGGAACGATTTAAGCTGCCGAAGGTAAAGCTGCCGCAATTGGTGCTGCCAGAAGCCATAATGAAGGTGCTGGAGGAAGCGGAGGTCAAGCTGGCCCATCGCCCGAAGCTCCAGCAGCAATTTCGCAATTGTTTCCCCAATACGCTGGAAACGACTACGAAGTTGATGGACGACGGTACGACCTTCGTCATTACGGGCGATATTCCGGCGATGTGGCTGCGGGATTCAGTGGAGCAGTTCATTCATTACGTGCCTTTTGCCAAAGAGGATGCGGGATTGCAGCGGCTCATTTCGGGACTGATTAAGCGTCATATGACGTATATTGCGATTGATCCATACGCCAATGCTTTTAATGAAACGGCAAATCATTGGCATTGGGACGCGAATGACGATACGGAAATGTCCCCTTGGGTATGGGAGCGGAAATTCGAGCTGGATTCGCTATGCTTTTCGATACGCCTCTCCTATAGGTATTGGAAGGAAACAGGGCTCACTGATATTTTCGACGAGCAGTTCAAGCAAGCGCTGCGTTCTATTGTGAACGTATGGAAAACAGAGCAGCGCCATGCCGAGCAATCGGCATACCGGTTCAAACGCTCCAACTGCCCGGCCATAGACACGCTGCGCAATGATGGGCTCGGAATGCCTGTCAATTATACGGGCATGGTGTGGTCAGGCTTTCGTCCAAGCGACGACGCTTGCGAGCTGCATTACAATATTCCGGCGAATATGTTCGCCGCTGTCTCGCTCGCTCAAATGCAGGAAATGGCGAGATGGGTATTCCGCGACGAAGCGTTTGTGCGGGAAATGGCGATTTTGGAGGAAGAGATCCGTCATGGCATACAGCTTTATGGGATGTACAATCACCCGGTGTATGGCAGAATCTACGCTTATGAAACGGATGGCTTCGGCAATTACTGCCTATTGGATGATGCGGGTACGCCAAGCTTGCTCTCCATTCCGTACATTGGCTACACCGATGTTCATGATCCTATTTACCAAAACACAAGGCGCTTCATCCTGAGCCGAGAAAATCCTTATTATTATGAAGGAACAGCTGCTAAAGGAATTGGAAGCCCCCATACGCCGCCGGGATACATATGGCCTATGGCTTTATCGATGCAGGGGCTGACGGCCGCGAGCGATGAGGAAATGCTTGCTATCATTAAAGTGCTGGAAGCGACGGATGCTGATACGGGCTTTATGCATGAGGGCTTTCATGCCGACGATCCCCACCAATTTACCCGTCCATGGTTCGCATGGTCGAACAGCCTGTTCTCACAGCTTGTTTACAAGGCGATGGCAAAGGGGATTTTGGAACCGAAACAGGAGGAAAATTAATCGATGAAATTAACGAATAAAATAGGCGTAATCGTAGACAGCTTCGGGCTGGGCGTGCGAGAGGGATTGGTGAAAGCCAAGGAGGTCGGCGCGGAAGGCGTACAGATTTATGCGGTTAAGGGGGAAATGGACCCGGAAAATTTGTCGCCTGCGGCACGCAAGGAGTTAAGAAGCTACATAGAATCGCTCGGCTTGGAAATTTCTGCACTGGTCGGCGATTTAGGCGGTCATGGCTTCGGGGTCAAGGAGGATAATCGCTGGAAAGTGGAAAAATCGAAGCGTATCGTCGATTTGGCGCTGGACCTCGGCACGACGATTGTAACGACGCATATTGGCATCGCGCCGCACGATTCGTCCTCCGCTGCTTTTCATACGATGCATACCGCATGCGAGGAGCTAGGCCAATATGCCAAAAGCGTCGGAGCCTACTTCGCCATTGAAACCGGCCCTGAAACGGCGGCCGACTTAAAAGCGTTTCTCGACACCTTGTCGACGAACGGCGTATCGGTTAATTTTGACCCGGCAAATATGGTCATGGTGACGGGCGATGATCCGGTGCAAGGCGTTCATCTATTAAAGGATTATATTGTCCATACCCATGTGAAGGATGGCGTTCGCCTTAAGGAGGTTGATCCGAGAGACGTTTACGGAGCGGTCGGGTATGCGCCTATGGATCATGAGAAAATCGCAGAGATGGTTTCCTCTGGCTTGTTTTTCCGCGAAGTTCCGCTTGGAGAGGGCGGAGTCGATTTTAATCGCTATTTTCAGGCGCTGCAGGACATTGGGTATACCGGTTATTTGACGATTGAGCGCGAGGTAGGCACGCAGCCGGAGCTTGATATTCGTAAAGCGGTTGATTTTATTCGCAAATACAGGTAGGGGAGGGAGAGGAAAGAGATAATTGCTTAGTGAATGAATCCTGCTAGATGATAGCGGGATTTTTTTGCGTGTGAAGGATTGTTTTCATAAATAAGAGGTTTTGCTTTTATAGAAGGGATGCTTGTATAGTAAGAGGGTGGATATAGAGGTTGAGAGAAACAGGAGGAAATCAATTGAGTACACAAAGTATTGGAGTTCCATTAGAAGGTTTTGCAGAGTTTAGCCGAACGGTAGCCGCAGAGGGCGCCGTATTATTGAAAAATGAAGGACAGGTGCTTCCGTTTAAGGATGGCGACAACGTTGCTGTTTTTGGCAGAACCCAGGTTAACTATTATCGCAGCGGTACCGGTTCGGGCGGCAGTGTTCATGTTACTTATACAACAAATCTGCTAGGTGGGCTTCGCGGCAAGAAGAATGCTGCTGTCAATGAAGCGCTAGCCGCTGTTTATGAGAAATGGATTGAGGAAAATCCATTCGACAACGGCGGTGGCGGCTGGGCAGCTGAGCCATGGCATCAGAAGGAAATGCCTTTAACGGATGAACTGGTGTCGGAAGCAAGAAGGAAGTCGAACAAGGCAATCGTGGTCATCGGGCGTACCGCAGGGGAAGACCAAGACAATGCCGATGAAGCAGGAAGCTACCAATTAACGGTGGATGAGAAAGCGATGCTGAAGCAGGTGACGGCTTATTTTGAACAAACCGTTGTAGTGCTCAATGTATCGAACATTATAGATATGAGCTGGCTGAACGAGGAAAGCTACGTGCATCCTATTGCAGGTGTCATCTACTCCTGGCAGGGCGGCATGGAAGGCGGCAATGCGATCGCCGATGTTCTGGCTGGTGATGTAACGCCAAGCGGCAAATTGACGGATACAATCGCTTATTCCATCAACGATTATCCATCGACTCGCAATTATGGAAATGAATTTAAAAACGTCTATGAGGAAGATATCTATGTGGGATATCGTTATTTTGAGACGTTTTGTCCGGATAAGGTTCAGTTTGAGTTCGGCTACGGTATCTCGTATACTTCATTCGACATCAAGTCGGAGGATGCCAAGCTGACAACCAATGCTGGCGAAAAATACGTTGAAATCGACGTCAATGTAACGAATACGGGAACTATCTACGCGGGCAAAGAAGTGGTGCAGGTTTACTACGAAGCGCCGCAAGGCAAGCTGGGCCAACCTGTTAAAGCGCTGGTCACATTCGGGAAAACTAAATCGCTTCAGCCGGGCGAATCGCAGCGTCTTACGGTGAGCTTCCCTGTTGCTGCTATGGCTTCCTATGATGACGCTGGTGTGACGGGAAATCCTTCCGCTTATGTGCTGGAAGCGGGCACTTACCGTTTTTATGTAGGAACGAGTGTGAAAAAGGTGGCAGAAGTAGCTGTCGAGGGTCAAAACGGCTACGTCGTGGAGGCTCTTCAAGTTGTAGATCAGCTGCAAGAAGCGATGGCGCCGACGGAAAGCTTTACGAGAATGAAGCCGGGCGCTCGCAAGCAAGACGGATCTTATGAGCTTAGCTCCGTAGAGGTGCCGCAGCGGAAGATTTCTATGGCGGAACGGATTGAGACCCATCTACCTGCAACGCTAGCGCAGACGGGCAATCAGGGACATGCGTTAAGGGATGTTTTTGAGGGTAAAGTCGGCATGGAAACGTTCATCGCGCAGCTTAGCGATCAGGATTTGGCGGCAATCGTCAGGGGCGAGGGCATGAGCAGCCCGCTCGTTACATCGGGAACGGCTTCGGCTTTCGGCGGAGTCAGCGACCAGTTGTTCAACTATGGCATTCCTGTTGCTTGTACAGCAGACGGCCCGTCTGGCATTCGGATGGATAGCGGTCAGAAGGCGACTCAGGTCGCAATCGGCACCTTGCTCGCGGCAACGTGGAATACGGAGCTGGTCGAAGAGCTGTATGTGATGGAAGGCCAGGAGCTATTAAGAAACAACATCGATACGCTGCTCGGGCCGGGTCTGAATATTCGCCGCAGTCCGCTTAATGGACGGAACTTTGAATATTTTTCGGAGGATCCATTGATTTCCGGAATGTTTGCGGCAGCATGTACGAAAGGAATTATGAAGGGCGGCTCTAACGCGACGCTGAAGCATTTTGCCTGCAACAATCAGGAAAAGCATCGCAGCAAGGTAGATGCGGTCGTCTCTGAACGCGCTCTTCGGGAGATTTATTTGAAAGGCTTTGAAATCGCCGTGAAGCAAGGCGGCGCGAATTCGATTATGACCTCCTACAATCCGATTAACGGACATTGGGCCGCTTCCAACTATGACCTGAATACGACGCTTCTTCGCGGCGAGTGGGGCTTTACAGGCATCGTGATGACGGATTGGTGGGCGATCATGAACGATGTCGTGAGTGGCGGCCCAGCGGATCGCAAACTAACGAACTGGATGGTTCGTGCGCAGAACGATCTGTATATGGTGGTGCCGAACTACGGTGCGGAAATCAATGGCTGGGATGACAATACGATCGAATCGCTTGAAAATGGCACGTTGACCCGCGGCGAATTGCAGCGCTCTGCCATAAATATTTGCACGTTCATCATGAACGCGCCGGTATTTTCGAGAAAACACGAAATCGTAGAGACGGTTGAAGCGTTCAAGGCAAATGCTTCGCTTGCAGCAGCAGCTTCCTCAGAGCAAGTGCAAGTACTTTCCCAAAATGCACAGGTGAAGCCTTCCGCGGCCGAATCGACCTATATGCAGGTGGATCAAGCTGGGCAATACCGGATCATTGTCAGCATTATGTCCCCAGAGACGGAGCTGGCTCAAAGTGCTTGTAATGTAACGCTGAACGATCAACTGATGACGACCATTCAAACGAATGGAACCGAAGGCAAATGGATCAAACAGAAGCTTGTGAAAGTCGAGCTCGAAGCCGGCTTCTATGAGCTGAAGCTGGAATTCATCAAGCCGGGCTTGCAGATAGAGTGGATTGAGTTTAAACAGGTGTAGGTTAAATAGAGGTTGAGCTGACTAAGCTTTGCTGCTCAAATATTTATGAAAATAACGCGGCTTTCAAGAACTTGCTTATCTCTTTCTTTTTATAAAGGAGATAAGCAGGTTTTTTCTTATATCATTGGTTATATTATTTCTTCTTCTCTTTTCTATTCATTTCTTTAGCCTCCCAGAAAAGGCCTGTTAAAATATCATTTACCCGCTTCTTATCCGCTGCATTCATTGACACACCGTCAAACATAATTTCATGTTCCTCTTCAAGCATCTTCTTAAAGTCCAAAATATCTTTAGAGCTTGCCCAGCTAGGTATATGGTCAGATTCTATTCCAAGTATATGATCGGATGTGCTTCGAAGTTCTGTTGCTAAATCCCTTATAATATTGCCTGGGGGTACAGCTCGCCCAGCTTCATAGTTCGAAATATTAGTTCGTTTCATGCCAAGTATTTCTGCTAATTCTTCCTGTGAGATCCCCCGTTTCTCTCGAAGAGCCTTAATGCGCATGCCCATTTCTTTTTTTTGAATATCATCCAAATGAATCAACTCCAAAAAATGATTTTTAAATATATTGCGCCAATTTAATTGACGTGGTAGTATAACTTAACGTCAATTAAATAAACGTCACTGAAGTGGGGTGAACAGATGAAAAATAAGAGTAGTGCTGTGAAAAGAATGGTATTTAGCAACTATCGTAAAAGCTTTAAAAAAACGCAGCGCGAAGTTGCATTCGCAGTAGGCGTTACTGAGAGCCATATTCGACATATTGAGAATGGAAGAGCTAATCCCGATGCTAAGCTGCTATTTAAATTAGTTAAATATTTTGGAACAAATGCGGAAACGCTATTTCCTGATTTAGCAGACCAGGATATTGAGTTTGCTGGCAATTAAACCAGCCATAATATTTTCTTCATTATACACAGTCAATTTAATTGACGCAAATTGTTTTTTTAAGTAAACTCATTTTTTTAACTTGTACGTCAATTAAATTGACTTTTAAATTGCTATTACAGCAGTGGTGCATAAAGTAGAGAACAACAGTTGAGAAAACAGGAGGAACGATCAATGATTAAAGAGCCTAAACTTAAAAAGGGAACTTTTCAGCATGTGGAAAGTGAATTTTATGCTTATCAGGATACCCAAAAGGAAATTGTTCGACTGAGGAATGAAATTCTGCATGGAAGATATAGAGACGATGAGAACATTGGTGGAGGTCGAAGTAATTTGCCTGGTGACCCAACAGGACGTGCAGCGCTGCTTTTAACCAGCCATAAGAAACTAGAGCAGCTGCAAAATATTGTTGATGCGATTGAAACGGTAGTCGAAAGGCTGCCTTTCGAAAAGAGAGAGCTTATTAAGCTTCGTTACTGGACGAGATCGCAACCCTTAACGTGGGATGGGACGGCTGATCATTTGCATGTCAGCCGAAGGCAAGCGCTGCGTTGGCGAGATGAAATCGTAAATGCTGTTGCAGAAAAACTGGGTTGGAGATGAGTTGGCACTATGATGGCACTTTTGGCCTTATAAACCGTGTTATTATGTTAGTGTGGTAATAAAATATAAGCGGCACATGCAAGTCTTATATACATTATCACGGGGTCACTCCTAACCGAGTGGCCTTTTATTTTTCTATATACTGTTTTGGCTAAACATGAACAAGGAGTGAGGTGATATGTAGTGTCTCTTACAGCTAGACAGACCCGGTTTATAGATGAATATCTTGTTGATTTAAATGCGGCTGCTGCGGCCAGACGTGCTGGTTATAGCATGAAGACAGCAGGAGATCAGGGATCAAGACTACTAGCTAATGCTAATATCCAAGAAACGCTTCAAAAACGGATGAAAGAACGAGAGCAGCGTACTGAAATTACACAGGATAGAGTTCTGCATGAGTTAGCTAAGATCGGATTTAGTGATATGCGAATGTTTACAACATGGGGGAATAACGGCGTATCGCTTATTAATTCAGAGATGCTCACATCTGATCAAGCAGCATGCATAGCCGAGGTCAGTCAGACCGTTACTGGCTCTGGAGGCAGTGTGAAGTTTAAGCTGCATGATAAGGTAAGTGCCCTTGAGAAGATAGGCCGTCATCTTGGGATGTTTAAGGACAAATTCGAGCTAAAGGGGCAACTGGTCCATTCTCATAGTCATGACTTGCGGAAGCTTAGCGCAAAGGAGCTGGAACAGCTTGAACAAATCATTGGAAAAGCTGCCGACACTGGATGAAATTCAATGTGCTCGGGCTTATATTGATTTTAGCTATTTTGTTGACTATGATAGCAAGTTTCATGACAAGGAAGGGAAACATTTGGATGTGTTGGATGAGGCACTTGTTAAGGTTTCATCAGGCGAGCTGAAAAGGGTAATCATTACGATGCCGCCACGGCATGGCAAAAGCGAACGGGTCAGTAAAAAATTTCCGGCTTGGCATCTTGGACGAAATCCGGTAGATGAAATTATTTTGGCCTCCTATTCTGTAGATTTAAGCCGAGGTTTTTCGAGAATTGCCCGCGATACGTTAATGGCTAATAAACATGTTTTTGAAGTGAGTGTTGACCCTATTAATAAAGCTGCGGAGTCTTGGGGAATTGAAGGCTATCGGGGCGGTGTAACAGCAGCTGGAGTGGGCGGGGCAATTACAGGCAAGGGCGCAAAAATTGCTATCATTGATGATCCAGTAAAAAATGCGGAGGAAGCGGATAGCGAAACCATGCGAGACAAGATTTGGGATTGGTATACGTCAACCCTCTACACTCGTTTAACGCCAGATGGACGCATCATTGTCGTCATGACCCGTTGGCATGAGGATGATCTTGTCGGCAGGCTGCTCAAAAAAGAGGCCGATGCGATTGCTGAAGGAACTCATCGCGGGGAAAAGTGGACAGTCATTAACTTTCCAGCTTTGGCAGAAAAAGATGATTATCTAGGCAGAGAGGAGGGGCAGCCTCTATGGCCTGAGTTTGGTTTCGACAAGCATCGTATGGACCAGATCAGGATGGATGTAGGTTTAAGGGTATTTAACGCTCTCTATCAGCAGCGCCCAAGTGCGGCGGAAGGCAGCTTTCTCAAGCGTGAGTGGTGGAGATACTACGAAAATGCCCCACCTTTTGCATCACTTCTTATTTCTGTGGATGCTGCCTTTAAGGATGAGGCCGATAGTGATTATGTGGTTATACAAGTATGGGGAAAAAATCAGGCAAACATGTATTTGGTCGATCAGATTAGAGCGAAGCTCAATTTTCCTGCCACAATACAAAGCATACGGAATATTTGCATGAAGTATCCTGATGCAGCCGTTAAGCTGATTGAAGATAAGGCCAATGGTTCGGCGATCATTCAGACACTGCAGGGGCAAATAGGAGGCATTGTGGCCGTTAATCCAGAAGGTGGAAAGGTTTCAAGGGTGAATGCCGTATCAGCTTACATTGAATCGGGAAATGTCTATTTGCCTCGAAAGACATGGGTAAATGATTTTGTTGAAGAAGCTGCCAGTTTTCCAAACGGAAAACATGATGATCAAGTAGATGCGATGAGCCAAGCGCTCCATCGCTTTATTTATTTTGGCGGCAACCTAAAGCTTGGAGAGGATAGCGATAATAGCTTAGAGGCTCGTATTAGGCGAAACATTGCGAATCAAGGGAAAAAGAAAAAGAAAGGAATTCAGCCACTATGAATAAGGAACTGCTGCTAGTTATTTTGATTAGTGCACTGGCGCAAATCGGGCTAATCGTAATGCTTCTGATGCATGTGGAAAGATTGGGAAGTATGTATGAGCGTACAAATGCTGATTTGTTTGAGCGCTGGACTAATGAGCGGGAGGCTTGGTTATTGGAGCGCCAGCAATTGCTTGATCGAATCCAAGCCCCATCATTTGGCGAATTTAAGCATGCGGAAGTCAAGATATTAAAAACAAAACTGGGAATGACAGAGCGAGCACCGCTCGAGCCAGTTTAAGGAGGTTAATAGAGCATGAATTTATTTAAATATACATGTGGATTTGATGAGCGTTACGGGGCGGCCGCAGATGCTAGAGATGCTTATGAGCGCCGGGCAGAGGTGGATCCTACCTATGGCTACGTCGAAGTGAAAATCGAAGAGGTTATTGTTCCTCATCACACAATTACTATTAATCCTAATAATAATGATAAATCTGGAATTGAAGTAGAGGAAATGCAGGCGATGGAGCGCTCAGAGTTGATCGAGTGGCTGAAGACGAACCAGGTACATTATGTACCACAATGGGGCGACCAGCGTTTGCGAGAAGCAGTGTTAGCTGCTCAGATGCAAAAATAGGAGGGCGTGAGCCGTGTCTAAACAAAATGCCATTACTAATGCGAACGCAGTAGGACAAGAGCCCAAACGGCTCACTCCTGATCGTGTTGATCTATTATTTAAAAGCGCCGAAAACTGGACGGATATTCGTCAACAGCTTGTCAATATAAATTATTATCTTGGCAATCAATGGATAGGCTGGAATAGTGGAGAGCGTCGTGTTCAGGCTATGTCACAGCCGTCTGGCGAGATAAGAGTGACTCGTAATAAAATCAGGCCAAGAATTATGGCTTTGCTCGCCAAGCATATAAAAAACAAGCTTAAATTCGATGTGATCCCTGGAAGCAAGGATCAGACAGACATTGATGCTGCCAAGGCAGCAGACAAATATATGCATGTTCTCTGGCAGGAGCTTGATTTAAGCAGGAAAACGAAAGATATGTTCCTCTATATGCTGATTCAGAAGCGCTGCTGGGTCAAAACCTGGTTCGATAGTGAAGTGGGAATGGATCTCACACCAAACGAAGGCGAGCCAGGTTACGAGGAGTGGGTAAAGGGTGGAAGCAAGTCCGTGAATGAAGGAGCTATTCGTGCTCGAGTGTGTGACCCTTTAACTATTTTTGCAGATCCTGCAGCGACCACTGAAGAAGAGATACGCTGGATCATTGAGCGAAAGGCTCGCGATGTAGATGAAATCTACGAAGAGTACGGTGTACAGGTCAGCCCTGATGCCAATATAGATTATCTCAACCGCTATGACATAGCTAAAACGTCATTGGACGGGGGAGGCGCTTATAGCAATAGGGGATTGCAAAATCAGGCTATCGTTTATGAGCTTTGGTATAAGCCCTGCAAACGATACCCTGCAGGAGCAAAAATTACGGTTTGCAATGGCCAGGAGCTTGATTATAGTGAAAACTCCGGAGAATTGCCGTATCAGCTATTTGGCTATATTCCAATACCGGGGTCTATTCAATACGATGCCATTGTAACGGATATGCTGGCTCCGCAGCGTGAAATTAATGTTCTAAGATCAATGGTCGCCACTCATGCTAGGAGACTGGGTAACTCGATGTGGCTGAACCCAATAGGCAGTGGAGTAGATGAAGAAGACTTAACCAATGAAATTGCAGGTATTATTTCGTATAACCCAATTAATAATGCTAAGCCCGAACGGATATACGCTCCAGACATTCCGTCATTCTACAGCCAGGAACTGGTCCAAAATGCTATTGATTTAGATGATATGAGCGGAGCTCGCGAAGTATCACAAGGGCGATTGCCTGCTGGACTTGATACGCTTGGCGGCTTAGAGCTTATGGTAGAGCAGGAGAATGAAAAGCTAGCCGTAGCTTCCCAGAATTATGAGCAAGGAATGAAAAAGGTTATGCAGCGTATTTTGAGGCTGCTTAAGGACCATTACACGGAGGAGCGCCAGTCAAGGCTGCTGGGTGAGGATAATGAAATTGAACTGATTAGTTTTAGTGGCTCTGACTTAACGGGTTTTGAGGACATCAACATTGTTCAAGGTTCCAGCCTGCCAGAAATGAAGGCGGCGCAGCAGGAACGGGTGATGACTATGTGGGGAGCAGGGGCAATTATCAAGAAGGACGGGACACCTGATCCGGCCAAATTATTGCGTCTGATGGGTATGGGAGATTCTACAGCATTATTCGAGCAAGAAGCACTCGACAGTAATAACGCTAAGCTTGAAAATAAAGCTTTTGAAGACTTGCAGGATAATGTTGAGTTTATGCGGATGCTTAACATGTACAACGAGCAGACACAGATTATTCAGCAGCAGCTTCAACAAGCGGGTATACCGCATGAGCAGTGGGCGCCATATATGCCTCCGAAGCCACCGGATATACCAAGCTTATGGGATAGCGACGACGACGAGGTACACATTTACGTCCATAATACGTTTAGAAAATCAGGCCGTTATCGTGAAATGCCGCCAGAGCTGCGTTCACTTGTCGATCAGCACTATGAGGAGCACGTAAGCCGGCTGAATGCACCTTTATTGGAAAAGCAAGCTTTGGCTGAAGCTCAACAGCAGCAGAATGGACAGAGAGTATAGTGGAAAATAATATCAAAAGTGAAAGGGGATATCCATATGCATGATGGACCAGCGGTAGGCATTAAGGTTATTGCACCTAGCGACAGCAATCTTTTTGAGGCTACCCGTGCTATTTATGTAGGAACTGGAGGCGATCTAAATGTGCAGATGTTCGACGGTACTACAGCGATTATTCCCGCCTTGCCCACCGGCATGTATCCTATTTCTGTAGTAAAGGTACTAGCAACATCTACGACAGCAGCAGGAATAAGAGGATTTTACTAATGGGGGTCTGGCTGGGGCTGGGACTTAATATTAGCCTTAACGGATCAAATAGCTTAGCGGGCGGCAGATCCAGCAAGCTTATTGCCACAGATAGCTTTGACCGTGATGATAATAGCTCTGTTTTAGGTTTTACAGATACGGGACAGCCGTGGACAAGCCACACAGGCACATGGGGGATTCAATCTCAACGTGCGTATACGCCTACAGGTACGGAAAATTACGCTACAGTAGATGCAGGCTTTACGGATTATAAGGCGGAAATTTCTCTCGCGGTACGGGTCAATCGTTCGGGCCTGGTTTTCAGATTTACTGATTCCGCTAACTGGTATAGGTTTGTGCTGAGCTCGAACACTGTATTTATGCAGCGACGATTAGCTGGATCAACCACGTCACTCTCTTCATTTTCCGTTACGCCTACGGATGGAGATACTTTGAAAATTATAGTTAACGGAAACCAGTTTCAAGGCTATTACAATAACGAGCTCAAGGTGACTGTGACAGACACCACTTTTCAGACGCCAACACGTGTTGGTTTGGAGTCTGCGGGTTCGGTTTGTCGTCTTGATAATTTTAAAGTGGAGGCCTTATAAAATGATTATTACGGTAAGTAAGATTGGTACCGGCACTGACGATGACCCATACCGTCCTGACTATAATGGCGATTGGCAGTTAGTTGAGGAACGTGAAACTGAATTTGTAATCGAAACCCTGTAACGGGCTACAAGTGACAGTCTTGTAGCCCGTTCACTATATCTGCGGGCGTTAATAGGTTATGGCCGCCGCATAACTCGAGTAATGACTATGTCAAAACTGTTTTTCAATTTAAAGCTTCATTTATTTGAGGAACAAAGACAGAAAAATCGGGCGTTAAATTAGCTCCTGACGCCGGGGAGTATGAAGAAGGAGGAGGTAGGTTAAGTGAATATTCAAAAGGTTACTGAAGGTCAGGGCAAGGAGGATATTGCTTTTGCTAAAAGACTCGCAGCCGCTCAAGAGAAATGGCGGCTGGAAAAGGAGGATGAAATTGAGCAAATTCGCAAGGAATACAAGGATCATGACATGTATCGACAGGCTGCCGAGTATCTCCAGCGGGCCAGCGGTATAAACGATATTATGACCCTTAAGGAGCAAATTGAGCTGATTGAACTGCAGGATCGCGCAGAAGAGGAAAATGTTTCTCCACAAGTGAAGCGCCGTATCGAGGAGCTTGAGGCAAAGGCTGCACGAGCGGATGAAATGGAGGCGGAACAGAGTCAAAAGCAAGCGGTTCAGGACTTCGAAAACATGCTGAAGGAATTTTGTATCGATAAGAAAATCGATGGCAATTCCCTTCACCATGAGGAGCTTTGGAAGTATATGCATGAGAATGAAATTGCAAAGCCTGAGTTTGCTTTCAAAGCTATGAAAGCAGATGCTCTAGAGTCTAAGCTTTCCTCAGCTAAAGAGGATGCCATTAAAGATTATCTTAACTCCAAACGTGGAGTAAAAACAGACAGCGCACCAGGTGCAGCCGCTCTATCCAACACCAAAATAGGTGGAGGATTCAAAGGGGCAGAAGCTCGAGCGATTGAGCGAATCAAAGCATCTCGGAATGCAGAATAAGAGGAGGAATTATATATGCCAGCTACATTGTCCACTATTGAAGAAGCTCTAAAAATTGATTATTTGCCTGAGGTGCAGGAGCAGGTCAATAACGGTTCCAACTACTTTATTAAAAAATTGAAGGATAAGGCCGAGAAAATTGATGGTGATGGCAAAAACTTTTATATCGCCCATCACTTTGGCCGTAATAGCGGTGTAGGGGCCGGTACAGAAATGGGTGATCTGCCAAGCGCGGGTCAACAAGGCTACAAAGGCTCTTCTGGTAACGTTGCCTATGTTCATGGCCGACTTCAAGTATCCAACGCTACCATTCAAGCCTCCAAACGTGACGAAACGTCATATATTCGTGCATTGACAAGCGAGGTCAAAGGTTTAACAACAGACCTTCAAAACTACATGCGTCGTGTTTCCCTAGGTGACGGAAGTGGTAAATTGGCGGCATTTCCAGCTCAGTCGGCATCAACGACACTTAACGTAGATGATGTCCGTTTGTTTTTTGTCGGCCAGGTTATCGATATTTATACATTGCCAAATACTGCAGCTGCAACGGGTCGTACGATCACCTCGGTTGATTACGATGCTAAAACAATTACAATCAGCGGAGCAGCAGTTGCAACGACGGCTGGTCAAATTGCGGTATCTACTGGCGCATTTAACTTGGAGCCAATGGGGCTGGCGGGTATCATCAGCAAGACTAAAGCACTGCAAACGCTTGATCCAGCCACATATACATGGTGGCAGTCCACTGTAATGGCGAACGGCGGTACAGGCAGAGCGGTATCCGATACGCTTATTCGTTCACTGCTCGATCGGCTGGATATTGTGAGTGGCAAAAAAGTGGAATGGCTTGCTTGCTCCCATGGTGTTCGTGCAGCTTATGAGGCGTCTCTTACTTCTATGAAGCGTTTTGTTAATCCCATGGAGCTGGAAGGCGGCTATAAAGCGATTGAGTTTGACGGTATGCCGCTGATCGTTGATCGCTATATGCCAGCAAAACGTATTTGGGCTGGAAACTGGGATGATCTGGGCCTATACTATACATCGCAGCTTGCCTTTATGGATGAAGACGGCAGTATGTTTAGCAGAGTCCCTAACAAAGCTGCCTACGAGGCAACAGCATTTTGCTACGAGACGATGGTTTGCCATAATCGTCGTTCGTTTGGCGAATTGGGAGATCTTAACGAACCGACTGGCTATTAATTTAAGCATCAAAATGAAGGGGCCCTCGGGCCCCTTTTTTATAGGAGGATCAATGAATAGACACTATAAAGACGGTTTTACCAGAGTGATGATTAATGATTTATATGACGTTGAGCCACAATTGCAAGCCTATGATGAGCATCTATATTTAATGTGGAATCCTCATACAGGAGAACATTTAATTATAGATGGCTGGACGGAGCTTGCGGTTATGAAGCTGCCACAGAGTGGTTTTCCCGAGCTGTCGAGCCGCGTTGTCACGCACATTCGTAAAATCCATACCGCTAACGGTTTTAGCGCTTCGGCTGTAATCGAGAAGGCTGACGAAATGAGGGAGCATCATATGGAACAGCGCAAGGAACAGCTGGCAAAGGATTTTGCCAAGGATATGTATAACGGCGATAAATATTCCGTATCGATTGGCGGTGCAAGTACATGAACGTAGGAGAGTTAATCGAACGTGTCCGGCTAGAGATATTCAATGACCTTACCGATGCTGAAATAGTCGGCAGGTTCAATGAACTCTCTCGACGGCTTTTTCGATCATTTCCTTTACCTAATAAGGAACATATTTTTGTAACAACTGCAGTTAATGGATATGTGCTGCCCGCAGATTGTCCGGAAGATCGTATTCAGATGATTACGGTTGGGGGAATGAGCTATACAAAAATATCGCCTAATTTGCAAGGGGCGCCAAATTTACATGCAAAAATGATTGGCGGCAAGCTTTATTTAGAGCCGAACCCTATTCAATCAGAGGTTGTTCTGTTGTATAGACAGCGTCCTCCTGCACTAAGTGCAGGTCGCCTGACTGATACGCCAGGGCTTCCTGAAGATTACCATGGGCTTTACATTTATGATGCGGCCGCATGGATTGCCGGACTGCAGAAAGATGTGGATATGCTCAATAACTTCCGCGCTGAATTTTTATCCCTTTTGCAGGATGCACAGAGGGATATTAAGACTATGGGAATTAGGAGAGTAAAGGAGACGACATTGTGGTAGATCGCATGTGGCAAGGCATACGGGGCGTTTCCGATCCAATACCTGTGAGAGCGTTTAACGGGATATTCAAACCCGATGATGAGGGCTTTAACTTGCCAGATGACGTTTTCACTGAGCTTACTAATTTTAGCGCCAACAAATATCCAGCTATTACAACTCGTAAGGGATACACGGTAATTGGGGCATATGGTTCTGGCTCTGTGCTGGGTATGGGGGCTTGGAAAGGGAAGGAGCTGCATGCCGTATTTTCAGATGGAACTTGGCGCAAGTGGGATACAGTAGTATGGACTATTCTTGCATCAGGACTTAATACGGCTGCGGAATGGACCTTCTGCAACTTTAAAGGCAACTTGTCAGGAATTAATTTAATTGGGTCAAATGGCATTGATGCTATAAAAAGATATGACGGAGTAACTGTTCAAAACCTTGCAAATGCTCCAGCAGGAGGCAATTTTATTACGACTCACTCTAATCGACTATATTGTGCAATCGGCAATTCTATTCGGTTCTCAGCACTTAATGAAGCCGACGACTGGACAACCGTAGATGATGCGGGCGAGATTGCGGTTGATACGCCAGATGGCGAGACGATTAATGGGCTGAATGCAGGCAATGGACACTTGACCGTCTTTAAGCCCTCCAGTATGCATGAGCTATATGGCAAGGGCCCGCAAAGCTACAGCATGGATAAGGTAGCTTCTGATATTGGAGCCGTAAGCAATAAGGCAATTATTGCTTATGATGAGACACTTCCTTTCATATCGAGGGATGGGATCTATCGGTATAGCGGAGGGATTCGTCCTCGTAAGGATTACTCTATGCCTATACAGACCATCATAAACAATGCCAATAAAGCAAATATTCACAAAAGTGTTGCTGGAAACGATGGGGCAAGCCTGTACTTTGGTGTGCCTTTAGACACCTCCTCTCAAATCAACTGTATCCTGCAGCTTGATCCTATTCATCAGGCATGGTATACATGGGACGGCATTTCTGCAATGCAGATGCTTCGCGTTGGCGATTATATGTATGTTGGCGATGCAACAGGAAGAATATTGCGTTTAGGAGCAGATACAGATGCAGGAGGAGTTATTACAGCGACGGCGGTGACAAAGCCATTCACGGCAGACAGTCTGGCGCGGAAGCAGCACTGGTTTAGGCTTTGGGTTGTCGCTACTTTAGCAGCCGGAAGTACACTTCAAATACTTATTAGCGGACAACCAACAGGAAACAGTTGGATACCATTGCCTATCATATCAACCGACACAGGCATTAGATATAAGGAGATTTTAGTTCCTATTAACAGTATTGCTGCTGCCAATAGTGTAAGGCTTAAAATTGTAGCAACGGGAAGAGTGACGATTCACGAAATTACAAGGCAGCTCCGTCAGTTGCCTACAAGGAGGTGATGGTATGCCCACGCAAAGCATACGTGTTGCGGCAGAGGTTGGTACAATAGAGGATTCCTTTGAGCAGCTCGCTAAGCTGCAAAAAACCGTGAAATATCTAGTAAACGGCAATTTAGATTTTGAAAATATCCGTGCAAGGGGAATTAAAGCCGACAATATTGAGGCTGGTTCTATAACAGCTAATGAGATTGCAGCAGGGACGATTACTTCAGACCAGATTGCAGCGGGAACCATCACCTCAGACAATATTGCTGCTGGCTCTATCACAGTAGATAAAATAAAAATAACGGAGCTTCTTGCGGCAGTAGAGGCGGAAATTGATTTTGTTGTATCTAATGTAACGATAACGAATGTATTAGCTGCGGATAAGGGGTATATCGCCGAGCTTACGGTGGATCAGCTGGAAACAAGTGACAAGGTGAAAAAGTATTTAAATGGCGATACTTCGGATGTTAATTATATTCGTATAAGAGGGCAGACGGCCGAGTGGGTAACTGCCAGCCGGTCGGGGAGTTCAATAGAACAGGCTAGAGACCGCTATGGCAACTTACTATATTGGACCAACTCAGCTAAAACTGCTGTTACCGCTCAGCCAACAAGCTGGGGGGTTATGCAGTACGTTTATAATGAGTTGGTGAAATCCGCGATTAGCTTTCAACTGAAGGATGGGCAGTATTTGCCTGAGTTTCAGTTGGGATCAGGAAATGGCAACGGCAATAGAGGGAAAAGTTTCATTCGTAAGCTGACAGACGGTATTGCTATTCAATATTACCGTGAGTCAAATGGAGAATTGGTTGAGCTAAAGGTGGGAGAGAGTGGTGTAGGGGTTGGCATAGACGTGCGCACCTCCGATCCGGCTAGTCCGGCTGTCGGTCAGATGTGGTTTAGGAGTGACTTGTAATGGCGGTTGATAAAAGCAGATTATTTACTTCTCAATCCATCGCTTTCTCCATCCCCAAGATTGGAAAATGGATAAAAGGCTACAGTCAATTTTTAACGAAGTATACAAGGGATGCTTTGCCTAATATTACGAACTCAGAGGGAGTTACCGTAGCGCATTTTCATAATGAAGTAGGGCGTGGCGGTTATTTTCCAGCCTATGCAGGAACCTCAGAAGGACAATTTTTAGCTTTGCGGGGTTATTTGGATATGTATGGAACGACTCATGAACGAGAGTGGCTGGATAAGGCTCTTCATCTTGCCTCTTCACTGGATTGGGTTTATTACAGCGGCATGTCTCTTCCTGAGCCCAATGTAACCAACCAATTATGGGTTCCTTACTGGCTTGTTAATGCTAAGCAGAGTCAAGCAACCTCTGAGGAATTCGTTTTGGATGATGTTATTCATTTTGCTGGCGGTGTAGGCTATACCTCTAAAGATGTAAACCGAGTATTTTCTGCCCGTTCATTAGACAGCCGATTGAGCTGGGATAGCCCAACAGCAGATATTATCGGCACGAAATATGATGTTTATTATTTTGAACCTGTATCGTCTGGAACATTAATTAGGCTTCGTTCAAACTTTACAGGCGATTTATATGTGGCACTATCAACACTTACCGGGCCGATTATCCATAAAAATGAAGTTTTCGACGCGTATCCGATTTGGCGTAAATATAAAGATGGTGAAAAAGGTGCAGCGGTTGATTCCCTCTTTTGGTCTTATGACTGTTATGAACTGTTATACCGTTTTACAGGAAACACAAAATGGTATAAGGCAAGAGAAGCAACTAAAAATATGATTTATATGTCACATCAAATTACTGTGAATAATGATTATTTGGCCTTGGATACGAGCAGTACCGATGCTCTCAACTCAGCAGGTACTTATATTTATGATATGCGAGCCAATAAAACAAGGTCTTATCGAAAGCCAAGTGGACATATTGTGCTAGAGGTAAAAGCGGACGGCAATTATAAATCTGTGGAAATTGGCAAAGGGAATATACAGGAAAAATGGGATAATGCTAACAAGTATATAGATGTGCGATTAGCTTCGGATATTCCCTTAACGGCTAAAGCCGTCATCATACCTAATATAGAGCATTATGACCAATATTGGGAGGCTCGATTGCAGCTTATTGGCGGGAATAACCTTCAAACCGTATCGCTGCGGTATACAGATTTTTATAATGCTAGTCAGGTTAGATGGAGCGCGTATTATAGACCGGATAGCCAGAGTGGCTTTATCGTAAAAAGTTCGCATAGCACAGTGAGCTACACGGATGTTTCTACATCATTGGGAGCGACTGCGCGGCGATTTCAGTTTTTTCGGGGTGAAGAGAAAGGCACCATCATAGACTACTCGGAAACGGATGAAGATGGAACACCGATTCCTAAAGAGATTGTATATACCTACACCGGCTGGGCGCAGTATTTTCTAACCTTTGCCGAAGGGATGCCTAGTACGATTTTACCGATGCAATATCGTGGAAATGGAATGGGCATGGTCGTAACAGATGCCAATGGCGTAGGCTGGGTTGCCAATCTGCCAGATCGATCATCTTTTGGCACGGTGGCTCTCTCCTGGAGTGATTTTGTGCTGGCAGATTATCAGGAGGTGGATATATCAGGTGTGACAAGGCCGGCGGGTGGGCGTGTGCGGAATTACGCACTGAATGGATTAAATATTCAGGCCTGGTGTGAGATTGTCTATATCGGAGTGCTGCAGAAGATGCCGCTTCAAACCAATATATCTACCTTTTGCATTAATGATAATGAACCAGCAGCCCATAAATTGACGATTGAATACGTAAGACCGTATCCCCTTCCGGTTCTGAACTATACGCCATGGGTGGCACCTTTCGGTTTTGGAACAGAAAACAATCAAATTATGAATTGGAGAGGAATGCCATATTCCGGTTACCAGGCTCCGTACATTTGGGAGAAGCTTAATGAGTCAACGGGGGTAAATGTCGTCTTGGACTTTTTATCAGATGCGGCAGATGCTTATTATGCAGCTACAGGGGTAAGAGGCGGTTTTGCCCCCGTTTATTTATGGGATAGATGGGATTCGAAGGATTACGGAGCTAAAAATACGTTCACATGGGACGGGCCAGATCCAAATACAACCTGGGCAGGCTTTCAATATCGGACAGCTGACACGGTAGCTAGGACATGGTATTTGGACCCCGATAATCAAGTGGCCGCAACCTTGACACTGGATTTTCTCCATATGATTAATAGGTACTGGACCAGCAGTCAGAATAAAATTTTAACCGATTTTCCTGCAAATGGAGCTCCTTATGGAAACTATGATGAGACACATATGGCGGGTTTATTACTGCGCACAGCGCTGTATGCCCATCTGGCAGGAGGAGATGATTCTGTCATTATTACCATTATTACCAGAAGCTTAAGGTATTTGGACAGGTTTTATGTTGACCCCAATACACCGACCAGCCAAGTAGGCGGGACATGGTCTGTCGATCCTAGTAATGATATTTGGTATACCTATTGGGGCGGGGAAATATTAAGCGCATTGTCCTTGCTTTTAAACCACACGCTAGAGTTTTTGAATGTGAAGGGAACCTCTCGTGTGCATAGACTGCCCATCTATCATCCAAGTATTCTGGAATCTGGAAGCTCCTCCATGCGAATAACAACTCCAACACGCGTTGGCGCATTTGAGCTGTTGGCAACAAGTGATGCGAAGGCTAGCCCAATTAGGGTCTACACCCGATCAGGAGTGAAGGCGATTAGAGATAGTTGATTTAGCAATAGTTCTTAGAGCAGTATTCATTGAAGCAAAGAGGAACCGTAAAGCCAGCCGTTAAATAAACGGCTTTTTTTTATTATTTTTGGAGGTGAGAGTAGTGACAGTAAACACAAATCAAAATCAATATTTGACAAATATGGCAGCGGGCAAGACGGCTGCGGGTGGAACGGCTAATGCGGGCCAGCAAGCTTGGGCAAAGGCCCAATTAGCTAAAAGCAGTGTTCCTAGTTCAACCACGGCGGCTAATACAACAAATGCGACGTTGCAGACTAACACTCTAGAAAAGAAGAAAGCAGATCCAATATTGCCTGATTTAAGGGCTAAATCTGGTTCGTCAGCATCTCAAAATCCGGGGACAGGAATCTTTACTCCGGTTGTGCCCAAAGTAACTCCCGTACCAGCTCCGACGACCACTCAGCCAACCCCCTCTTTTTCAACACCGCAATATAATGATTGGCAAGCCAAGAGTGCGGAGCAGTATGCGGCGCTTGAAAGTCTTACGGGGACACCCTTTAGCTACGATCCTGAGACTGATGCCGGCTATCAGGCACAGCGGCAGCTGGCACAAATTCGTGCAGGCGATGCAAGTAAAAGCGCTATGGAGACGGCTAACGAAAAGGGTATTTTAAATAGCAGTCTGACTTCGTCGCAGCTAGGTCAAATTCAACAGCGAGCTGAGCAGGAAGCGGCAGCATATATTCCTGAATATCGCCAACAGGCTTATGCGCAATATCAAGATCGATTGGCTAATGCCGCCAATCTACTCAATACAGCGCGAGCACTTCGTGGGGATCAGTTCAATGAATCCGTAACGGAGGCGGGCTTAACGGGAAACTATATGCCAGCCGGTTCACAGCAGCTTATCCAGCAGCTCATCGGTTTAAAACAGCAAGCGGAGACAAAGGGTATTACGGCGACAGATCGTGCGCAGCTTAGTGGGCAGGCGGATGTTATCCGTTCGCAGCTTCAAGCGATGGGGGTGAATACGTCGACCCTTGGGGCAAATGTTTCAGCAGCAAATGTAACAGCTAATCCTTATGCAGGTACAAGAACGCTGGCTGGTCAAGAAATGGATTTGGCCAATAAACAAAGTAACTGGAATGCTTATATGGATATGGTCGGGCAAACGGGTAATTTAGGCTCTGGCCCAACGCAGACATGGGGCAGCCTTGCTGCCAATGCAAACGCTGGAGGTCAGACCCTGGCAGGAAAACAGTTTGCGGCCAATGAGGACCAGCGCGCGCAGGATAATGCATACCGCGACCAAACGTTTACTTACACAGCTGGACGCGATGCTGTGGCTGATAAGCAATGGATGGATCAGTTTGATCAGCAGATTAAGCAAAACGGCATTAATAATGCTCTTGCTTGGGCTGCTAACAACCTCAACCAGCAACAAGTCAACAATAGTGCAAATAACCAAGCGTTTAACCAAGCGATGGCTGTTTGGGAAGCGACAGGTGTTGCACCTCAGGGCATACCTGGTGTTATCCCAGGAACCCCATATAGCGCAGGGGCTGCAGCAGCACAAAATCCCTCTTTGACTGATATGAGAACATACCTTGATAGCATTGTTCAACGAGACGAAAAAACAAAAGCAATCACTAACCCTGAAATTCTTGAGAATTCAATCCTTAACTCCGAACTTTCTGATTACGACAAATATCAAATGTATCTAAAATATGGCCTTAAGTGGGGCGGGACAGTTCCCGAAAAGACATCGGGAAAGTAGCAGGCTCTGGTGGTGCGATGTCTGCCTATCAGAGCCTTATTGATTCTGCGGTAAGTAGATACAGCAATGTTCCAACCGGGCTAGTGGAGGCTGTAATTAGTAAAGAAAGCGGAGGAGATGTTAAAGCAGTGTCTAAAAAAGGAGCAGGCGGTTTAATGCAAATTATGCCAGCAACCGCCCAAGGTTTGGGTATCAAAAATGTGTATGATCCAGCTCAGAATATTGATGGCGGTACGAAGTACCTAAGCCAAATGATCTCCAAATATAATGGTGATTATCAACTTGCTCTCGCAGCATATAACGCGGGTCCGGGCAGGGTTGACGGATTGATTAAAAAATACGGCAATAGTTTTAGCGCCATACAGTCATACTTACCAAAAGAAACACAGGATTACGTGCCTAAAGTAATGGGTAACTGGAGGGGATAATTTTGGCGGAATCGTGGATAGAACAAAGAAAGCGTGAGCTTTCAGGCCAGCAGTCATCTAAATCGGCTGATAGTTGGATTGAAAAAAGAAAGCAGCAGTTGCTCAACAATTCAGATGTGGATGGAACCCGGAGCGGCGTACGATCGCTTGCTCCTGAATTGTTTAACCCCATCCAGCAAACGCAGAATATTGGCAACGCATTGTCGGCTGCTGCGACACCATCAGCCAAAACAACACAGTACCACAAGCCGGCAGTTCCATTACTATGGAACAGGATAGCTGCAGAGGCGAATTCCTCTGCGGAAACTCCTGCTCAGCAAGTACCCGGTACGTTGTTTCATAGAGATCTTACGCCAGCAACTGGTTTACCGGGCATCCATGGAGATGCAGCGTCTTACATTGCAAAGCAAGCGCGTAAAAGGGATGCGCAAGATCCCAATAACCCCACGCTTAAATGGTTGAAAGACAATACTATTGACGCCGCAGCTGGCCTAATGGACAGGATGCTTGTAAACAATGAATACGGCAGGCTGCTGAACACCGTTACTTACGGCATTGGTGCGGTTCAGGGCGTAAATTTGAACGAAGCAGGGGCGGCGCCGCTCCTATCATCTGGATCTGAGCGTGCAGATAAAGGGGCTTTGCTGCTTGGTAACCTTGGGGGTGCCATTGCTAACCCAGCAGCATTGGATCAAAGCCTGCTCACAGGCGGTTATAGTATTGCGAATAAATTGGTGCAAGGCAATAAAGCGGGCAGATGGTTATCTAACACTGGTCAAAGCGCTCTGAATAACGCAACTAGCAAGATTGGCATTCATTCAACAGGTAATCTAGTCGAACGCGGCTTAACAGGCGCGGCAGCAGGTGGCATAGAGGGCGGCGCCCTATCGCTAGTTTCTGGCCAGTCCGACTTGGATCAAGTTGCTAAAAATGCAGCTTTAGGTGCCGCATTCGGCGGTGCTGGAGATCTGGCTCTATACGGGCTGGGCAAAGGTGTGCAGATGGTTAGACAGGCGCCGGGAGAGGTGCTTGCCAGCACGCTAAAAAATGTAGACAGCCTTCATAATACGGCAGGGGAAGTGCAAGTAGGACTGACGGCTCCAACAGGAGAAAGGAGTGGCTGGCGAGAAATCGCAGATGATGGTTTGCCGAATGTACAAGCCGCTCTGCGTACAAGTACTTCAAAAGGTAAATCGGCCAAACCCTTCCCGAATGCATGGGAAGATTTCGTGCAAACCGGGCAACAAATGAAGCAGGAAGGGCGCCTCACTCCCAATCGGGGGGGAGACGGGATAAAGTCATCTCGGACTCCAGTGACGGAGGTAGAGGGGAGAAGCCTTAGTGATCTAATAGAGCATACTTTTCCGAGAAAAAAGAGTGGTGTCAGCTCAGGCGATGCTCCCCGAGCAGGCTCAGCATTGAATAAGTTTGAAGCTCCCCGTGCCACTATTACGAAGGCGGCGGAGCGATTAAGCGAAGCGGTAGGAGGGTCTTTAAAAATCCTGCATCCCATCCGAGCAGCGTTGGAAAGGCTGAAGGGGCATGGAGGTAATCGTACGCAGGCGCTTCATAACCGTCAACTACCTTCAGACATGCAGCACGAGTTGAGAAGTCGTGCTTTTACTACTAGCGATAATGTGAGCGGGATTGCTTCTAATACCGGAAACGAATTAGGCCAAGCAGAATTGAATATTTTATCCAACAAATCGATGAATGCAGAGCAAATGGGTACAGGGTATAGGCTAATGCAAGAGCTAGAAGCAGCGGGAGAACATCAGCGAGCTGCTATTTTAAGAGATAAGCTGACCCAAGACTTGGCGCAGGGTGTAAACTCTGATACATTTAGGGTAAATGAGAGGCTAGAAGAGAATGCGGGTGTCATTGCTGGTTATAAAGGTAGCGATCCTGGTGAAGTAGCTGCAGCAAATACAGTAGGAGATCTATACTTTCAAAACACAAAGCAGCGGTCTAGTCCAATTGTTCCCCATGATGAAAAGCTATCAAAAGGTGTACGAGATTCGACTGTTGGAGTTCTAAAAAGTTCCGAAATAAGCATGCCGAATATGGAGAGTATTCGTAGTTCCAGTAATGAGGGGACGGGTAATACTGGTGTTGGGAAAACTGGTCAAGGAATACCAATTGAAGAAGTAAAACCACATGTACTTGAGCAGATTCACCGAGATGATATGGGTGTATATGGATATTTGCCAAAAGAAGGAACGCCATATGCAAAATATGATTTTACGGATATCGAAAAAGTTAAGCAGAATCGGGCTATTAGAGAAGAGTACTTAGAACAATCCAAAAAAATTCAAGAAGAAATTGATAGGATGGTGCAAGAAGGTACCCCAACTAATGAAATAGCAAATAGGGTTGTTGATATGCGAAATCAAGATAAGGTTTCAGCAAGAGCAAAAATGGCACCTGAAGAATTGGCTCCAATAGAGGAAAGGAATATGGAACTATATGGTAATTCTATAGGGCCTGATGCAAAATGGCTTTTTGATAGTAAAAAACAAAAAATGCTGGAGCAAGGTTTAAATCCGACGGATGAGGATATTTGGCAATCAATAATTAAAAGCTCTATGAAAAAAGATGATGTACTGAATACATTACTGGGATTAAAGCATTAGTCCTGAATCCGTAACGGGGGAAATTGAAAACAAGAGAATGTCGGTGGAAACATAAGGTTCTATATGATTTCTCACCTTTTAAATAATTCACCCATTGGGGAATTATTTAAAATCCTATTTTC
This sequence comes from Paenibacillus liaoningensis, assembly GCF_059609455.1. Classification (NCBI taxonomy): domain Bacteria; kingdom Bacillati; phylum Bacillota; class Bacilli; order Caryophanales; family Paenibacillaceae; genus Paenibacillus; species Paenibacillus liaoningensis. The sequence continues at coordinate 140,490 of NZ_JCAALU010000010.1, forward strand.
TTGAGAAAGTCATTAGATATCTTCATATATCTCTACAAGTCTCTTGTTTTTTAAAAAAACTATCACGGATTCAGGATCATTCAGGATTAGTGTGTAGCGGTGGGATAAAAACTCTGTCTGAAAGGAGTATAATCATAATGATAACATTACGTAATTATCCAAAAATGGGATCGTACATTTTAATTAATAATAATAATTATTCAATCGAAGAAGCTGAGGATAGAAATAAAACAATACAAGGGGTTGGGGGAATAACTGAAGGTGGACAGATAGTTGGTATTTATGTTAAAGATAAAAAACTATTCTTTTTCTATAATGGACAATCATTTGAAGCGCCCGTAGATGATTTGAACTGTACAAATAATTATGTTTCCAAATTGGAACGATGTTTCAGTATAACAATAAGGGGGCAAGATACCTGTAACATAGTTTATGAGCCTTTTATCGATCCTGGGATGATTTATTATGATGCAGATCCTGAAGAGTTTGATGTATTGTTATACTTAAGTGAATTATTGAAAAATGAGGATTCTATTAAGAAATTTATAACTGGGATGGAAATGATAGAAAAAAATAAATAAAGTGTAAGCATGGATAAAAATGGATTTATGGAGAAATATCCATTTCTTTTGTACGCGCAATAATGCTTAAAAAGGATAGCTTAAATAACGCTAAAGCGTTACATATAACAGGTCGATTATGGTCAGATACCACCATGATTGACTTGTTTTTGTTATCCTCGTTATCTTGCGTTTTTTTAAAATCATTCGCAACTGTAGAGTATGTCGCCCTGATGGATATAGTGCTAGAGACATTGCACCTAAATTGCAGAATATTTCGAGCACTATATTGTCAGAATGAATCTGAGTTATGTCCGCAACGAATTCGACCAAAGTAACGATTTTTATTGTGTAAGGCTGATTTGGCGGCAACTCTAACGAGGAATGTACTGGCGGGACTTGCCGTCGTCGCAGTAGTCGCGGTAGCAGCGGCGTTTACGGTAGCGACGCTGGGAGCAGGTGCAGTTGTTGTCGGTGCGGTGCTAGCTAGAGCAGCCATTGCGGGAACGGCAGCGCGGTAGTGAGCCAAGCGGTATCGGATATCGCCCGCGGCGAGGTCAGCGATATGGGCACGTATGTTTCAACGGCCTTTCGAGAGACGATCATCGGGGCGATATCTGGGGCGGTATTTGGTCCGTTCGGAGCATTTGCCTCATTAGGTGGACGAATGGCATTTGGTGCGGTGCAGAATGGGTTTGAAAGCGTCATTCGCCAGACGATGTAAGGCGACGGTTTTAGCTTCAGTGAGATGGCTCTGGATATGGGAATCGGTGCCTTAACCGGCGGTGTGATGGATTCGCGATTGGCGAAGGCAGTCGGCAACAAGATTGCAGATGCGAAAATCGTGAAGACCTTAGGCAACGCATTTGGCGATTCGCTGAATAAAATGACGGGTTGGATTGGAAAGGCCGCAGACAAGGTTAAAAAGAAACTGATACGTGATGCATTGGATATCAAGGATGCAGCAGCCACGGGTTGGAAAAAGCTTCAGAATGCCATGACGATTAAGAAGATGGGTGACAATCTTGTACCCGCGGGTCCTGGAGGAAATGTTAAACTTCATGATAGTCCTGATTCGAAGCCTTTCAGTCCGTCACAGCATCATAAGGATTTCTTTAAGGAATCTGAAGCGGGTAAGAAGGAATTAGCTGATCGTTTGAAGAATGATGCTGAGAGGATGGGTGAAGGTAAGAATTTCTTTGATACTAAAGGATATAGGAATGATACACCACTTACCAAAGAACAAATAGATGAATTAATTAGTTATGCAAAAAAGTTAGAGTTTTCAGAATATAACATTCACATTGCGGATAGTGTAAACTTTACCCCTACAAGCATTATATACGATACGATTTTTACAATAAATAATGATGTTTTACCATTCAAAATACCAACAAAAAATCAGAATTCTTTAATTAGTGGTAAGGGCACTATAGCGCATGAAGTGGTTGGGCACTACGAGACAGTTAAAAAAGGGACTGCTTTTAATCAATATGATCTCATTGACAATGTACCAGTGATAAATCCAATAAATTATGCTTTAGATGAAGCCCAAGCTAGCATTAGGGCGGCGCGATTTGCATCAGAACTAAGTCAGGCCGAGAAAATTATGCTTCTAAGAGACGGTATTCAAAGATTAAGGAATACAAATTTGAAGCTAAAAGATGTTAAGCATTTACTTGATATACAAGAAAGGTAGGGTGAAAAATGCAGTATGAACATTTTATGCAAATAGGCCTAACCGTTAATGATAAAAAAATGGGGCATATTATTATAGGAGCTGATCCTAAGTTCACCCTAGATAATACAAGCGGACTAAATATCGTTGATAAATATATAATGGTTAAAGCAACTCTGGAAGAATTGAGGTTTAAAGTCAAGAAGGTAGATATTTCAACTTCTATGTTTGGAGATCTTAGTATCGGAATTATTATTTATGATTCAGATGATTTTAATAAAATAAAAGTAGGCGATATAGTTTATAAAGTATTGGATTGAGTTTTTTGTTTAGTTTATTGTTGCCTATTCATATAGAACTAAATTCATTGAGAACGGTGGGGGGACTACCCAGTAGCGTATAAATTTAAAATTAATGAAATAACACATCCAACAGCCGAAATGTAGTATAAAGTTTTCATCGCTTTGTTTGTGAATATCCATGTTTTAATTTTATACTCTAAATAACGATAAAGCGTTACAAAAAACAGGTTGATTATGGTCACAGATTCCACCATAATTGACCTGTTTTTTGTTGACTTCTTTTTCTTGGTCAGCTTAAGGAGATGGAATTGAGCAATAGACAAGCGATTTAAAGGAATTCAGTGAAATGTATTCTTCTTTCAAAAAAAGCATTGGGCGCATCCTAAAGAGTCGAAAGAGCTATTTACACTAACAAACAAAAACTCAGCTTAAGTAGTAAGTAAAAATAGAATCAAATAAACAAATGGAGGGAGGGGAGCGGATGTCAGATAAATTCGATGTCGTGCGAAACCGACAGCGGCAAGGAGAGGAAGCGAAGCAGAACGTTCTCTCTGGCATGTACAACCGTCCTGCAGCTGTACAAGATAAGTATGAGGTTGTACGCAACCACGTATTGCAACAGCCTGCCGTTCAATTGGCATCGCCGACGCCAGCTTGGGATAAAATAGCGGGGGCTGCCCAGGGTGGAAGCGCAGATCAAGCCAAACCAGAGCAAATTCCAGGAACGCTATTTAATCGTGATTTTTCGCCAGCAACGGGTGTTTCGGGAACGGTGATGGGACAGAAGCAGCGTTTGAAGGAGCAGCAAGCGGCAGAGCGGCAGGAACGGGCCTTGAATTCCCCGCTCTCCAAGCTGACATCGTGGTATCGGCCAGCGGAATGGCCGACGGCTAAGCTAATTGATCGGATTGTCCCGAAAGCAGTGGATGAAGGACTTTCGAGCCTGCTGGATGGGAAAACGGGAGGAGAACGACTGGGGGAGGCCATACGGGAGACGGATATCCCTGGAGTGACGGACACGGGACCAATCCCCAACTTCATTCGAGGAATAGGGGATACGGCGACATTAGGATTATCCTCGTATATGGATCGACAAATGGGCATGCCAGAACGTGCCGAGGGTGCCACGCAAACAACGGCAGGCAAAACAGGTCAGTTTGTAGGTTACCTATTACCCGGCACGGCAGCATGGAAAGTAGCTGGTGCTGCTACAAAGGGAATGGCCAATAAAGCAGGTCAAACCGTAACGCGTGGTACAATGGGTGGTGCGATGCTGGGTACCGCACGCGAAGTGGGCGAATACCAGCTGGGGGTGAATGAGCAGTCTTTAAGCGGTCGTGCTGCAGATGTGGCCTTAGATACCGTATTGGGAGGTGCTGGAGATCTGGCTCTATACGGGCTGGGTAAGGGTGTGCAGATGGTTAGAAACGCACCAGGAGATGTGCTTGCCAGCACGCTAAGAAATGTAGACAGCCTTCATAATACGGCAGGGGAAGTACAAGTAGGGCTGACGGCTCCAACAGGAGAGAGGAGTGGCTGGCGAGAAATCGCAGATGGTTTGCCGGATGTACAGGCCGCTCTGCCTACAAGTACTTCAAAAGGCAAATCGGCCGATCCGTCTCCGAATTCATGGGAGGATTTCGTGCAAACCAGGCAACAAATGAAACAGGAAGGGCACTTCACTCCCGATCGGGGGTCGGAAGGGATAAAGTCACCTCGGACTCCAGTGACGGAGGGAGAAGGGAGAAGTCTCAGTGATCTCATAGAACGTACATTTCCAGGGAAAAAGAGCCGTGTCAGATCAGGCGATGCTCCTCAAGCAGGCTCATCACTTAGCAAGTTTGAAGCTCCCCGTGCCACTATTACGAAGGCCGCAGAGCGATTAAGCCAAGCGGTAGGAGGGCCTGGGAAAGTCCTGCATCCCATTCGAGCGGTATTGGAAAGGCTGAAGGGGCTTGGAGGGACTCGTACGCAGGCGCTTCATAACCGTCAACTACCTTCAGAAATGCAGCACCAGTTGGGAACCCGAGCTTCTACTACTGCGAATAACAGGAGTAGGACTGCCTCTAACGACGGAAGTGGTTTAACTCCAGCGGAATTAAATCTATTATCCAACGAATCGAAAAACGCAGAGCAAATGGGTACAGGGTATAGGCTAATGCAAGAGCTAGAAGCAGCGGGAGAACATCAACAAGCTGCTGCCTTAAGGGATAAGCTAACCCAAGACTTGGCGCAGGATATAAACTCTGATACATTTAGGATAAATGGGATGCTAGAAGAGAATGCGGATTTCGCTGCTGGTTATATAGGTAGCGATCCTGTTGAAGTAGCTGCAGCGAATCCAGTAGGAAGTCTACACTTTCAAAACACGAATCATCTGTCTAGTGTAACTGAACCGATTGGTCGAACGGTAGCAAAAGAAGAAGGCAGTTCGACTGCTGGAGCTTTGAAAAGTTCTGAATTGAGAAGCCCGCACATTGAGAATGAATCGAGCGCCAGTGTTGAGGGGAAGGGGGATCTTCGTCTAATTTCTTCAGGAGGATTGAGAAATGAAATAGAATTAACCAATGCACAAAGAAGTGAATTGGTTAATTATGCGAAAAAGTTAGGTTTTCCTGAAGAAAATATTGTATTTAGGGATAGTTGGAATACGGGAATGATGTATGACAGGCTGTATATAAATACTGACGTGTTACCTGCTAAATCCCCCGGAGTCGGAACTTTAAATGCGAATAGTCGTGTCTCAGGTAAGGCAACCATAGCCCATGAAATTGTTGGTCATTATGAGTCGTATGTAAATGGAAAAGCATTTAGTCTTTATGATGTTGATCCTGCAACATATGCAAGAAACTTTGCTTTAGATGAAGCGCAGGCTAGTATTAGGGCGGCTAGATTTACCCCGGATTTAACATCAACTGAAAGAATGACATTACTTAGGGATGCAATTACAAGATTGAAAAACGGTGGACTCCGTATTCGAGACGTTAAGGATGAGCTATATATCCAAAATAGATAAAAAGGAAGGTATCACATGGAAAGATTAATGGAAGTTGGAGATGTGTTTGAATCCAAAGAAAATGGAACTATTATAGTTGGAATTAACCCTGTTCTCGCATCATTAAATAAAATTGGTGACAAAATTGTTCTTCAGACACCTGAAAACAATGAGCTAGAATTGGAAGTTGTTTCAGTTCAAATTTCTAATTCACCAACTGATAAAAAAATGGTAGGCATATGTCTTGGTAAATCTATTAAACCCACAGATATACAATTGGGGTCGGTGATATATCTAGTTTCATAGTCAAAGTTAATGTAGAATTGTAATAAATCATTAGTTTCTCGTAAAGAGGTCGGGGGGTCACCTAGTGCCGAATGAACCCATCATTCAACCAATAACACATATAACCCATGTAATACCCATATAAAGATTTCTTCATTTCGTTTGTACGCACATCAAATGCTTTAATTCCATAACCTAAATAACGCTAAAGCGTTACAAAAAAACAGGTTGATTATGGTTTGATACCGCCATAATCAACCTGTTTTTTGTTGACTTCTTTTTCTTGGTCAGCTTAAGGAGATAGAATTGCGCAATAGACAAGCAATTCAAAGGCATCCAATGAGTTTTATCCTTTATTCAAAAAAGCAATGGGCGAGTCCTAAAGAGCGGAAAGAGCTATTCACACTAACAGGCAAACAACTCAGCCTAAGCAGTAAGTAAAAATAGAATCAAATAAACAAATGGAGGGAGGAGAGCGGATGTCAGATAAATACGATGTCGTGCGAAACCGACAGCGGCAAGGAGAGGAAGCGAGGCGGAACGTGCTCTCCGGCATGTACAACCGTCCTGCAGCTGTACCAGATAAGTATGAGGTTGTACGCAACCGCGCAGTGCAACAGCCTGCTGTTCAAGTGGCATCACCGACGCCAGCCTGGGATAAACTAGCGGGAGCTGCCCAGGGTGGAAGTGCAGTTCAAGCCAAACCGGAGCAAATACCAGGAACGCTATTTAATCGTGATCTTTCGCCGGCAACGGGTGTTTCGGGAACGGTGAAGGGCCAGAAGCAGCGTTTGCAGGAGCAGCAAGCCGCAGAGCGGCAGGAACAGGCCTTGAATTCCCCATTATCCAAGCTGACGTCGTGGTATCGGCCAGCGGAATGGCCGACTGCAAAGCTAATAGATCGGATTGTCCCGAAAGAAGTGGATGAAGGACTTTCGAGCCTGTTAGAAGGGAAAACAGGAGGAGAACGACTGGGGGATGCCATACGGGCGACAGATATTCCCGGCGTGACGGACACGGGACCAATCCCCAACTTCATTCGAGGAATAGGAGATACAGCGACCTTAGGATTATCCTCGTATATGGATCGTCAAATGGGCATGCCAGAACGTGCCGAGGGTGCCACGCAAACAACGGCAGGCCAAGCAGGTCAGTTTGTAGGTTACCTGTTACCTGGCACGGCAGCATGGAAAGTAGCTGGTGCTGCTACAAAGGGAATGGCCAATAAAGCAGGTCAAACCGTAACGCGTGGGGCAATGGGTGGTGCGATGCTGGGTACCGCACGCGAAATGGGCGAATACCAGCTGGGGGTGAATGAGCAGTCTCTAAGCGGTCGTGCTGCAGATGTAGCCTTAGATACCGTATTGGGAGGTGCTGGAGATCTGGCTCTATACGGGCTGGGCAAAGGTGTGCAGATGGTTAGACAGGCGCCGGGAGATGTGCTTGCCAGCACGCTAAAAAATGTAGACAGCCTTCATAATACGACAGGGGAAGTGCAAGTAGGACTGGCGGCTCCAACAGGAGACAGGAGCGGCTGGCGAGAAATCTCAGATGGTTTGCCGGATGTACAAGCCGCTCTGCGTACAAGTACTTCAAAAGGTGAATCGGCTGAACCCTTCCCGAATGCATGGGAAGACTTCGTACAAACCGGGCAACAAATGAAGCAGGAAGGGCGCCTCACTCCCAATCGGGGGGAGGACGGGATAAAGTCACCTCGAGCTCCGGTGACGGAGGTAGAGGGGAGAAGCCTTAGTGATCTAATAGAGCGTACTTTCTCGAGGAAAAAGAGTGGTGTCAGCTCAGGCCATGCTCCCCGAGCAGGCTCAGCATTGAATAAGTTGGAGACTCCCCGTGCCACTATTACGAAGGCGACGGAGCGATTAAGCCAAGCGGTGGGAGGTGCTGGGAAAGCTCTGCATCCCATCCGAGCGGCATTGAAAAGGCTGAAGGAGCTTGGAGTGAATCGCACGCAGGCGCTTTATAACGGTCAACTACCTTCAAACATGCAGCACGAGCTGAGAAGTCGTGCTTTTACTACTAGCGATAATGTGAGCGGGATTGCTTCTAATACCGGAAACGAATTAGGCCAAGCAGAATTGAATATTTTATCCAACAAATCGATGAATGCAGAACAAATGGGTACAGGGTATAGGCTAATGCAAGAGCTAGAAGCAGCGGGAGAACATCAGCGAGCTGCTATTTTAAGAGATAAGCTGACTCAAGACTTGGCGCAGGGTGTAAACTCTGATACATTTAGGGTAAATGAGAGGCTAGAAGAGAATGCGGGTGTCATTGCTGGTTATAAAGGTAGCGATCCTGGTGAAGTAGCTGCAGCAAATACAGTAGGAGATCTATACTTTCAAAACACAAAGCAGCGGTCTAGTCCAATTGTCCCCCATGATGAAACGCTATCAAAAGGTGTACGAGATTCGACTGTTGGAGTTCTAAAAAGTTCCGAAATAAGCAGGCCGAATATGGAGAGTATTCGTAGTTCCAGAAATGAGGGGACGGGTAAAGATGTTAAACTTAACGAGCCTAACAAAGTTAAAACAAATAAGGGGATTGAAGTCGAATTTACAAATCCTTCAGGCAATACAATTAAGTATGTTGAACAGAATCCCAAGAATATTCCAAATGCCATCGAAAGTGCGAAAAATAGATCTAATGCAGGGAAATCCGTTGAAGGTAAGGTAGGGAATTTTGTTCAACAAAACACTGAAGTTACTGGGTTTGGAGTAGAAGTGAAAAACTTAACTCTGGATAAAAAAGCTACAGATGTAGATATCGCTACAAATACACAAATTATTGAAGTGAAAAAATCAGTGAGTGCAGTTAAGACAGATCAAATTGATAGATTAATAAATCCTAATAATATAGATTTTTTCAACTATGAGTTTAAAGAGGTTATCTTGTATATTGATGAGCCATTGAAAACTCTAAATAAATTTAATTTAGAAAAAATAGAATTTGCTAAGAGTCAAGGTGTAACTATTGTAAATTCATTAGAAGAATTAGGGAGTGTGCTTAAGTAATGGGGACATCAGCATATTTTTTAGTCCAAGCAAATAGCAAAATTGAATTAACAAAACTTATTGCAGATGTTAAAAAGATTTGTATAGAAAATAATTTTTACATGAGTCCTATTTCAAATGATTCTCAAAGTGAAAGCATAGTAAATCATGTTTCTGTAGAAATTGCTTTAGTTAAACGAGCAGACGTATATGAAGCACCTACAAATGATGTTTTGGTAGATTTATATGACGAGCCGTATAAATACCAATATCATTCCTTTTCTTGGTATGATGAAGAAATTGACTTTTTTAATATTGCAATTATTGATGAAGTATATAACAATGAAAAAATAACATTGGTTTTATCCTGTGAAATTTTAAAGCGATATCCAGAAATCAAACTATGGATAGAAGAAGATTGGTTTTACACCTTGGATGATATAGAAAAAATATCAAATAGACCCTATAATAATGAATGGTGCTATAAGAATCCCATAGATTTGTAAGAGAACTTACTTGAATGATTGGTGGGGCTACTCCAGTGCCGAATGAACCCATCATTCAACCAATAACACATATAACCCATGTAATACCCGTATAAAGATTTCTCCATTTCGTTTGTACGCACATCAAATGCTTTAATTTTATAACCTAAATAACGCTACTCCGATACATCAAACAGGTTGATTATGGTCGCAGATTCCACCATAATTGACCTGTTTTTTGTTGACTTCTTTTTCTTGGTCAGCTTAAGGAGATGGAATTGAGCAATAGACAAGCGATTTAAAGGAATTCAGTGAAATGAATTCTTCTTTCAAAAAAAGCATTGGGCGCACCCTAAAGAGTCGAAAGAGCTATTTACACTAACAAACAAAAACTCAGCTTAAGTAGTAAGTAAAAATAGAATCAAATAAACAAATGGAGGGAGGGGAGCAGATGTCAGATAAATACGATGTCGTACGGAACCGACAGCGGCAAGGAGAGGAAGCGAAGCAGAACGTCCTCTCCGGCATGTACAACCGTCCTGCAGCTGTACAAGATAAGTATGAGGTTGTACGCAACCGCGTAGTGCAACAGCCTGCTGTTGCAGTGGCGTCACCGACGCCAGTCTGGGATAAAATAGCGGGAGCTGCCCAGGGTGGAAGTGTAGATCAAGCCACACCGTCCAGGAACGCTATTTAATCGCGATTTTTCGCCAGCAACGGGTGTTTCGGGAACGGAGATGGGACAGAAGCAGCGTTTAAAAGAGCAGCAAGCGGCAGGAACGGGCTCTGAATTCCCCGCTAACCAAGCTGACGTCGTGGTATCGGCCAGCGGAATGGCCGACGGCAAAGCTAATAGATCGGATTGTCCCGAAAGAAGTGGATGAAGGGCTTTCGAGTTTGCTGGAAGGGGAAACGGGAGGAGAACGACTGGGTGACGTCATACGGGCGACAGACATTCCCGGCGTGACGGATACGGAACCTGTCCCCAACTTCATTCGCGGAATAGGGGATACGGCGACATTAGGATTATCCACGTATATGGATCGTCAAATGGGCATGCCAGAACGTGCCGAGGGTGCCACGCAAACAACGGCAGGCCAAGCAGGTCAGTTTGTAGGTTACCTGTTACCTGGCACGGCAGCATGGAAAGTAGCTGGTGCTGCTACAAAGGGAATAGCCAATAAAGCAGGTCAAATCGTAACGCGTGGGGCAATGGGCGGTGCGATGCTGGGAACCGCACGCGAAGTAGGCGAATACCAGCTGGGGGTGAATGAGCAGTCACTAAGCGGTCGTGCTGCAGATGTAGCCTTAGATACCGTATTGGGAGGTGCTGGAGATCTGGCTCTATACGGGCTGGGCAAAGGTGTACAGATGGTTAGAAACGCTCCAGGAGATGTGCTTGCCAGCACGCTAAAAAATGTAGACAGCCTTCATAATACGACAGGGGAAGTGCAAGTAGGACTGGCGGCTCCAACAGGAGACAGGAGCGGCTGGCGAGAAATCTCAGATGGTTTGCCGGATGTACAAGCCGCTCTGCGTACAAGTACTTCAAAAGGCAAATCGGCCGAACCCTTCCCGAATGCATGGGAAGATTTCGTGCAAACCGGGCAACAAATGAAGCAGGAAGGGCGCCTCACTCCCAATCGGGGGGGAGACGGGATAAAGTCATCTCGGACTCCAGTGACGGAGGTAGAGGGGAGAAGCCTTAGTGATCTAATAGAGCATACTTTTCCGAGAAAAAAGAGTGGTGTCAGCTCAGGCGATGCTCCCCGAGCAGGCTCAGCATTGAATAAGTTTGAAGCTCCCCGTGCCACTATTACGAAGGCGGCGGAGCGATTAAGCGAAGCGGTAGGAGGGTCTTTAAAAATCCTGCATCCCATCCGAGCAGCGTTGGAAAGGCTGAAGGGGCATGGAGGTAATCGTACGCAGGCGCTTCATAACCGTCAACTACCTTCAAACATGCAGCACGAGTTGAGAAGTCGTGCTTTTACTACTAGCGATAATGTGAGCGGGATTGCTTCTGATAAATGAGAGGCTAGAAGAGAATGCGGGTGTTATTGCGGGTTATAAAGGTAGCGATCTTGATGAAGTAGCTGCAGCAAATACAGTAGGAGATCCATACTTTCAAAACACAAATCAGCGCTCTAGTCCAATTGTTCCCCATGATGAAAAACTATCAAAAGGTGTACGAGATTCGAAAATTTGGAATTTTACAAAGTTCCGAAATAAGCGGGCCGAATATGGAGAGTATGCGTCGTTCCAGTAATGAGGGGACGGGTAAACCTAGGATAAATATAGATTGGAGTCAATATACTCGAATTAATGATTACGTCGAGAAGTTTGAAAATGAATTTTCTAAGTTGGAACATAAAGTTGGATTGGAATATTATGATAGAATTAGAAGTAGAGGGATGGAGGATATTGAAGCTGTTGCTAAAAATAGTGGGTTATCTGTAGAAGGAGTGCGAATTTTCAAGCAACATATGTTTTTTGACACACATCATATTCCACTTGATAATAAAAGCTACAGGTTTGGACAGTTCTCACCAATTTATGAGGTTGGATATGCATGGGAGTTGGCTCAAAAGCAGGTACTAACACCCAAACAAAAAGAGTTTTTTCAACAATTAGCTCGTCATGAAATTACTGAGAGTGAGCTTATGAAAAAGGGACATCCTTACAAAGATCCTGATTCATTCAATGGAACTGAATTTTTGTCAAATCCTAAAGGAGCTCATGATCTTGCCCCGCCACCTCCAACTATTGAATTCGAAGGAGCTTTTAGCTATTTTATGAAATATCATGATAAATAAGCTGGAAATAACATTTAGAAAGGGTCTGAACTATGAATTTAAATAAGGCAATAGATCGGATTTCGTTAATTAATTGGAATGAAGTAGGAAAAAAATATCGTAATTCCCACATTCAATTGGTTCGAGAATATCTTAGAAGAGCTTCTATATTTTCGAATAATTATCCTGGGAAATGTCTATATCCTTTTCTTATGATATCTAATTCAATAACACCACCAAAAATAAATATAGAGGAAATACAAATATTGAATGAAGTGGATAATAGTTATCATAGAGCGTTAGTTACAAGTTATCTTGAATTAAATGCATTAATAGATGAGGGGAATCAAGTCGCTTTAGATAACAAAGATTTGTTTGAACCTGTTATAAAACTATACGAACGAGGAGGTTTTTTTTATAGGGGTGAGGGCGGAATTAACGTCAATGGATCATCGTTTCCTTTTACAATTTGGGCAAATTTAGTAGAGATTGAACCAGTCGATATTACCGATGAAACCCTGGATAACATGGATGAATGACTTTAAGAACATGATTAAGGTAAATGTGCTTAAGTATGAGCAAGGATAAGAATTAAAATGCCATGATATAACTAATGCCACAATGCGAGCTAACCGCCGTGTTGTGGTCTGATATGAATGGTGGCGGTTGATGAAATAGACCCCACCCAGTGCCGAATGAACCCATCATTCAACCAATAACATAGTTAACCCATGTAATACCCGTAAAAAGATTTCACCATTTCGGTTGTACGACATCAATTGCTTTAATTTTATAACCTAAATAAAGCTATTCCGTTGCATCAAACAGGTCGATTATGGTCAGATCCCACCATGATTAACCTGTTTTTTGTTATCTTCGTTTTATAAAATCGTCTCATCATAAAAAATTAAAATAAAGCTCCGCCGCGGCGGAGCTTTTACTTTTAGGAGGAAAAAATTATGAACAAAGGGCAAGCCCTTATTTCAACAGCGGGTGCGTTTGTTGTACCTATTTTTGAATATTTGTATGGAGCGGGTGATGCAGTGTTAACAGCAATGATGGCGTTGCTATTTTTCGTAGCAATGGATTGGATTAGTGGCATAAGGGCAGCTAAAAAGGATTTTTCATACGCGAGCAAGTATGGAATTGATGGTGTATTTCGCACATTTTTTATGCTGGCTTTGCCGGCTGGCGGCCATTTATTAGATCTGTTGTTTAATTTGCCAGGTCTCTTTTTTGGTGCGCTAACTGCGGGGCTCCTCTATCACGTTATACAGTCGATGGTTGCGAACGCTCTTCGTGCTGGGTGGGGAGCGTGGTTGCCTTTGAATGTATTTGAATCGCTATTATCCTGGGTGAGCTCAGAGTTGGATAAAAAAATTAATCGGGCAGCAGAGCGCGGCGCTATTGCAAACGTTACGGACAACCCTGAAAATGAAACACAAAGGGAATAAATCAATAGACGAGATGTTCGAAACAGCGAATGAAAGGTAGGTGCCGTCGTGGATACGAGGTTGTGGATGTCAGTATTGCTATGCTTTGCGACGGCGCTGATGCTGTTTGTGTTGTTCCTATCCTATCGCAAACGCCATTTGCAGGTGGCTAGGACGATGGTTTATATGATGGCAGCAGCATCCTGCTATGCGCTTGGCTATGCCTTCGAAATTTTGAGCGTTACCTTGGACGGCGTAAAATGGTCACTTCAGTTCGAATATTTAGGCATCCCCTTCGTCTCCACCTTCTGGCTGCTGATGGTGATCCAGTTTACCGGGCTTGCAGCCCCTTACCGAAAGTGGCTTGCGCTGCTGCTTTTTCTCATTCCGTCGGCCACATTTCTTCTGCATCTTACTAATGAGTGGCATCATCTTGTGTACGAAGGCTATTTTCCGAACCCGAACGATACCGTTCCGTTGTACAATACATTAAAAGGCCCGTGGTATACGGTGCATGGCGTTTATAATTATACGATTTTGCTGCTGGGCATTTTGTTGTTTATTCCGATGTATATACGAGCGTTGCCCATTGTGCGGAAGCAGATTGTCCTCCTAATTCTCGGAGCGGCCGCGCCGATGCTGTTTAATATTGGCTATATGTTTAATACGATCATTGATTTTACACCGCTGGGGTTCGCTGTATCCGGCGTCATCTATGCTTGGGGGATTTTTCGGTTCGGACTGCTTCGTTTAACACCGCTTGCTTATGCCAAAATGTTTGATACCGTTCGCGACGGCGTCGTACTGCTGGATTATGACAATCAGATCGTAAACCATAATCGCGCGGCGGAAGAGGTGTTTCCCGAGCTAATGCAGACGAAAAGCTTCCCTGCCTTCGGCAAGGACATACTAGCGACTAGTCCCGAATTGCTTCAGCGAATATCGGCAGCGGTTTTTCAGGATGAGCGCTTTCCTCTCCAGCTGTTGCTTGGCGATCGGCAGATGTATTTCATTTGCAGCTTAACTTATATTTACGACACGGGGACGACCCCGATTGGCAAAATGCTGATGTTCAGCGATATAACGGAGTTGAAGGAGAATGAGGAGCGTCTGCGAGAAAAATCGCAGCAGCTGTCCCAACTGAACGCCTTTAAAGATAAGCTGTTTACGGTGATGGCTCACGATATTCGCGACCCCATTGCCCTTCTCGTCAGCTTGACCGAGCTGCTGGGCGAGGAGCCTACGGATACCGATATTGCCAGCGCCGAGGTATTTCAAGAGATTAGACGGCAGGTACGCGGCACCTTCCATCTCGTCGACAATTTGCTGGACTGGTATCGCAGTCAAAATGGCGAGGTTGCGTTCCGGCCGCAGGCCTGGAACCTGCAGCAGGTTGTCCGCCAAGCTTTATCGCTGGCAGGGGCCAGAGCGGCGATGAAAAACATTCAAATTTCCGAGCTTGTCGATGGGAAGCTGACGGTGAATGCCGATAAGGAAATGCTGGATCTGATTTTTCGAAATTTGCTGTCTAATGCGATTAAATATACGGATATCAATGGGAAGATCGAGGTCAGCGCTTCTATTGAGCATGATGTGGTAACGGTATCCGTTAGCGACAACGGGAGCGGAATGGATGAGGAGACGGCGCGGCTGCTGCGGCATGATGAACTCTTTTTCAAGGAGCCTGGCTTTGCAAGTGGGGAGGACGGCAGCGAAATGAGATTTGGTCTCGTATTGACCCGGGAGTTTCTCCGCATGCATGGCGGCATGCTCCGGTTCGAAAGCTCGCCCGGGCAAGGAACGACTTTCCAGTTTACATTGCGAGGGGCCGTTAGCAGCGGGGCTGGAAGCGACAGCGAGGAAACGGTGGTGAACGTTTATGAAAGTCATCTTAATTGACGATGAGCCCGTCATGCATTTAATTATGCGGAAAATGCTGGCGAAATACGCAGAGCTGCAGGTTGTCGGGGCATTTGCGGATACGCGTGCGGCGGGCGATTTTCTCGCTGAAAATACCGATGTCGAGCTGGCGTTCGTTGACATTTCTGTGCCGGGCGACAGCGGACTTGCGTTTGCTTCCAAGCTGGACAAGGCGGGGAGCAATATGCAAATTGTGTTCGTCACCTCACATAAAGACTATGCGGTTGAGGCATTTGAGCTGTCAGTGCTTGATTATTTGGTGAAGCCCGTCACGCAGGAGCGGCTGGAGCGGACGATTCATCGCGCGCTTGAAAGCAGAAGGATGGTAGGGGATTCCCTTACAGCAAGCGCCCAAATTCAGAACGTGAACCGTGTCAGCATTACAGCTTTAGGCGACTTTTCCGTGCGAAATGAACGGGGACGCGTAAAATGGATTTCCAGCAAAAGCGCCGAGCTGTTTGCCTACCTGCTGCTGAACCGTGGTCAGCGAATTTCGCGTGCCAGGCTCGTTGCAGATATTTTTGCCGGGATGACGAGTGTAAATGCTGAAAAGTATTTGAATACGACGGTTTATCAGCTCCGCAAATCATTAGAGCCGTTAGCGCTTCGGGATGCTATTCGCTCGGAAAACGACGGCTACGCACTGGAACTAGCAGATGCCATAATTGATTTTGAAGAGTTCGAGCGTCATGCGGTAAAGTTTAAGCAGGTTGACGCCGCTACTGTGGAGGACGCGCTGAACGTGGAAAGGCTCTACACGGGGGAGCTGTTCGGCAGCAAAGCCTACGTCTGGGCTATACACGAGACAGAGCGGCTGGCAGAGCTTTACACCTCGTTCGTCAAAAATGTAGTGGAGACACTCTTCGTTCTCTCCAATACGGCCGCAGCATCGAAGCTGCTGCTAAAGCTTTATGCACAAAATCCCCTTGATGAATCCGTCCTGAGCTTGCTGCTCCGCAAGCATGCGCAGGACGGAAACAAGAAGGGGCTTACAGCCCAATACACCGACTATGTGAGATTGATCAAAAAAGAGCTCGGCATTCGTCCATCCAAAGCGTTGCTCCTTTTGTACGATTCTCTGGTCAGTGAATTATCTGATAACGCAAAATAATGAAAGGTATATAATGAAAGGTATGACCTCGGCCTACGTTGACGCACGCTGACCTATGCTCTAACAGTTTCCGGTCTTGTATACATATTCAGCTCCTGCAGCCGGATCAGCACCTTGCCATAACGTCCGCTCTGATGTATGACCACTTTGCCGTCAGGATAAGTACGATGCACATATTCGGTAACGGTTTGGCGGGTAGACTCATCAGGATTCAGATTATGGGTTTTCAGCGCTTGCATGACTTCCTCTATGGCCTCTTCATAAGTGGACTCGGTCGTTTTGGTTTCTTTCGTAATAATGGATTCAAACGAATAACCCTTCAAATAGAGCAGGTGGGTCAAGTAGGCCATATCCGAGCTTTCCGGATGAACCTCGCGGCCCGTCAGCAAAGGAAGAATGGCTTGGAGCAGGCTATGCTCTCTAGGCCCTGCACCTACACTAATGTAGCAATATTTGCGAGCGGTACTGAGCACCCGTTCCACGCTTTCCCAATCGACAATGACTGGGCACATGGACACAAATACGAGATCATAGGCGTTGTTCCAGCCCCTTGCGTCAATATCCAGCTCTTCAAACACATCATGTACTAGCTCTACTTGCCCCTGATCAAACCTTGCTGTATTCTCCCTGAACAGCTCGCTTAACGGAACATTAGGCTCCACAGCTGTCACGCGTGCTCCTCGGTCAACGAAGGGCACCGTAAAACCGCCCGAGGCAGCTCCGATATCGAGTACGGACAGCCCTTGGAAGTCCACACCTTGCCCTTCTATCCAGCGAATAATTCGCTCGCTTCTATGTCTTCCTTCTGCACTGAATACCTCTGCATTAAAGATCTTTGCTTTATGGTCAAAGGATGTACGGCCAATGCCGGCCTTCTTCATTTTATTGCCCGTCGCGTTCGGGTCCTCCGTCCAAGCTTTCTCCCACACAGCTGCATTAAACAAGTCATTGCTCATATCTCGTCATTCCTTCCTTAATTATAATATGGTTTTCATTTCGTAGACTTTAAAGACTCTGTATATCTACAATAACCTTTAACGGAACGAAAAGCAAATTCTCTTTTTTCGCCTCAAGCACAGTGACGTGTTTCAAGACATACTCAAAAATAAAATGGAACCGGACAAATAACGTGGAAGTACTTAGAGTATAAATAGAATCTAAAGCAAGATTAGCAACATTTAGGAGCTTGTTCGGTTATTCTCTGTTAAAATTAAATAGGCAGACGAATGATGCTGCTGTTTTTTTACAAATGGAGACAAGTTACCGCATTCGTGGAGGAATTATTTATGGGGAATAATTCGAAATTTTTGAAGCTGCTCGGACTCATTGGCGGAGTTGTAGCCCTAAATATCGTTATTTTGTCACCGGGGCTTGTCGGGGTGGTTATAGGGGGTGAAAGTGTTCTTGCAACCGCTTCAGGCGTAACCTTATTGTTCAGCAGCTTTCTGGTTCTGACTTACGGAAGCTATACGCTGCTGCTCAAGCCGGCTTCGGTGCCGCAGCTCCGTTCGATTGCAACACGTGAGGATTTCATGGCGGCGCTTTCCTATTACAAAAATGTCAAAGTGCTGCACAAGGATATCGCCGTGGCCCTCGACCAACTGGAACGGATAGCGAAGAAGAGAGCGATCTTGTCCGATATTCTTGGTCAAAGATTTGAGCAGACGGAAATCAGCTACAAGAAATTCGACTCCGTCATCGTTGAGGTCGAGAAGCTTTTTTACTTGAATATTAAAGGGATGCTGAATAAGCTCGGCGTGTTCGATGCTGCTGAGTTTGCCTCCTTGGAACGGCAGCGGAGCACGGGGAAGTTCTCGAATAAGCTGATGCAGGAAAAAATAGAGCTTTACCAGCAATACCTGGACTACGTGTCCGGTTATCTGGGAGCGAATGAAGAGATTTTGCTGAAGCTGGACCGCTTGGCTCTCGAAATTTCACTGCTAGGGAGCACAGATTATCGGACGGTCGAGGAAATGCCCTGCATGAAGGAGATCGATGTATTAATAAAGCAAACCAAATTATATCAACAATGAGAAGGTGACGCAGATGGCGAGTAAAGGAAAAGCTTTTGTAGTTTTGGCACTTATTGCGATTGTTGTTTTTGCTCTCGTTTACTTTGGGATTAGCTTGACCTCGAACATAGGCAAGACGGATACGCAGATTTCGTCGGAAGATGCCAGCAAGCAGCTGAATAAGCTTTACCAAGGCATTTCAGTTACGACTGCGGAGCCGGTCAAAGGACAGATCGACCTTGATCCTGCCGATGTCGGCGACTCCTTGCCGGATATTTCGAAGTTCCCCGTATCGGTTGAAAATACGACAGACCAATTCGTCGAAATTTTTTCCTCCACCGAGAAATCAGGTACGGAAATGGATGGCTGGCTGAACGATGTCGCCACCGCTTTTAATCAAGCGAAGATTAAAGTGAATGGGAAAACGGCTTCGGTCAAAATCCGCAATATTGCTTCTGGCACTGCAACGGATTATATCCGTTCAGGCAAATATGTGCCAGATGCGTTCACCCCTTCCAACGAGCTGTGGGGCGAGATGGTCGCAGCGAGTGGCGTTCAAACGAAGCTCGTGTCTAAACGGCTCGTAGGCAATGTAGCGGGAATCGTATCCACTCAAGCGAAATATGATGAATTGATTGCCGAATATGGCTCGCTTAATGTGAAGACGCTGACCGATGCCATTGCAAGCAATCAGGTGGCGATGGGCTATACCGACCCTTTTGCCAGCTCAACGGGCCTCAACTTTTTAGTGACGTCCCTCGCGACGTTTGACAGCCAAGAGCTGCTGGGCGAGAAGGCGGTGCAAGGCTTTGAGAAGTTCCAGGCCAATGTTCCATTCCTTGCCTCGACTACACTGCAAATGCGTGAGGCTGCTAAGACGGGGATGCTAGATGCTTTTGTACTGGAATATCAAACCTATGTGAATGCGGCGGATTTCCAGAGCGGTTACGTGTTTACGCCTTTCGGCGTCAGACATGACAGCCCGCTGTATGCGCTCGGCAAGCTGCCGAAGGATAAGCAGGACATTATCCAGAAGTTCGCCGATTTTGTTACGCAGGATAAATACCAGAAGGCTGCTGAGGAAAAAGGCTTTAATGGCCTGAATGACTACAAGTCCGAGATGGAAGCTGTGAACGGCAAAACGCTGGCTTCCGCGCAGAAGCTTTGGAAGGAAAAGAAGGATGGAAGCAAGCCGATTGCCGCTGTTTTTGTAGCCGATATTTCGGGCAGCATGGGCGGCGAGCCGCTTAATCGCTTGAAGGAATCGCTGCTTAAGGGGCAGAAATTTTTGGGCAGAAACAACAGCATCGGGTTCGTTTCGTATTCCAGTGACGTGGCAATCAACCTGCCAATCGGAAAATACGACACCAACCATCAATCGATGTTTGTTGGCGCAATCAATAGCTTGCAGGCGAGCGGAGGAACGGCGACCTTCGACGGCATCGTCGTTGCCATGAAAATGCTGCAAGATGAGCTTGCTGTGAACCCGGATGTGAAGCCGCTCATTTTTGTGCTAAGCGATGGGGAGACGAATGAAGGGCATTCGCTGAAGGATATAAAAGGGCTTATCGAAACGTACAAAATTCCGATTTACACCATTGGCTACAACGCGAATATTAAGGCGCTGCAAAGCATTTCGAGCATTAACGAGGCGGCAAGCATTAACGCCGATACCGACGATGTCGTCTATAAAATTGGAAACCTGCTGAACGTTCAAATGTAATTTTACAGTACCGTTTTATGTTGAGGAGGAGGGGTAGCCATGTCATTTACGATGGAAGTGGTCAGTGAGGAGAAGCTGAAATCGGTCATTGAAGAGCAGGTAAAGCCTGAGCCTGAGGAAGTCACCCAGCTGCGGGAGCTGGCGACGAGCAATGTGTCGACGATTTTAGAGCTGGATTTGGATTCACTCGAAAAACGGAAGGCGATTTTGCAATCGATTGACCAGTTTGGCATTCAGTCGATGAGATCTTCCTCGGAGAAAAATTCGCTGCTGCAGGTGGCGGTTGGCCATTTGTCTCAAACGGGCGATGAGGGCGGCCAAGTGGCGAAAGGCTTGACGGAGCTGCACATCCAGCTCAAGGATTTGGACCCTAGCGTCGTCGATTTTGCCAAAAGCGGCGTGCTCGGCATGTTTTTTAATCCGCTGCGGCGTTATTTTGCGAAATACCAGAAGGCGGATACGGTCATTTCGGGCATCATTTTATCGCTGGACAAAGGCAGTACGATACTTAAAAATGACAACACTACGCTGGAACTGGAACAGCACGCGCTTCGCGAGCTGACGAAGAAGCTGCAGAAGGAAATCCAGCTTGGCATGCTGATGGATGAAGGCATTGAAGCGCAGATTGCAGCAGCCAAGTCACGTCAGGAGTCGGAGGATAAAATCCGTTTCATAACCGAGGAGGTACTGTTCCCGCTTCGCCAGCGCGTCATGGATTTGCAGCAGATGCTCGTCGTGAACCAGCAGGGCATTATGGCGATTGAGGTTGTCATGCGCAACAACAAGGAGCTGATCCGCGGGGTAGATCGGGCGAGAAACGTCACCGTTTCGGCGCTGAAAATCTCCGTTACCGTAGCCAGCGCGCTCTACAACCAACGAATCGTCCTGCAAAAAATCGAGCTGCTGAATCAGACGACCGATAGCCTGATCAGCGGCACCTCCAAAATGCTGAAAAACCAAGGAGCCGCGATCCAAAAGCAATCGATGGAAGCGAATATCTCCGTCGATACGCTAAAGACGGCTTTCGCTGATGTGCTTTCGGCGATGGACTCGATCAGCACCTACAAGCAGGAGGCGCTGCCTAAAATGCGCCAAACGATCCAGCAGTTCAGAGAGCTGGCGGATACCGGCGAGGTGCAAATTCAGCGGCTGGAGAAGGGACAGAGGCTGGGATTGTAGAAGAGGATGGAGAGCAGGGGCAGTAAGTGTGAAGAGCCCCTGCTCTTTTTTTTCAAGTAATCATTTCCTGAACTATCATAAAGAATGGAGAATAAGCGATGATTAACTTATCCCTAGAGATTCAAAATGCCGACGGAGCGGTGCTTGAGACCCGTACGGACAGCGAACAGGTATATTTGGTGTACAAGCAAGCTTACGAGCCTGGAAATGTAATCGTTCTCAAAAGCTCGAGGGCCAATGTGCATCTGGTCATTCAGCTGGAGGATTCGATCAATCCGGCCTTCATTTATTTGAAGGGCGAGGAGTACCGCTACATCATTCCTTTTGATGAAAAAAGAGTATCTTACTCACCTAAATCGTTTACGGGCGACATCCATGTGCTGACTGCTCGCCTGGCAACCGACGAGGAAATAGGCGCTTACAAAAATGTAGCGAAAAATGAATATGACCAGCATGCCAACGACACTTGTTTCCCTCATGCTACCGCTAATGTCGAGACGCGGGGAGAGGCCGTATTTGCGGCACGGAACGCCATTAATGGGAATGCCGCGAATGACTCGCATGGCGAATGGCCTTATGAATCATGGGGAATTAACCAGAGAGCGGATGCGGCTATATCAATTGATTTCGGACGCACCGTAGTCGTAGACAAGGTCGTCTTAACGCTGCGAGCCGATTTTCCACATGATAATTATTGGGAAAATGTGACGCTGACGTTTTCGGATGGCAGCTCGCATCAGGCCAGCCTGATCAAAACCCATAAACCACAAACGATTCTGCTGGAATCCAGAGCGATTGACCATGTAACGCTAAGCGAATTGAAAAAATCATCCGATCCTTCACCTTTCCCGGCTTTAACGCAGTTTGAGGTGTTCGGAAGAGAAGCCTAAAAGCGGCATAGCTGGACGCCCGGTCTGGGTGCAAATACATGCATCGACCCGAGCGGATTAGGCGGATTCAGAAACAAAAAATCAGTTAGACGAGAAGAGTACCGTAAAGGTGCTCTTTTGTCGTTTGGCAGACGGTTCACAGCATTGACACCTCTTGAGAAACTTAATAGAATGAAGCAGGCACAACAAAACTGCCAGTATTCCATGCAGAACACTCAGCTAATCCGCTGGCAATTTTGACTGGAGGTTTATTGGTTTAAAATGAATCTAAAAATGATCGCAATCGGCGCCTACGTTATGCTTATTTATTGGCTTTCCTTGCATTTTACGTTTCTCGATACTTTATTTTTCCCTACTTTGGGGGCTTTCAGCTTCCTGTTCGTTTCCCGGTCATTCCGTTATACGGAGATCAGCAAAATTACATTAGGCGCGTTTATTTCGTCAATCGTCGGTACGCTGCTTTTCTTCATCTATCCAAGCGCGATTTCCTTATTCGTGAATGTGTTGATCACAATCTGGATGATTACCAAATTTAAATGGAATGCTCCGCCTATTGTGGCGGTGTCACTCATACCGTTCTTTTCCCACTCGACGCATCTTTGGCTCATTCCGATTTCCGTATGCGCGGCTCTGCTCGGCTTGATGCTGATTTTATTCCTTGCCGAATGGGCGGAGAAACGGCTAAGCCCGTTGTTTTCCCTGACCAAAAGAAATGGTGTATCTGTTGAACCGGAATAATTCATTTATAAATTCTTATCAATTGTGTGAAAAGTATTCACTCGCAGGGCAGGTAGTTTTATAATATAATTTGTGATAACATATAGTATTAGATGAGGAATGTGAACAAGGATAAAATTATTCCGTTCATGCTTATAGATCTGTCGTTTATAAGCGTTGTTTTAAGCTGTAGATCAATGGGCATGATTGAAAGTTCTATTCATTAAATTGCAACTACACTGAAGGAGGATTTATCATGGCATTGGTTTCGATGAAAGACATGTTGAACAAAGGTTTAAAAGAAGGTTACGCGGTTGGTCAATTCAACATCAACAACCTGGAGTGGACGCAAGCAATTTTGGGCGCAGCTCAAGAAGAAAAATCCCCAGTTATTTTGGGCGTTTCTGAAGGCGCAGCACGTTACATGGGCGGTTTCAAGGTTGTTACTGCAATCGTTAAATCCCTAATCGAAGAAATGAAAATCACAGTTCCAGTTGCGATTCACTTGGACCACGGTTCCAGCTTCGAAAAATGTAAAGAAGCAATCGATGCAGGCTTCACTTCCGTTATGATCGATGCTTCCCATTCCCCATTTGAAGAAAACGTAAAAACAACGAAGCAAGTTGTTGAATATGCTCACGAGCGCGGCATTTCTGTTGAAGCAGAACTGGGAACAGTTGGCGGACAAGAGGATGACGTTATTGCTGATGGCGTTATCTACGCTGATCCACAAGAGTGTAAACAACTCGTTGAGCTTACAGGTATCGATTGCCTAGCTCCAGCACTTGGTTCCGTTCACGGTCCTTACAAAGGCGAACCAAACCTGGGCTTCAAAGAAATGGAAGAAATTTGCCAAACAATCAAGCTGCCATTGGTATTGCACGGTGGTACTGGTATCCCTACTGAGCAAATCAAAAAATCCATTTCCCTTGGAACAGCTAAAATCAACGTTAACACTGAAAACCAAATCGCGTTCACTAAAGTTGCTCGTGAAATCCTGACTTCGGATTCCGAAGTATTCGATCCACGTAAATTTTTGGCTCCAGGCCGTGAAGCGATCAAACAAACCGTTATGGGCAAAATTCGCGAGTTCGGTTCTTCCAACAAAGCGTAAGCCTATATATAAATGAAAAAGGGCTGGTCCGGCTGCTGCATGCAGTTGGACTAACCCTTTTTTGCTGTATACCTTACTCTTTTCTTAACGATACGACGGAAGCCAGCTGCCATGCGCTTCAATCAGCTCATCGCAAAGCGAGACAATGTCGTCCATCGACAATTCCGCCGACGTATGCGGGTCCAGCAGAGCGGCGTGATAAATATGCTCGCGCTTCAATGTTTTGGCGGCTTCAATCGTGAGCAGCTGTGTATTAATATTCGTGCGGTTTAACGCGGCCAGCTGCGGCGGCAGGTCGCCAACATAGGTTGGCGTCACGCCGGAACGGTCAACCAAGCAAGGCACCTCGACGCAGGCTTCCTTCGGCAGGTTCGTAATAAGGCCAGTGTTCATCACATTGCCGCCGATTTTATAAGGATTATTCGTTTCGATTGCTTCCATAATATGTGAAGCATATTCGCGGCTGCGCGTATGCTCAATCTTCTTGTTGGCAAGCATTGAATCGCGTCTTTCTTCCCAGCCTTTGATTTGCTCAATGCAGCGGCGCGGGTACTCATCAAGCGGAATATTGAAGCGTTCAATCAGATCTGGATAGTTTCGTTTAATAAAATACGGGTGGTATTCAGCATTATGCTCGGAAGATTCTGTAACATAATAGCCGAATTTCAGCATGAGCTCGTAGCGTACCATATCGTGGTGCTGCTCCGCTTGTTTTTCCGCCGCGCGCCGTTTAATTTCCGGGTACAAATCGACGCCGTCCTTCGTTGCTTCCAGCAGCCAAGCCATATGGTTAATGCCGGCAATCCTCGTTTTGACACCTGCCGTATCGATGCCCAGATGTTCGAATAGACCCGGTACACATACTTGTACGCTGTGGCACAGTCCTACAGCCTGCAAGCCGCCTTGTGAAATGAGCACATTCGTCAATACCGCCATTGGATTGGTGTAGTTGAGGAACAAGGCGTCTGGACAAACCTCCTGAATATCTGCTGCAAAATCAAGCACGACCGGAATCGTCCGCAGATTGCGGAAAATGCCGCCGATGCCAACCGTATCGGCAATCGTCTGGCGCAAGCCGTATTTTTTCGGAATTTCGAAATCGGTTATCGTGCAAGGATCGTAACCGCCGACCTGAATCGCATTGACGACATATTTAGCGCCGCGAAGCGCCTCCTTGCGGTCGGTATACGCTTTAATGACGCAGCTGCTTCCGAGCGACTCCTTCATGTTCAGCAGCAGCTGCTCGGATTCACGCAGCCGGCCGCCATCAATATCAAACAAAGCTAGCTCGAAGCCTTGCAGTGCTTCTGTAAGCATGACATCACCCAATACATTTTTCACAAAAACAGTACTGCCCGCACCAAGGAACGTTATTTTTGCCAATGAATTCGCCTCCGTTTATGAATAGCTTTGACTCCTTAACTATAGCCCCGAAGCGGAAGCAGGAACATGGAGTAATTCCTGTTAAACCTGTCATAATGCCTTTACATTTCATGATTTTATTCATCATATTATACTATTACCTGTCATAATGAGGGGGGATGTAGAATGCCTCTGACCGAAGTCAGACATAACCGGGAGACGCCGCAGCGGCAGATGGAGCTGTTTTTGCGTTTTTTTGGCAAGGAAGAATGTGAGCCTAGACATAGCTGGGGCCCGGGCTTGCGCGACTTGTATATTATCCATTATGTGATCAGCGGCTCAGGTGAATTTAGTACCGGAGGAGAGACGTACCGGCTGACACAAGGTCAGGGCTTTCTCATAACGCCGGGCGCGATTGTCCATTATACAGCGGATGAGGCTGACCCTTGGGTCTACTCGTGGGTGGGCTTTGATGGGCTTCACGCAAGGGCGTTTATGCGGCGGGCGGGGCTCAGTGTATCGCAGCCGATATTTCGCGCCAAGAGGACAGGGGAAGGCCATAGCCGGGGCCAGAGCGAGAGCGAGAGTGAGAGCTGTGAGAGGAGAGGGGAGAGCAATAGAGAGAATAGTGATTGTGCCAATTGGTTTGACACTAGCCATCAGGAGCTTGTGAATGCCCATGAAACGGGCTGTCGGGACATTTTGTACCAGAGCATTTTGTACCGGCTAATTGGAGAGTTGATGGAATGTGCAGACCCTGCATTAGTGGATGCGCAGCCGCTCCGTGCGAACTCCAAGGAAACCTATATCAATGAGGCGATTACCTATATCGAAAATAACTACAGCCAGAAAACAACGGTTGAGCAAATCGCTCACGCTGTTGGCTTGGATCGTACCTATTTGTCCAGCTTGTTCAAGCAGCAGTTTGACCTATCGCTGCAAGCGTTTTTGCTGCAATTTCGAATGAATCGGGCAGTGGAGCTGCTGAGCAGCAAGCAGCTGTCGGTGAGCGATATTTCCCGCTCGGTGGGCTACACCGATCCCTTTCTTTTCTCCAAAATGTTCAAAAAGGTCATCGGCCAATCGCCGCGCCGAACGCGAGAGCTGCTGGAGGAGCAGCAGGGCAAGCTGTAAGAGAATGGGATTGGTCAAAGCGCATCTCTTAATAAAAAAAGGGTGGGCTTTGGCGATTAAGCCAAAACTCACCCATAGAATGCGAGATAGCAAGCGCCGTGCTTCACAGCATGCGGCAGCTTGCTTTGCTTTGATGACAGGCGATGCTAAACAGAATCGCTCCCGCCTGCAAACGATGCGCGGCTCTAACCGCGAGCGGGGACAGCTTTCTTTTTCCCAGCCCGCATGGACAGAAGGAAGCACAGCAGGAGCACGATGCCAGCGGAGGCATACGGGAAGTTGATATTCATATCAAACAGCACGCCCGCAGTGATCGGGCCAAGAATGTTTCCGAGACTCGTAAAAGCGGAGTTCAAGCCAGCGAGGTAGCCTTGCTGGTCATTTGCCATTTTGGAAATTTGGGTGCCGATGGCTGGGCGCAAAATATCGACCGACAGGAACAGAAAGAAAGTGACCACGAACACCATCCAGTAGTTGTTGGTCAATAACATCAGCAGAACGAATAGGCCCGCAATAAACAACGACCACGTAATGACGTTCTGCTCGCCAAACCGATTCAAAATCCAGCCGAAAATCGTGACCTGCACAACCGCGCCCGCGATCGAGCCGAACGTAATAATAAAAGCGATGTCGGTTGCTGTAAAGCCGAAGCGATGGTCAACGTACAAGCCGAATACCGTCTCATAATTCGCAAGTCCGAACGAGGCGACAAGCACGATGATTAAGCTGAAAAAATACGGCTGCTTATAAGACGTCAGCAGCTGGGACATAAAGCTGGGTTCGCCAGCCGAAGCCGAGGCTGAGGCCTTAGCCTTAGAGGGGGCTAAAGCGGCAGCCGTTGGAGCGGCCTTCGCCTTGGATTCTGGCAAAACAAGCAGCGTAACGATGGCGGCCACCCCGCCGGCGATGCCCGCTACATAAAAAGGGACGCGAACGCCAAATTCGGCTAAATAACCTCCGATGCCGGGACCAATAATAAATCCGGTCGTAATCGCGGCATTGATATAGCCCATGCCTTTGGCGCGTTCTTCGTTGCTAGTAACGTCAGCGACGTAAGCCATAATCGAAGGCATGCTGAACGCGGCCCCGACTCCGCCAAGTATGCGTGAAACAAACAGCAGCCACGGCTCGCTGACCGCGCCAAACATCCATTCTGAGAGCGCGAACAGCGTAACGCCTGCGACGATCATTTTTTTTCGGCCGAAAGAATCGGAGAGCCTGCCTGCAAGCGGGGAAAATAATAATTGGGCCAAGGAAAAGGCTGCTACCATGAAGCCAAGTATGCTTCCGTTCAAATCCAGCTCTCGCATATAGGCAGGCATAACGGGAATGACGAGCCCAATGCCTGTAAATACGAGCAAAATATTGCCCATCAGAAGGAGTATAGCTCCTCTGTTCCGTAGTAATAATGACATGGTTAAAATCCTTTCACCCTGATCTAGGTTGTTTTAATGATTAGGTTTGGTGCTGCTTAGAGGTTGCGATGCCATAAAGAACAACCTTTATAGCGGTTCTGTAAATGGTCAAAACCTCATCCATCGCATAGGAGCGTCTGGACAATTGATTCAAGCCGAAAAACAAGCTTTCCAATATAATCGCCAAATGCTCAACCTGCATCGGCTCTAATTCGCCGCGATCAATGCCTTCCTGAATGAGGCGCTTGTTGAATTCCAAATGCCGGTCAATCATGACCGTCATCCGTTTCTCAACCTCAGTGGTTTTCTCCTCATGGTTGAAAAATTCATCGGCCGCTTTCGTAAGCGGATGGCTAAAATCATCCATTACACTTTGCTCGACAATGGCGTACAGCTTTTCGGTGGACGTCTCATAGAGCGCCTGCTGCTCATTCCATTTTTGCTCCCATTCCAAATCCCATTCCTCTAAAAGATAGAGAAACAAGCCTTCCTTGCTTTTAAAATGGTAATAAATATTGCCCTTACTGCTTTCGGTCGCCTCTACAATGTCTTCAATCGAAGTCCCTTTATAGCCCTTCTGGGCGAAAAGCGCCCGCGCGGCACTTGCGACTTTCTTCTTCGTTTGCTCGCTTTGCAGCTGTTTCTTGTTCATGAGGCGCTGCCCCTTTCTGTTAATTATACTGAACGTTCGTTCTATAATAATAGCAAAATAATCAGGGGAAATGCAAATGAGAGGTTAAGAGGGTTATATAGTTAAAGAAATACCAAATATTTTATTAACATTTTCATGTTATATGTAAAGAATTTCTGGCCATATGCCGATAATGGAAGAGTAGAATATATAATGGAGGGATTTACAAGTGGTAAAGAGTGATAAATCTTTTGTAGCAGCAATATTGTTATGTTTCTTTTTAGGATCTTTCGGCATTCATCGTTTTTATGCGGGAAAAGTGGGAACAGGCATTTTGATGCTGATTACATTGGGTTGCTTTGGTATCTGGACACTAATCGACTTAATTATGATCATTTGCGGCGCATTTAAAGATTCAGAAGGCCGTGAAATTAAAGCATAACGATCATTTTATAGGTAAAAAGGGAAAAAGAGCTCTCAAAGGAGCTCTTTTTTGCGTCTGCGTATTTAAGTAGGCTGTGCTGATGCTGCCCTTATATTCAAGCCTCTTCTTTTTTAATTTTCGCGGGGTTGTTGATTTTATAAGGAACGGGATGCTTGGTCAGCTTTTTGGCTACAATTTTAGCCTCGAAGGTGATAACATCGCCTACTTCCAGCTCCTGTTTTTTGAGCGTGGCGCTATGGCTGGACCAGGCTTCGCCCACGAGCGTTCCTTGTTCAGTGATGGACACGGCCTCATAAATGACAACCTCATCATCATTATCGGAAAAATGGTTCGGCACCGTCGTAAACTCCTTAACGGTCGCGATCATTTTAACCTTGTCCTCCGGCAGCTCCAGCTTCGGCGCTTTTTCTTTTTTGGCTTTGCTTTTCGGTTTTTCTTCCGCTTGCTCCGCCTTGTCCGCCGCTTCCTCTACTGCTTCTGGAATCGCTGCTGCACTTTCGACCGAGTCGAAAGCAAAGCCTGCTTCCGCAAGCATTTCCTCGACCGTCTTGGCCGAACCCGCATCGCTCTCGCCCACGGCTGCGAAATCGCTGTTAACGTCAGTGCCGTTTTCTACAGCTTGCGCTTCAACGGCTTCTGTTTCATTAATTGCAGCTTCCTCGCCAGTCTCGTCAGCCTCGACGCCGGCCGCATGCTTCGCGCCATAGCTTGCCGCTTGCATTTCCTTCAGGTACGAAGGATGGATGCAGTGCAGCTGATCGTTGCCGAGCTGTATGACGGCGGTCATTTTATCGACGAAACCGACGATGCTGCAAACGATATTCAGGCCGTGGCCTTTATAATAAAAGGTTTTTGTTTTGCTGGCTTTCCCTGAAAGCAGGCCCCACTCCTGGCATTTCTCCACCTGTTCCTCATCATTTTCAAAGAGCTGGTAATTTTGCGGTTCAATTACAAACGCATACTCCATCATATTCCCGCCTTTCCGTCATTCCGGCTAAATTGTTTTAGGTACAACCAGTTTAGCATAAAAATGGCCCATCCAGCATCTTGGCGACCGTGCGTGCACTTGTGGTGAGGCTGGGAGGGTCATTAGCATAAGGAAGGAGATCATCATTCCGCTGTCTTGCGCGAGTGAGGCGGCGCCTCCCATTCACCGTCCGTATGGCGCTGGCGGCGCGAAGCCGCCTAAGCTTCACCGGCCCAGTCCTGCTTCAGCGTGACGAGCTGCTGGAGCGCCGCGTTATCGAGCTCGGTAATCCACGTCTCGGAGCTGCTGGAAATGACATTTTCGCTCAGCTTCTGCTTGGATTCCAGCATTTCGTCGATCCGTTCCTCCAGCGTGCCGAGCGCAATGAACTTGTGCACCTGCACGTCGCGGGTTTGCCCCATGCGGTAGGCGCGGTCGGTCGCCTGATTTTCCACGGCGGGATTCCACCAGCGGTCGAAATGGAATACATGATTGGCTGCGGTCAAATTCAGGCCGACGCCGCCTGCTTTAATCGACAAAATAAAGACGTTCGGCTGCTCAGACGCCGGGAGCGTGCTGGACTGGAACCGTTCAATCATCCGGTCGCGAGTGAGCTTCGTCGTGCTGCCGTTCAAATAAAGCACACGCTCCTGAAGCTCCCGCTCCAGTACGCCCTGCAGCAGCTGACCCATACCGATATATTGCGTGAAAATAAGGCAGCGCTCGCCTTCGGCTCGCAGCTCCTTCACCATCGCCATCAGCCGCTCCAGCTTGGACGATCGGCTAATCAGCGACTCCATTGCGGCCTCAGCGCCGGTCGTGCCGCTGGCAATTTCCGCTTCCATCACCTCAAGCGGCATCCCATCCTCCAGTAGAGCCGGATGGTTGCAAATTTGCTTGAGCTGCGTCAGCACGGACAAAATCGCGCCGCGGCGCTTGTTGCCCTCTACCCGCTGCACCTTAGCCATCAGCTCATTGACGGTTTGCGTATAAAGCGCGCCTTGCTCGGCGGTGAGATGAACGTACGTTTTCATCTCGTTCTTATCCGGCAGGTCGAGCTGAATCGCCGGGTCTTTCTTTTTGCGGCGCAGCATGAACGGCTTGACCAGCCGCTGCAAATCGATAACGCGCTCCGGGTCCTGCTCCTGCTCAATTGGCGTTGCGAAGCGCTTCTGAAAGCCCTGCGCACTGCCAAGAAAGCCGGGATTCATAAAATCATAGATCGACCACAGCTCGCTCAGCCGGTTTTCAATCGGCGTTCCGGTCAGCGCAATGCGATGCTTGGCGGGCAAGCTGCGGATGGCAGCGGCCTGCTTCGTTTGCGCATTTTTAATATTTTGCGCCTCGTCGAGGCAAATCGCTTCCCATGTGCGCCCTTGCAGCAGCTCCTGATCGAGCATGGAGGTCGCGAAAGAAGTGAGAATAACATCCGCTTTACTGGCGGCTTCGTAGAAAGCGTCGCCCGTCAGCCGCTTGCTGCTGTAATGCAGCATGACGTTCAGTGATGGCGCGAAGCGGCTAATTTCCTTCTGCCAGTTGCCGAGCACCGAGGTCGGGCAAATGATGAGAGCGGCGGCGCGGCCCGTGCCTCCCGTCTCCTTCATCTGCATCAGGTAGGCGATGAGCTGCACCGTCTTGCCGAGGCCCATGTCGTCGGCAAGACAAGCGCCAAGCCCCAGCTGGCGCATAAAAGCCAGCCAGGAGTAGCCTTCCTGCTGATAAGCGCGCAGCGTCGCCTGCAAGCCCGCAGGAACGGGAAGCGCTGGCGCCTCTTTTTGCTGCACGAGCTGGTCCATCATCTCCTGCATATAGCTGTTCAGCTCGACTTCCAGCCGCAGCTGCTCATTTTCATCCTCAGCTTCATCCGCCGAGTCTTCTGCTGCTTCATCCTTGCGGGCGAAGTAGTCTTTCCGCGAAAGCAGATGGAGCTGAAGCACATCCTGGAAGGAGAGTCCTTGGGCGCTGTTCATGCCCTTCATCATCTTGCTGATTTGCTCCAGCAGGCCGGGATCGAGCGTCACCCACTGCCCACGGAATTGCAGCAGCCGCTCCTGACGGGCGAGCAGCTCCGAAAACTCCGCCTCCGTGAGCGTAAGATCGCCGACGGAAACGCGCCAATCGAATTCAATAATGGCGTCCAGCCCGAAGAAGGAGCGGCCTTTCGCCGGATTTTCCTCTTCCTTGACCTTGGCGCGCAGTTTAGGCTTTTTGCGGCGGGCGCTTTCCCACCAGGCGGGGAGCAGCACCTGCCAGCCTGCTTCGAGCAGGCGGTTGCTGCCCACCGTCAGGAAGCGCCAGACGGAGTCGCTGCTGAGCGGCACTCTCAGCACATCGTATTTCTCGCCTGCCAAATGCTCGTCAGGCAGACTGGCGCGCAGATGATCCAGCCATCCGGAGGATCGCTCGCGCACAGCATGAACCCAAGCCGCCGGAACTTCGCCGGCGACATCGCCATGCTGCGACAGCCTCACAGGCCGCAGCACCGATGGGTCCAGCTTGTCCTGCAGCACGAGCCGCAGCTGCCACGCCTCATCGGTTTCCTCGCCCGGCTCAAGCAGCTGCAGCATAGGGCGGAACGGCGCATGGTCTGCCTTCCAGCCGACGGCCATCAGCCAGCCGGACGCATCAAGGCCAGCGAAGATCGCCTTCTCCTTCACGAACAGCAGCGGATATTCCGCGCGCAAATCGGCGGATGCTGCTTCACTGTTGTAATAGCGCTGGAACACCGCCGCCGAGAAGGCGGCTTCCAGCATGCCGAGAAAGCCATTCGACAAGCAGCCGTCCTTCACTTTCTCCTCAGCAAGCGCAAGCTCGCTTGCCAGCTCCGCCGAAGCGGGGCTGTCCCACACCCATTGCAGCTGTCCGGCTCGCCATGCGGAGTGGCTCGGCAAGTAGCGCTTGGCCTCCGTGTGCTCGTGCAGCAAAGGCGCAAGCCGGATGAGCGCAGCCGACTGCTCGTCCCATTCCCAATGAATATGCGCCAGCAGGCGCTGCTCGGCAAAGAAGGGGAGCACATGCTCCGCGGGAAGCACAACCAGCTCCACCTGCTCCATTTGCCGGATTTCAAGCTCGGTCCCATAGGTGGTGGCCGCATGCCAAGCGAATAGGCTTTGCTTGAGGCGAACGCCGGAAAGCAGATCCTGGCGGTCATCCACCGCATACAGCAGCGCATCGCCAAAATCGGTTAAAGCCAAATGTACCGTTATCGTCGTCCATGATGGGCTCTTCGTCAGCTCCATGCTCATGACAGCAATTTCCCCTTTCGCAGCTCTTCCTGCAAAGCCCGCAAGCGGCTGTAGCGCCCAGCGAAGGCGGTGATGAACGTTTCCCAGCCCGCCTCGTCCTTGCGTTTTTTATACAGCTTCGCTAATCGTTTCAGCAGCTTGACTGCCGATTTGTAGCCGTCCCTGTTTTTCAGCAGCACATAACGCTCGGCGGCTTGGTGATAGAAGGGAAGCAGCAGCTCAGGCGCGTGCTTCTCGATCGGAGCGAACATGGCGACGCGATAATACAGGGGGTCGATGCCTTCGCTTAGCTGGTAATCGATCCACTCCTGCCATTTTTCATAATGATGAAGCTTGTCTGCATAGATGGAGCGCGAGGCGGGCAGCAGGAGCAGCAATTGCTCCCACATCGCTTCCTCCTCCTGAGGCATTTCCGCCAGCACCGCATCCCAATAGGCGAAAAAAGCGTTCAAATGCACGCCATGATGATCCGCCAGCAGGCTCGCGGTTTGCTTCAGCCAGTAGAGCAGCCGATTCCACTCCTTGCGCTGCTCCAGCTCATCCAGCAAGGCATAATAATCATGAATGCGCAGCTTGGATTTGCGGCCCAGCGCGGTCAGCAGCGCTTGCGCCTCCTCGTCGCGCCCTAGCAGAAAGCTCAGCCAGCATTTGGCGAACATCCATTGATAGCGCGTCTGGGCGATTTTCTGCTGGGGCTTTAGCGCCTCCAGGTGTTCAAGCTCCTCCGCAAGCAGCGGGCTGCCGGGCAGGCGGGGATAGAGCCATTTTCTCCAAAGCGCATAATACACAGGTGAAAAATAATCCGCATACCGCTCCTCCGCGAGCAGTCTTCCACGCAAATCCGCCAGCGTTTCCGCCAGGCGGTCCCAAAACGCCGGCTCGGCATCAGCGAGATCCGGCGACAGCTCGAACAGCTTGTTGATGCTGCCCTGCACATCCTCCATCGCGACTCGCGTGTGGTAGCCGACGAACGTGCCCGTATGCAGCTGCTCCATAATAAACAGGAAGCTGTGCAGCTCGAACAGGCATTTCATCGCAGGGGAAAAAGCGGGCCGCGATTGCTTAATAAGCTCAGCTGCGCGGCCAGCATAGTCGCTGTTTCTCGTTTGTGCGGCCAGCGGCTCCAAGCATTGCAGCAGCCATTTTCGCCACTGCGAAATCGGCTGCTCGGGTAGCTGCTGGAGTGCGGCATTTTTTTTTCGCTCGTTCTGTTTATCTATAGGCATCATTCGAATCAATCTCCTGAGACATTTTCTTGAAGGCTGGGCTTGTGGGCTAGCTTCATTCAGCTTCCATTCATCAAAAAGTGCGAGGTATAGGCAATTATGATTATGTATTTGGATATATAGAGACTTTGGCGGACACAGCAGCCGTTATTCTCTGCAAAAATGGTTTTTGGCCGTGCTGGCGGACACAGAAGCCGCTAATCGCCCCTATTCCTCCTATTTGAAGCGATAGGGTGTGGCATAACGGCTTCCCTGTCCGCGCAGCAGTCGAAAACATGAAAATCGCTGAAATAGCGGAATGTCAGTCCTTTTAAATGGAGAATATTCGTGCTGAGCTGACCGAGCGCTTTAGTATGCTGCTCTTGTTCGCCCACCGTGTTTCTCATCCTAACTATACGCGAATAAAAATAGAGTTGGCAAATCGCTCATTCATACGAAATCGCCGCGCTCCTAATGGTTAAGGGCGCGGCGATTGCTTAATTAGGCCAGTATAGAGCGCGTGTTGCGCAGCACAGCTTTCATGAAAGGAGAATCTACAGGGACGCTGCCCATAATTTTAATTTTCCGTTTCTGCACGTCGAGACTTTTCATTTGATTGGTCAGGACAACTCCAGAGAAGGCAAGACCGCCAGGCAACGCGACTTCAAACGGATATTCTTTAATTTGGCTCGTAATGGGACACACAACTGCAAAGCCGGTTAGTTCGTTAAAATCAGCCTCGGACAACACAAGAGCTGGTATTCTCCCAGCCTGCTCATGACCAGCTTGGGGATCAAAATCCAGCCATATTAAATCGCCGCGCTGGGGGATAGGTATCGTCAAATGAGCTCGTCTCCTTCAATGCCAACATCGAATTCCTCATGCCGTGGGGAAGCGGGCTGGATTTTAGCAAGGAGTTGCTTTAAATGAGTGCGCAGCTCTTCATTCGTTTCTTGCTGTTGTTTCATAGGACGCAGCAGCAATTCATTTTCAGGAGTAATGACCAATTCGATTTCAGCGCCCTCCTCCAAATTCAGACGTTTAAGAAGCTGATTCGGAATCCGGACAGCACTGCTGTTTCCCCATTTACTAAGCGTTACAGTCGTCATTGGGCTCATATCCTCTCTCTTCTGGTCTTTCAAGTATACTTCACCCCTTTTATCATGTATATACTTAGGATATACATCTTCCGACAATCGGATACTCGATGACCGAAGGAAAGGCACCTAAATCCCATTATTATATCTCCTTGCTATAATAGTATAATGATTACTACTGAATAGGATACGAAACAGGGAAAGAGGGATTGGATGCTTATTATTTTTCAACTCGAAACGGTTCGTAGGCTTGGCTATCGACTTGAGGTGCAACAATGATCAAATCATTATATACACGCGTAGTCCTAATATTCCTAGTCTCCGTGATCGGGAGCACGATCATTGCTTTTTTAGCAGCCACTTGGCTATTTGAAGATCAATTGAACGAAAACTCGCAAATTCTTTTGCGTAATTTTGGACATGACATCGCCTCGATCTACGAGACCATTCCGTCGCGTGAAGCGGACGCGTTAGTTAGTAAAATGAAGCAGCTCAATTCCTATCATATTCGAATTTATGAAGCAACGGATCGATTCCAGTCTTTTGGAGCGCTGGGCGGACATAAGCCTGCTGCTATAATAACGGAGCAAGTAAAAAAGGTATTAGCTGGAGAAACGGTTCAAGGCAATAAGGAAGGTGTTACGGTTGCCTACATTGGATTTCCGTTGAACACAGATATGGGGACGAAAGCGATGTTTGTGGAGACGCTCTCCCCGCCGTCCACCTCATTTGTCATAAAATGGGGATTGACGATTGCAGCCTATTCGTTAATTACAGGAAGCTTGTTTGTTCTAATTGCCTCGATCTTCATCATAAGCCCGATTAACAAGCTGACAAAAGCGACCAGGCGGATAGCGGCGGGAGACTTCAACGTCAAGCTGAATATTAAGCAAACGGGTGAATTAGGCACTTTGGCTCGCAGCTTCGAAGAAATGATGCATGATCTGCAGCAGCTGGAGCAGATGCGCAGGGAATTCGTAACAAATGTGTCGCACGAGGTTCAATCGCCGCTCACCTCGATATCCGGCTATGCGATAGCGCTCAAGCAAGAAGGCATCGAAGCTAATGAGCGCAGCCGTTATCTCGATATTATTATTAATGAAGCCAAGCGGATGTCCAAGATGAGCGATAGTCTGCTCAAGCTAAGCCTGCTCGAATCACAGTCACAACAGCTGCAACTCGTAACGCTCAGACTTGATGAACAGATTAGGCGAGTCATCGTCGGGATTCAGCCGCAATGGTCGGCGCGAAACATCCATTTTGAGCTTAATTTGAAGCCAGCTATGCTAACGGCTGATCATGATCAGCTAAATCAGGTATGGATCAATATCATTGGCAATAGCATCAAATTTTCCAACGATGGCGGCATGATTACAGTCAGCATCGAGCAAGACATCAAACATTTGACCGTCCGAATATCAGACGAGGGCATTGGTATTTCACTAGAGGACCAGAAGCGTATATTCGAGCGTTTCTTTAAGGCAGATCGCTCTCACAGCCGAAAATATGAAGGCAGCGGTATGGGTCTGGCCATCGTTAAGCAGATTATTTCGCTTCATCAAGGCGATATTCGAGTGGAAAGCGAACCGGGTCTGGGAACGACCTTCATCATCACCTTGCCCGTCACAATGCTGGCTGAATAAGAGGCTTATCCATCATTATCTCATAGCGGTCCCCTCGCTTCTCCCCATGCCTGCGTCATCAGGTACAAGCCTCCTGCCTATGATGACGCAGGTTTTTTTGCGTGTTCATATTCCGTTCATCCTGCCGGCATATAGAGTACATTTTCATCGTGTAAGCTTTCCCTATCGGCCCTTAAGGGCGCCCAGTAGAGAGATGACGATAGGAGAAGATGCAAGTGGAAATACGAGAGGTAAACAAGATGGAGCTGGATACAACAACAAATAAAAAGCCAGCCAGCAGGTTGAAAAAATGGCTTCGCAGGTTGCTTAAAGTAATAGCGGCCATAGGAATAGCAATCGTCGTTTTTATAGCCGTCGTTTTTTTCGTGAATTTGTTCAGCAGCAAATCAGAGCAAGCGAAATTATTGCCTTATGGCCAGTCGGTAGCTGTAGATGGGAAATATATGAATGTATCGACCCATGGACAAGGAGAAGAAACGATCGTGCTCCTGCCAGGTTATGGCACAGCAGCGCCAGCACTTGATTTTAAGCCGCTAATCGAACAACTGTCACCGTATTACAAAGTCGTCGTAGTTGAGCCATTTGGTTATGGATTAAGCGATCTGACCGACAAGGAACGAAGCACAGAAAATATAGTAAGTGAAATTCATGAAGCGCTGCAAAGTCTCCATATTGACCGTTACATTTTAATGGGCCACTCCATTTCAGGATTATACAGCTTAGATTATGTGAACAAATATCCAAGCGAAGTGAGCGCATTTGTCGGACTCGACAGCAGTGTCCCAACGCTCAAAGAGCAGAAGATAGGATCTTCCATATTAAAGACGCTTAGCCTGCTCAGAGAATCAGGTTTCGCCAGATTGCAATTGAAATTAGGCGATGACCCTTATGCTGAATTGCCATATGATGATCAAACCAAAGAGCAACTGAAAATCATGATTCGCAAAAACATTTATAATTCCAGTCAATTAAATGAAGCCGGAAGTATGTATGCTAATTTTGAAGCAGCAGAACAATTAACCTTCCCAAAAGCTCTTCCCGTTATTTTCTTTATCCAAGCCAATCATCCAGTAACGGATAGATGGATACCCGAGCATGAGAAGCAAATCAAGGATTCTGTTCATGGGAAAATAGTGTTATTTGAAGCAGACCACTATTTATATCGTACTCATTCGGCAGAAATCGTTGAAAACCTCAGGATGTTTATGGATCAAATAAAACAAGACAAATAGACGATTTTTGCGTCTTATGTTACAATCTGCTGCGAATTGTCCTGTTTTGCGCCGGGGCGCTGCACGATTTTCACCGAACGGCTTTGCACGAGTAAAATATAGCCAACATCAAAAAGGAAAATAAGGACATACATGAACATCAGCAGCAGGGAATCCGGGTAGAGCTTGTAGCTGAGCACGGAGGCGCATAGGGTGCCGAGCATTTTCGCCCAGGCAATAAAACGGGACTGCCCTAGCAAGTCCTTCTGGAACAGCATTTGAATAAACAATATGGACATCATCAAATTGATGCCAAAGGCGGTATATTTGCCCTCCGGGTCATGGAATTCGACCGAGACGCCATAATGCAGCAAGAAGGCGGTAGCGAGCAGAGAGCCTACGATGACGGCAATTTTTTTCGGTGAATAGTCATTGCGGGTGTAATACAAAAATTGCAGCAAAATGATGATGTCGAGCGCGAACCAGACGATTGTAATGATTTGCTGAAGCGGGTTGAAGGGCATGAAAAAGCCAAACAGCAGCTCCCACGTCAGGTTGGCACAGAGCGCAGCCAAAGGCATGCCGCACGTCCGATCCTTGAAGCCTTGATAAATAATAAGCAGATAGGTGATTGTCCAAAAAAACGCCATTCCGAGCAGCAGCAGCAGGTCCATCAAGCCTTATCGCATCCTTTCCAAAAACGGTTGTTATAAAAACGTATGTTGGCGGCTGCTCGTCTATGTCTTATGTTAAAATAGAAGACAACGAAGCTGGCCGGGTGCCGCTGGGCACATATACAGCCAGAGCAAGGAAAGAAGGAAGAGCGTATGGCAATTTATGAAATTGAAGAGGATGAGTGGCTGCGTCTGGCGCGAATCGGCAATGGGAAGGATGCGCTGCTGTTCTCCAGCCCTTTCTGCGGAACGTGCAAGGTAGCCGAGCGGATGCTGGACATCGTTCAGGCAGCGGAAGTGCCGACGACGATGTATAAAATTAACATCAATTACGCGCCCAAGCTGCGCGAGGCTTGGAAAATTACGAGCGTTCCCTGCCTAGTGCTGGTGAAGGACGGCGAGCCCCAGCGGTTCGAATACGCGATGCGCTCTGTCGATTATCTTTACAAGCTGCTGAAAGAGGATGAGTAGCTATATATACTTTATAAAAATGGCACATCGGAGCATGCTCCGATGTGCCGTTTTTTGAATATAGGAAAGGATATGATTTTCTCGTAATGATACGCGCTGCGCCGCCAAAGGACGGCGACAGCCGTTTCATCTTGTTTTTTACCTGAAAAAAGCAGACATCGACCTGAAATAAACAACGGTAGGAAAAAATCCAGCTCTCCATTACGATGAAGGAGAATAAGGCGGGTATACTAGAATTATTTAGAAGGTGCTTTGCAGGGAGGATGGGGAAAATGCTGAAAGCGGTTGTATTTGATGACGAATATATTGTCCGCCAAGGGCTGAGCCAAATGATCGACTGGCAGCGTTATGGCGTCGAGCTGGTAGGAACGGCGGGAGACGGCTTATCGGCACTAGAGATGTTTCGCGAACAGCGGCCGGACATTGTGCTGACGGATATTCGGATGCCGGGCATGGACGGACTGAGGCTCATTGAGACGGTGGCAGGCGAAGCAGGGGATACGATGTTTATTGTGTTCAGCGGCTTTAATGAATTTGAATATGTGATGCGGGCGATTGGGCTTGGCGTTGTTGATTATTTGGAGAAGCCGGTTACGGTAGAGAAAATAGATGAAGTGATGCGCAAAGCAATCGAGCGAATTGAGAAGCAGCAAGCATTCAGCTCCATGAAATCCAAATGGGAGGCGTCGAAGCAGGAGCTGCTGGAGAAAGCGACGCTGAACTTGCTGTTAGCGGGCGATAGTGCGCTAGGCAAATGGAAGGAAAGCTATGGCCCGGAGTGGGAAGCGATTGCGGGCATTACGGTGCTCGCTTTTTCCTCGGAATGTGTAGAGCTGCCAGAAAGTGCCGCTTATCAAATCGTTGAGGTGACGAATGGGGCAGACCGGCTGTCGGCGGTGCTTCATTTCAAGCTGCCCGCAGACGAGCTGTGGGAGCAGCTTATGCTGCAGGGCGGAGACTGTGAGCTGTTCGCAGCAGGAGGAACCTATGCAACGCTAGCAGAAGCGCCAAAAAGCTGCAAGGAAGCGCTGCGGGCGCTGCGCTACGGCCGGTTTTTGGAGGAAAGCGGCTTGATCCGCATTGAGGAAATGGAAGGCAGCGATGAGTTGGCAGGCCATTTGACGAAGCATGAGGAGTCGGTCATTTTCTCCTTGCGCACGGGGGACAAGAAGGGGCTGCTGGCTGCGTTGGACGAATTCGAGGTGTCGGTTGGGGAGCAGAAGCTGGACCCGGAGCAGGCGGAGCGCGAAATTTTGCAGCTCGTTTATGTGGGCCTTGAGGTGCTGAAGGAGACGGGGCGGGACATTCGCTCTCTCGGCAAGGTCGCGCATCAGGAGCTTGGCGTCATGCATACGCGCGAGGAAATGTTCCGCTGGCTCCGGGGCAAGGTGGAGGCGATGCTGACGGCCGTTACCGAAGCTAGGCGCTCCGCGAAGCATGCGGCGGTCGAGAAGGCGCTTGCCTATATGGAGGCTCGCTTTGGGCAGGACATTTCCTTGCAGGAGCTGGCGGAGCATGTTGGCCTGAATGCGACGTATTTCAGCCTGCTTTTCAAAGAAGAGATGGGCATCTCCTATATTAAGCATTTGACTCACGAACGGATGGAGCGTGCAAAGGTGATGCTGCGAGAAGGGATGCTCGTCGGGGAAGTCAGCGAGAAGGTCGGTTATCTCAACTACAGGCATTTTACGGAAACGTTCAAAAAGCTCATAGGCATGACGCCTAAGCATTACCGGGAAGCCCACTCGATCGAGCGTAAGGAAGATGGCCATGCCTAAAAAACGGCTAGTAGAATGGCTGCGGTTCAAAAAAATCCGAAGCCGGTTTTTGGCGGCAATGATTCTGCTCATCGTGCCTTCGATTATGCTGCTCGGCTACATTTCCTTCAATATTACGAAGGACACGCTGACGGATATGAATGAAAAAACGAATTTGGACCATTTGCGTACGTCCAGCGAGGTGGCCGACCTATTATTTCGGAATATTAACAATTTTCATCTATCTATTGTTGTCAACGATGCCATTCGGCAGAGCCTGCGCAGCAGCGGAGAAAATCCGGGCAGCCAGCCCGATACGGTGAACAGCACAACCTCCTCGCGGCTCAAAGGCTTAATCAGCAGCAGCTTTGCTGATACGCGTTACGTAACCTCGGTCTGTCTGCTTGATCTGTTGCTTCACACCTACTGCTTTGGCCGCTCCGATGATGCGGGCGTGTATGAAGGAAGCGATAAAATAGCCAAGATTACAAGCTCGGACTGGTACAAGGCGGCGTATGAGAGCAAGGGAAAGGTTGTGTATTATCCGTCAGATATTTTTGACGATACGAATAAGTCCTTTTCTACCGTGAAGCTGTTTCGCGATGCGGAGGACCCGGGCGGCCAGCCGATCGGCATTCTCGTCATCAATGTATCCAAGACGATTTTTGATAAAGTGTTCGGGGGCAGCAAGGAGAACGGCTCCTTCATGGTGCTCAGCGAGGGGACTGGCTCGACAAAAGCAGTATACAGCCATAATGATACTGTTCCGCTTGCTGGCGGGACCATCTCGGAAACGCTGGGCCACTTGAAGGATGAAGGCTTTCTGGTCAATCCTTATTATAATCAGACGACAAGCTGGACGCTGGTCCATCTCGTCGAATCGAAGGAGCTGCTAAAGCATACCCAATACATTGGCCTGGCGACGACGCTTATTGCCGCGGCTTTCGCGGTGACAGCGCTGATTCTATCCTTTTTTATATCGGGAACCATCACAAGGCCGCTGCTGCGGCTGAAAAAAATGATGAACGACTGGACGCTTGGCAAGCGCGATTTTCCGGCGGAATTTGCCCAGGATGAGGTCGGTGTCATCGGTGAAACGTTCAAGCGCATTGCCCGCGAAAATGAGGAGCTGAATGCGCGGCTCATCAACTCGGAGCTGAAGGAGCGGGAGGCGGAGCTTAGGGCGCTGCAATCGCAAATTAAGCCGCATTTTTTGTATAACACGCTGGATTCGATCTATTGGATGGCGATTTTGCAAAATAATAAAGAGGTCGCCCAAATGGCGGTATCTCTCTCCGAAAGCTTCAAGCTCAGCTTGAACAAGGGCAAGGAGACGATTCTCGTATACAACGAATTGAAGCATATCGAGCATTATTTGAACATCCAAAACATTCGGTTCAACAACCGCTTCCACTATATCGAGGAGGTGGAGGAGACGATCAAGGGGCTGGAGATCATGAAGCTGCTGCTGCAGCCGCTGGTCGAAAACGCCATTTACCATGGTTTGGAGCCGAAGGTCGGAAAAGGAACGATCCGTTTGACGGGTGGAACTGACGGGCCGTATTTGATTTTCACGGTCGAGGATGACGGGGTGGGGATGGCGGATATGGCCCAGACAGAGCAGGGCTACGGCATGCGCAACGTTAAGGAACGGCTGTCGCTGTCTTATGGGGAAGGCAGCTCGCTGACCGTCTGGAGCCGAGAAGGAGAGGGCACCCGTGTGACCCTGCGCTTCAACCCATCGAATCTACCTAAAAAAAACCGACACTCACCTGAAAAATGAAGCGCTTTCATAAAGGCCGTTTCCTCTCTACAATAAGGGTATAGAAAGCTACTTATACAGCATCAGCGACAACGAACGAGGGGGAACGAAACATGAAGAACATGAAGCTTAAATCGCTCGCAATGACAGCAACCGCACTTGTGCTTACCGGAACGCTAGCGGCATGCGGCGGAAGCAATTCGGGCGGCAATACCGGTACGGATACGGCGGCGGGCGGCACAGGCGGCAATACAGAGAAGAAGGTAACGCTCTCGCTGCTGGTTGATAATACGCAGGATTCGGTCAATTTGGCGAATGCTTATGTCGACGCTTTCCAGAAGAAATATCCGAACATTACAGTTGAGATGGAAACAAGGCCGGGCGGCGGCGAAGGCGACAATATTGTAAAGACTCGTCTGGCGACAGGCGATATGACGGATGTATTCTTTTATAACTCGGGCTCCTTGATGCAGGCATTGTCTCCAGAGAAAAACATGCTGGACCTGACGAATGAAGCATTCCAGTCGGGCGTCGTGGACTCCTTCAAGCAGACGGTTTCCTTCAATGGAAAAGTGTATGGCGTGCCGACATCTTCCACGATTGCTGGAGGCTGGTTCTATAATAAGAAAATTTATGCTGACCTTGGACTGAAGGTGCCTATTACTTGGGATGA
Organism: Paenibacillus liaoningensis; assembly: GCF_059609455.1. Lineage (NCBI taxonomy): Bacteria > Bacillati > Bacillota > Bacilli > Caryophanales > Paenibacillaceae > Paenibacillus > Paenibacillus liaoningensis. Next base: position 184,389 of record NZ_JCAALU010000010.1, read on the forward strand.
GCTGATTGCCAATAACGAGAAAATTAAAGCGGCAGGCATTTCCCCGGTTATAGGCTCCTACAAGGACTCGTGGACCTCGCAGCTCGTTGTGCTGGCCGATTATTACAATGTACAGGCACAGGTACCGTCATTTGCGGAAGATTTTACCGCTCATAAGGCAACTTTCGCAGGCACGCCTGCAGCGTTGAGAGGCTTCGAGAAGCTGCAGGAGCTGTATGATAAAGGCTTTATGAACAAGGATATGCTGGCGACAACCTATGATGCAGGCCTCAAAATGCTTGCCGATGGCAAGGGCGCGCATTATCCAATGCTATCGTTCGCATCACCATCGCTTGTGCAGAACTTCCCGGATGAAATCGAAAATATCGGCTTTTTCGCCCAGCCTGGCGACGATGCCTCGAAAAACGGTTTGAGCATCTGGATGCCAGGGGCGAGTTATATTTACAAGGAAACTAAAAATGTAGAGGCAGCCAAGCAGTTTGTGGCCTTCATCGCTTCTGTAGAAGGGACACAGGTTGCGGCAGCTGTCTCGAAGCCAACCGGCCCGTATCTGATCAAGGATGCGACGATTCCGGACGATGTGCCTACGCTGGTGAAAGACATGCTGCCGTATTTCGAATCGGGCAAAACGGCGCCAGCGCTGGAGTTCGTTTCCCCAGTTAAAGGACCAAGCCTGGAGCAAATTACCGTCGAGGTTGGCGCAGGCATTAAGAAGGCAGCGGAAGGCGCGGCTGCTTACGATAAAGATGTGGAGAAGCAAGCGAAACAGCTTGGACTGGCGGGCTGGTAATTTTCAACTTAAGTAGTAGTAAAAAATAGATAGATAAGCTCGGCCCTGCTTGCAGGGCCGCTTTACTTCAAAATATACGCTTGACTGTGTAGGAGTGATAACGATGAACAATATATTTAAACGAACCTACTCCTATTGGTTCCTGCTGCCAGCAGCCATTATTTATTTTATTATTTTCATCCTGCCGACGATTATGTCCTTCTTCTTCAGTATGACGAGATGGACGCTGTCGGATTGGGAGTTTATCGGGTTTGAAAATTTTATTACATTTTTTCAGGAGCAGTCCTTAAGCATTGGTTTTAAAAATACACTGATCTATGCGGTCGTTACCTGTACGCTCAAGGTTGCACTGGGACTGCTGCTAGGCGTATTGCTAACCTCGAAAATTCGGACCAAAAGCTACTTGCGGTCTGTCATATTTTTCCCTACCTTGGTGAGCACGATTGCTGTCGGTATTGCCTTCAGCATGATGATGCACCCGACGCAAGGCGTCATTAATACAGCGCTTGCCGCCATCGGCATTGAAGGTCCGGATTGGCTCGGCGATACGAGAATCGCGCTGCTGTCGGTCGCCATGGTCGATGTGTGGAAAGGCTTAGGCTTCGCGACTGTCATTTACATTGCCGGGATTTTGTCGATCCCCGCGGAATATTATGAAGCCTTGCAAATCGACGGCGGCAACAACTGGCATAAGTTCTGGAACATTATTGTGCCGCTGAGCCGTCCAGCTACGAACTCCGTTATTATTTTGGCCTTCATCGGCGGTCTGCGCTCCTTCGATCTGGTATGGGCGATGACCAAGGGCGGCCCGGGCTTCACGACCGACTTGATTGCGTCGATCATTTACAAGCAATATCAAGGCGGCTTCTATGGCCTCGCTACTGCGGGCAATGTGATTTTGTTCCTCGTTGTGACAGCGCTTGCCTTCCCGCTCTATACGTATTTGAACCGCAAGGAGGTAGACCTGTGAGAAAGATCAGACAATGGGGCTTTGAGATTGGTGCCGTCTTGTTTACGATTGTCGTGTTCTGGATTCCGTTCTACTTCATACTGGTCAATTCGGGCAAGGACGCGAAAGAGTCTTCGCTGCTCACGATGTCATGGGCCTCCAATAGCCAATATTGGGAAAATATTAAAACCGTCGTTGTGGCCCGCGATTTTATGCTGATTCGCGCCTTCATCAACAGTACGGTGCTGACGGTGGCCTCCATCGCTATTTTGATCGTACTGTGCGCGATGGCAGGCTATGTGCTGCAGCGCCGAACAGGAAAGCTGTCGCCACTGTTCAACTTCTTGATTCTTGCCGGGCTTATCATTCCGCCGGCCATCGTGCCGACGATCTGGGTCATGGACGGGATTGGCCTGTTCAAAACACTGATCGGTCTTATATTGATCGAAGTCGCGCTGGGCTTTCCATTCGCAGTTCTGCTTTATAAAGGCTTCATGAGCGGCATTCCGCGTGAAGTGGATGAGGCGGCCGTTATTGACGGCGCTGGCGGCCTTCGGCTGTTCTTTGGTATTATTTTGCCGCTGCTCCAGCCTGTAACGGCAACGGTAGTCGTATTGTCCTCGGTTACCATCTTCAATGATTTCACGAACCCGCTTTATTTTCTGCCGGGCTCGGACAATGTCACGGTGCAGCTGACGCTCTATAACTTCCAGAGCCAGTATGTGACGCAATACAATCTGCTGTTCACGAACATATTGCTGATTACGATTCCGCCGCTGCTGCTGTTTATTATTTTTAACAAGCGTATTGTAGCGGGCATGACAGCTGGTTCGGTTAAAGGTTAGTGTCTCATTCATAAATCCAGTAAAAAGGGGATAGCTACATGTTAAATGTTCATTCCGCAAGCTGTGAATATAGAGGTGCTCTGCTTGGCACAGACCTCACAAAGCCGCGATTCAGCTGGATGCTGGAAGCAGCAGAACGCAGAGGAGTCCGCCAGGCCGCTTATCAGCTGCAAGTAGCCGAGGCATCAAGCGGCTTTGAGACAAGCCTTTGGGATACGGGGCGGATCGAACAGGAGCAATCGCTTCATATTGTATATGGCGGTCCTGCGCTTGCAGCCCGTACTGCTTATCGCTTCCGGGTTAGAGTATGGGATACGGCAGGAGAAGAGTCGCCTTGGAGCGAGGAGGGCACCTTCGAGCTGGCCCTTGCTGGCGGGGCAGACTGGCAGGCGAAATGGATTACACCGGATACGTCTTCTATTGCTGCAGATGCGGCCCCAGCCTATTTGCTGCGCCACACCTTTCAGGTGAAAGCGGGGGGCATTTCGTCCGCCCGAGTGTATGCGACCGCGCTTGGCGTGTATGAGCTGTACCTGAACGGCGGCAAGGTGTCGGATGATTTGCTCGCTCCAGGCTGGACCAGCTATCACACCCGTGTGCAATATCAGACCTATGATGTGACGGCGGAGCTGAAAGAAGGCGCAAATGGCATTGGCTTTATGCTGGGCGACGGCTGGTACCGCGGCGGACTGGGCTTTGATGACAAAAATTATATGTACGGCGACAATCGTGCCGCGCTGCTGGAGCTGCATATCCGTTATGCGGATGGCACGGAAGAGGTCGTAGCGACGGACAGCTCGTGGCAGGCGGCGCTTGGCGCGATTCAATACGCGAATATCTATCACGGTGAAACGTATGATGCCCGCTTGGAAATCGAGGGCTGGAGCGAAGCCGCTGGAGTGAATGGAGCTGAAGCTCAAAGCGATGCGTTGCAGACAGCTGGCGGATGGTCGGGTGTGCAAGTGCTGGATCTGCCATACAGCCAGCTTGTAGCACAAGAAAACTGGCCGACGAACGTCACCGAAATCATCAAGCCGATCTCCTCGTTTATTACACCGGCAGGCGATCATGTGCTGGATCTAGGGCAAAATATCGTTGGACGCATGAGATTTACCGTCGAGGCGCCGGAAGGAACGCAAATCGTTTTGCGCCATGCGGAGGTGCTGGACAAGGACGGCAATATTTATTTTGGCAACCTGCGTCCTGCGAAGCAGACGCTGACCTATATCGCGAAAGGCGACGGCATAGAAAGCTATGCGCCCCATTTTACCTTTATGGGCTTCCGCTATGTGCTGGTGCAGGGCTTCCCCGGGCAGGAAGCAGGCGCTGCGTTGCCGGCAGATGCATTCCAAGGCGAGGTTATGCACTCCGATATGCCTTCAACTGGTGAATTCGAATGCTCAGACGAGCGAATCAACAAGCTCCAGCAAAATATACGCTGGGGACAGCGCGGCAACTTCCTCGACGTGCCGACGGATTGCCCGCAGCGCGATGAGCGGCTGGGCTGGACGGGCGACGCGCAAGTATTTATTAGCACGGCCTTGTTCAACTTCCAAGGTGCACCGTTTTTTGCAAAATGGCTGCATGACCTGAAGGCGGAGCAGCATGAGGATGGCGGCATTCCTTTCGTTATTCCCGATATTGTTGGCGGAGCCAATTCGGCGGCATGGGGAGACGCTGCGGTTATTTGCCCATGGACGGTTTATCAATATTATGGCGATGAGCGGCTGCTCTCCGAGCAGTATGAAAGCATGAAGCAATGGGTGGAGTACATTCGGGCACAGGGCAGCGAAGAGTATTTGTGGAATAGCGGCTTTCATTTCGGGGATTGGCTTGCGCTCGATGCGAAGGAGAACAGCTATATTGGCGCGACGCCAACGGCATTGATTGCAACAGCCTATTATGCCTACTCCACGCGCATTGTTCGCGATGCAGCGAAGGTGCTCGGCCATGACGAGGACGCCGAGCGCTATGACGAGCTGCACACCCGCGTAATTTCCGCGTTCCGCGACGAGTTTATGACCAAAAGGGGACGGATCGCTTCGCCGACGCAAACCGCGCATATTTTGGCGCTTATGTTCGACCTGGTGGATGAGAGTGTGAAGGATCGGGTAGCGGAGGATCTAAACAACCTCATCGTCGAAAATGACTACCACCTGACGACCGGCTTTGTGGGCACGCCGTACTTATGTTTTGCCCTGTCGAACAGCGGCTATCATACGACGGCGGTTCGCTTGCTGCTGCAAGAGAGCTATCCGGGCTGGCTGTATTCGGTATCGAAAGGCGCAACGACGATTTGGGAGCATTGGGACAGTATTAAGCCGGACGGCTCGTTCTGGAGCGACGACATGAACTCGTTCAACCATTATTCCTATGGGGCGATCGGCGATTGGATGTACCGCAAGGTGGCTGGGCTAGACATGGACCCTTCGCAGCCTGCCTTCAAGCATATTCGAATCGAGCCGTTGTTCGGATCGACCATGCTGACTTATGCTAAAGCCTCCTACGACTCCGTATACGGACGGATCGAGTCGGGCTGGCGTGTAGAAGGCAGCCGTATTGAGCTTCAAGTAGTCATTCCAGCGAATACGACAGCAGATATTATTTTGCGGGGAGCGACGCTCGCTGGCACGACAGAAGGCGGGACTTCGCTTGAAAATAAAGCGGGCATCGCATCGGCGGAGGAAACCGCAGCTGGCTTGATCATCCGTGCCGGCTCGGGTACGTACCAGTTTGCCTATGAGAGTGAAGGCCTGTTCCGCTCGCAGTACAGTGCCAAGACGAAGATGAGTGAAATATGGATGGATGAGCGGGCGATTGCCATTGTGAGCCGGCATATGCCAAATCTGTTCAGCGGCGCACAGGCAAACATTGCTAAGCCGTTCTCTCTTCAGCAAATCTGCGACAATGGCATGTTCCGTATTTCCAAGGAGACGATTGACCAGGTGCTTGAGGAGCTTGCAGCGCTGTAGGTGTTGGAAGTAAGGGCATAGCCAGACAATGGGGCGTGTAAAAAGGGCATGTAAATAGGGCGTGAAAATAGAAGGAAACCGCACGGCTGCTGCCATGCGGTTTTTTCTATGCAGATAGCGATAACGGCTGCGGCAAGCCGCATATAACCCTGAAACGAACGTTATTCGACTCCCGTGCCCAGCATCGTACGGATTGTCATTTGCTTTAATCCATGAATGTAGTCCTGCTGCCAATCTCGAATGATAAGTGCGGGTAAATGAGCCTCTGGCACATAAATAGCGCTGCGGCTTCTTACCTCCTCCAGCTCCTGCTCAGACAGATTGATGCTGCAAAAAATAAAAATATCCGGGTTCAGCGTTGCCGTGAAAATCGCAACCAAGCGGCTCATGGCATCAATCAGCTTGGCATCATCGCGTTTTTCGTTGGAACGATCGGTAAGCTCTTGAATGACCTCGCCAAAGTTCTGCTGCCCAAGGGGCAAATAAAAAACCTCGCCAGCAAAAAAGGTGTTCCCTCTGACGAGCTTTCCATTGACCATAATGCCAGCACCGGGGCCATTCATGCCGAAATACAGATAAACAAGCGATAAACTTTTGTTGTTATCCAGTTGGTCATGATAGCCGAGTACCGTGGCGTTCATATCATTTTCAATCTGGACCTGAAGCGGATAGCGGCTCTCGTAAGCGGCCTTCAAATCATAGCCGTTAAATTTCTCGTAGCTGGGAATATGAAAAACCTGGCCGTTCGTCACGCTCGCAGGAACGCCGAAGGTTAATGCGCGAATGAGCGGATATCGCTCCAAATAAACCTTCATTTGACGGTCCAGCGCTTCCGGCCCTTCATCCAAAACACCGGGCAGCCTGTCTTGCAGAAGGACCTCTCCGACATAATTCAGCAAGGTATAAATGGTGCAGTCCTTTTCCAAATACACAGCTAAGCCCGACATATGCGCTGCATTCAGCATATAAATTTGCGGCCTTCGGCCTCCGCTGGATTCCCGCAGCCCCGACAGCAAAACCTCGCCATCCGCCTTCATTTCCTCAATCGCTTTGCTCACGGTCGGGAAGGTCAGCCCTGTTATTTGAGCGATTTCGACCTTGGTCGACTCCTGCTCATAATAGAGCGCGCTGCGAATTTGCTGCCGGATCATTTCGCCCATTAATTTAGGATTCACAAATGGAAGCTTTATTTTTTCCACCCTCCTGACGGTTATAAAATGTGAGACCTACTTGGTCTTTGCCTGATCCTTCTCGCCAAGAGGTCTCGCGGCATGAGACGTCAGCCCTGCGAATACAATGCCGACAAGGACGACGATTAAGGCCATTCGCAAGCCAATTGAGTTGCCAATCATGCCAAGCAGCGGCGGCCCAACAAGGAAAGCCAAATATCCGGCTGTTGCTACAGCTCCGACCCGTGCAGCTACACCATGCGGATTGTCGCCAGCGGCGGACAAAGCGACAGGGAAGCCGAAGGCTGCGCCAAAGCCCCACAATACAACGCCGATAGAAGCGATGATGTAATTGTGACCCAAGATCACGATGAGCAGGCCGGCAATAGCGGATACAGCAGACGCTCGCAGCACAGCTACTCGGCCGAATTTATCGAGCAGCATGCCGCCAGTTGCCCGAACGATCGTCATTGCTGCTACAAATATGCCATAGACGAACGAACCTGTTGAAGCAGAAGTATCATAGCCATCGACCATAATTAAAGGAAGCCAGTCATTGGCTGAGCCTTCGGCGAAGGTCATACCCAAAATAATAATGCCGAGCAGTAAGGTGCGCGGCTCTTTCCAGATGGCAAGGCGCTCTTTAGTCGTTAGCGTAGGAGCATTCTTGTCTGTTTTACTTTCTTGTCCTGTTCCTTTAGGCACGAATCGGGACAAATAGACGATGAGCACAACTAATAAAATAAGAACAATACCCAAATGCATGATGACGGACACATGAGACTTCGTTGCTAACCAGCCCGCGACAGCGCCGATAAAGGTTCCTAAGCTGAAGGCAGCATGAAAGCCGGTCAGCAAAGACTTTTTCATTGCGCGCTCCAGCATGGTGCCCTCAACATTCATTGCCACATCACAAATGCCAAAGCCAAATCCGAAGATTGCTAACCCCACGAACACAACAGGAGCATAGGTGAAAAAGGAGCTGCCAAGAGCAATGATTGCGAGGCCTCCTGCAGCAATGAGCATCCCGTTCATCATGACGAAACGTCCGCCCTTGCTGGCAATAAAATGCCCTGCCCCAAGCAGGCCGAGGATTGAGCCAACAGACAGCCCGAAAATAATCCAGCCCATCTGGCCAGTCGAAGCGCCGAGTGTATCGCGAATGGCGGGCGTACGGGAGATCCAGGATGCCGTGGCAAAGCCGCATAAAGTGAAAATCACATAGATGGCATTACGCCATAATTCAATCTGTCTTGCGCTTAATTGTTCATTCATTAGAAGCTCCCCTTACTCGCTATCATACTTTTTAAAGATGTTTAATAACTAAGCAAGCTTATCATAACGTATCGCAGCCGTATTAAAAAGCTGTCTTTTTGCGAAAATCATATGGGATTATGGGTTTTGCATAATAATGTCTTGTTTAGCTGTGGTTCTGACACTGAGCTAATATTTTATTGAAACCGGCTCTTTTAAATTTAAGGTTTTCCATGCAAACTGTCTTCATTTTGATTGCTGCAAGACCGATTTAACTTAATTGCCTTATATAAACGAAAATACTTATTTAATATAATTAACTCACAATAGTAAAGTCGAAAGGCTTTAACTATTCGAAAGGATGAAGACTGTTGAATAAGATGGATTCAAGCAAAGTTAGCCCAGAATTTCTACCCGGCCGAATGGATGAGGTAATCGATCAGACGATTGCTGACAAGCGTTTGGTCGGTGCTGTCATTAAAGTGGCGATAGATGGAAAAATGGTGTACAGCCGCGCTGCTGGCTTTGCCGATCGCGAGATGAACCGGCCCATGCAAGAAGATGCTTTGTTCCGCCTCGCTTCCGTTTCTAAACCTATCGTTTCAACGGCCGCCCTAGTGCTGGTGGGGCAAGGTCGCCTGCAGTTGGATGACCGCGTTGATCGTTGGCTTCCCGAGTTCCGGCCGCGATTACAAAGCGGAGAGATAGCTGCTTTGACGATTCGACATTTGATGACGCATACCGCAGGTCTGACTTACCGCTTCTTTCAAGAAGAAAATGGTCCCTATCAACAAGCCGGGATATCAGATGGCATGGATCAGTCGGGTATTACGTTGGAAGAAAATCTGCAGCGTATTGCCTCTGTTCCGCTACTCTATACGCCAGGTACCGAGTGGAAATATTCCATCGCGACAGATGTGCTTGGAGCAGTCATTGCAAAGGTAACGGAAACAACGCTCAGCGAGGCCGTGCATTCCCTAGTGACAAAGCCGATTGGCATGAGCGACACCGATTTTATTGCAGTGGACCCTGATCGGTTGGCTAAAGCTTATACCAATGATCATCCAGAGCCGAGGCCAATACGGAATCCTGATAAAATCGGCTTTTTGGAAGGCACGGCAGGCTTCCGGCTTGCTCCAGGCCGTGCACTTGACGGTACGGCATACCCTTCGGGAGGAGCCGGTATGGTCGGCAGCGCCGGGGACTTTATGCAGCTGCTGGAAGCTTTGCGTAAAGGAGGAGCGCCTCTGCTGCCGGAGGCTCTAGTTCATGAGCTGACTACCAACCAGATTGGAGATTTGCCGATGGCTTATTGGCCAGGGCGAGGATTCGGTTTAGGCATCACGGTGCTCAAGGATCCCATTGCGGCAAATACACCGGAATCACCGGGCGCATGGCGTATGGGCGGTACATACGGACATTCATGGTTTGTCGATCCAGAGCAGCGGCTCAGCGTCGTGGCGTTTACCAATACTGCACTGGAAGGCATGTCGGGCCAGTTTACGGTCGACCTTTGTGAAGCTGTGTATGACAGTATCAAAAAATAGCCATTCAAAGAAAGCTAGGTTAGGCGCGATTCTGGGAAATTAAAAGGAGTAAAGCAGCCCCATTGAGGCTGCTTTACTCCTTTTTGGCGGACTGACGTTCCGCTATTCTGGCTTTTGCTTCGATTTCAGGCCGTAAGCGGACAGGAAAGCCGTTATGGCTCTCGTTATCCCGTCCCAATGGCCGTTTACCGCGCATTAGCGTCTCCTGAATCCGCAGACTATGGCTTATCCCGGGATTCGGTGAAAATAGCGGCTGCTGAGTCCGCCAAGTCGAGGCGTTGTGCAGAAAGTAAAACCTTCGCCATGCAGCGACGTTAAAGCAGCTAGGCTGCTAATTAAATTTCATTTTTGGAAATGCCATTCAAGCTTGGGGCAAAATCGGCAGCTTTGTTGCTAGTCAACGTCTGAGCTTCTTCCGTTAAGTGATCGTCGTTTTGTTGATTGTTTTTCTTATCTGCACGATTATTAGAGCGGTCCATTTTGGGATCGGCGCTATTTTTGGGCATGATATTCACCTCCATCTTTTCAAAGTGTAGTATGAGAAGTTGGATTGAATTTTATCCCAGCCCAAGTGGAACTTGAAGCATACACCGCTGCATTTTCCGCCATTTACTGAAGAAAGGCTTTAGCCAGCAATCGATACGCGTGGTGACTTGCATGTTTATCCGTAGAAGAAGCGCACTATTTTACTTTCCCCATTAGGAAACTCCATTTGCTTCTTCGAGAGAACGAATGAGAAGACTATGATCGATCGGTGAAGACATGACAATCAGTATGGTATAGGTTCCATATTTATCGCACTGATTGCCAAACTCTTCTAGCGTACGTGTGGAGTCCGTCACTACTTTTAATAAATAACTATGTTCTCCGCTTATGCGGTGGCACTCGGCAACATGGGGAGATGCATGGATAAAATCAAGAAACGCCAAGCAGTCCTTAGTCCGAAATAACATATAGGCTGCCGTATGCTTCCCAATTTTTTCGGGAGAAATGACGGTGCGGTACTCTTCGATTATCCCCTTTTCTTCCATTCTCTTCACTCGTTCCGTTACAGCAGGCTGGGACAACCCCACGCTTTTACCCAGCTCAGTCATAGAAATCCTTGCCTGGTTTTGAAGATAGAAGAGGATTTGCTTGTCTGTATGATCCACTTAGAATACACTCCTTTAAATTTAAGGCGTTTTAAATAAAACAGCTTATATTCATTTGTGTATTCATCATATTTGATTTGATCTAGTATGTAAAATAAAGAATTTAAATTATATAATAAGTCACACGGGAGTAAGGTGATTCACATATGAGAAGTTGGAGAGGATGGCAAGCAATGAGTAAATACGATTTATTTGGAGGGTGCTTTCAATGACTCTTTCCCATTCCAGTAAAAATATTATCGCATTGTCCGCGATATGTTTGTCCGCGCTAATGTTCGGCCTCGAAATTTCCAGTGTGCCAGTGATACTGCCGACCCTCGAAAAGGTATTGCATGGCAATCTTAAGGATATGCAATGGATCATGAATGCCTATACTATTGCATGTGCGACGGTTCTGATGGCTGTGGGAACGCTGGCTGACCGTTATGGAAGGAAGCGCATTTTTATTATCAGCCTCGTCTTGTTCGGCATTACCTCCTTGGTTTGTGGCTTGGCCCAGAGCACATCGGTTCTAATCGTCAGTCGGTTTCTTCAAGGTGTGGGTGCTGGCGCGATGCAGATTTGCCAGATAGCCATTCTTTCGCATCGGTTTCAGGAAGGACGAGAACGCAGCAAAGCTTTTGGAGCATGGGGGATCGTGTTTGGGATCGGCCTCGGCTTTGGACCCATCATCGGAGGGATGATTGTGGTCGTATTGAACTGGCATTGGGTTTTCCTAGTCCACGTCCCGCTGACCATTCTCACTTTGATTCTTGTCTTTGGCGGTGTCGAGGAGTCGCGTGATCCGCAAGCGAAAAAGCTGGACATGATCGGCATCGTCACGCTTTCGCTCGCGGTTTTTGGCCTTGCCTATTTTATCACACAAGGATCTGAACTAGGCTTTACCAGTCTAACCTCCATCATCATCCTTGCTGCAGCGGCAACAAGCTTTATCGTTTTTCTTTTTGCGGAAAAGCTCAGCGCTCATCCGATGTTCGACTTTTCCGTATTTAAGATACGTAATTTTTCCGGTGCTCTCCTTGGATCCATCGGCATGAATTTTAGCTTCTGGCCGTTCATGATCTATCTGCCAATCTATTTTCAGAGCGGCCTTGGCTATGGCATTGTAGCCGCCGGGTTATCCCTCTTGGCGTATGCTCTTCCCACTCTGGTGATCCCGCCCTTGGCAGAGCGCCTTTCGCTTCGCTATCAGCCTCGTATAGTTATCCCATTGGGTCTGTTCATCATTGGGCTGGGCTTTATTTTGATGAAATATGGCAGTGGAGGCGATCACGCCAGCTGGCTGACCATGCTTCCAGGCTCTCTGTTGGCTGGGATTGGGCTGGGCTTGACCAATACGCCTGTGACCAACACGACGACTGGCTCCGTTCCGATTACCCGTGCAGGCATGGCTTCAGGTATAGACATGAGTGCGAGATTAATCAGTCTAGCCATCAATATCGCCGTGATGGGATTCATTTTACAGGAAGGGATACGGTCTTATTTGAAGGGAACCCTTCTTGGGAATCTCAATACAACGCAATTACGGGATTTAGCCGAGAAAATAGCCGCCGGAAACTTTGCATCTCTCAAGCAGGGTTTGCCAGAGCTAACTGCTCTGGACGCGTCCGGAGCAGTGGTCCATGCAGCACTTGTGCACGGCTTTGGCTTGGTGATGCTCTATGGTGGCCTTGGCGTGTGGGTTTTGGCCGCGATTAGTTTTATAATCTTCGGCTCCAAGAAAGCATCGGCGCAGCATTAAACGGTCATTGATTTGGTGACGCATCCTGAAGGTTAATTCATCTGAATCGTATTAGACTGCACTAAAATCTCAACACGTCTGTTGCGCTGCCGGCCCGCCTCTGTAGCATTGCTGTCAATGGGCTTATATTCGCCAAAGCCTTTGGAGCTGAAGTTCCGGGGATCGAGCTCCTTGTTTTGCAGCAATAAATTTAGAAAATTGAGTGCTCGCATGGCGCTAAGATGCCAATTGGAATCAAATTCAGTCATGCCAATCGGGACATTGTCGGTATGTCCGCTAATGATTACATTATGTATAGGGTCCATGACCAGAAGCTGTGATATATCTTTGACGATGCTGATATTGGAGCTTTGGACCTTGGCACTGCCGGAAGCAAATAAAACATCATCCTTGATCGTAATGAGCAGCCCTTCATCCGTCATTTGGGTTTCTAGCTTTGCGGTGAGCTGGTGCTCGGAAATATATTGGTTCACCTGCGATTGTATATGTTCTAATTCGTTTATTTCTTGTGCTTGCGCGGTATCCGGCGTTTCCTGCACGTTTCCCTTATCTGATTTTGCAATGACAGGATTCTCTAATGCAGGCTGCCCTTCGAGTACGCCAGTACCGCTATTAAAGGCCATTCGAAAAGCTTGCGACATCTGTTCAAACTTTGCAGCATCAGCACTGCTCATGGCATAAAGCACGATAAATAAAGCGACTAGTAAAGTCATTAAGTCCGAATAGGGCAGCAGCCAGGACTCATCCACATGCTCTTCTTCATGTTCATGCTTGTTTCGTTTCATTTGTTCCACACCTTTCAAGTCTAATTTGAATGGAATTAATTCAACAATCGATGAATTATAATCATAAGAAGAGGAGCCATTTTTCCAGCAAAATGGTTTCCCTTTCTTATTATTCCCTTTTTAATCGACGGCTATTTGAAAAAAATTAGCCAAAACGGATTGCTTCATTTCGCCTTTAAGATCGCTGTTTGCCGTAACGTCTTCTTTGAACTCATTTACAAAATTAGGAATCGTTCCAAGAAGGGAAACGGAGTTCACAAGCATTAAATAATAGAGAGTAGGCTCCTGTTTCTTGATAACGCCAGCCTCCATACAATCCTTAATAAAAGGCACGAGATGCCGGTAAGTCGGCAGGAGCATTTTATCCATTAGATAGGTGGAGCGTTCACTCGGGTGGGACAACTCGTTCGTCACAAACATCATGTGGAAAGGAAATTCAAAGCAAAAATCTACAATGTTGTCGACAAGAGCAAGGCAAGCAGCCTCTAGCTTCATATGCCTATAATTATTTTTAAAGGGTACGGTTTGAAGCGTGATCCGTTCAGTTAAATAATCGACCACCGAAGTCCATAAACCAAGCTTTGACCCGAAATGGTAGGATAGCAGGGCGACATCCACATTCGATAAGTTTGCCATTTTTCTAAGACTTGCCCCCTCATAACCATGCTTAGCAAATTCAATAAGGGCATGAGTCAATATCTGCTCTTTCTGGAATGGTTCATCCTTGGATGGACGCCCCGGGCGGCGCTTCGTCTCTTTCACTTTGTCGGCCTACTTTCTTCAAAACAATAATTCATCACATGATGATTTTAGCATGTTGTAATCGTTAGTGTCTACAAACGAATAAATTGGCTATAGCTGATGAGATATATGCACATTTCCAATTCCATTGATATGCGTACTATGAAGTATATCGTTTAATGAGGAGTGGAGTTATGAAAGCGTTGGTTACCGGGGGTGCGGGGTTTATTGGTTCCCACCTAACGGATATGCTTATCCAAAGCGGTGCTGTGGTACATGTCATTGATAATCTATCAACGGGATCAAAGAATCACGTGCATCCTGCCGCTATCCTGCATGTTGAGGATATTAACAGTGATGCCTGTTCTAAAATTATTGAACATGTTCGGCCTGATGTTGTCTTTCACCTAGCTGCTCAAGTCGATGTCCAGCGTTCAATGGCTGACCCCGCTTTTGACTCTACTGTTAATATTGTCGGAACAATCCGGCTCTTAAAAGCTTGCGAACAAGCTAAAGTAAGTAAGATTATTTTCTCTTCTACTTCTGCCACATACGGAGACTCCAATAACGAACGCCATGAAGAAGAAGCTATTCCCGCCCCAATTTCCTATTATGGGCTTTCCAAACATGCTAGCGAAAGCTATATTCGATTGTTTCATAGAATGTACGGCATTAACTATACCATCTTGCGTTATAGCAACGTGTATGGCCCACGACAGAGCTATACAGGAGAAGGTGGTGTTGTCGCCATATTTCTAAATAAATTAAATAAAGGACTTCCTGTACTTGTTCACGGCAGCGGCGATCAGACTCGAGATTTTATTTATGTACAGGATGTTGTTAAGGCAAACATGGCGGCCATTCACCAAGGAGAGCAAGAGACGATTAATATAAGCACGGGTTTGCGGACTTCTATAAACAACCTCATACACATGATGAAAATGATTCATGGCCAGGACGCCCAGATTACGTATGGCACCGAACGGCCGGGTGATATTATGGATAGCTGTCTAGATAACTCAAAAGCTGAACGAGTGCTAGGATGGCGGCCAATGAGCAGCCTGTTTGAAGGATTAACGCAAAGCTATCAGCAATATCGTTGAAGGATAGGTATAAGCCAAAAGCCGATATATGTCATTCAAAAACATGACATATATCGGCTTTACTATTATGCATTATTTTATGGCTACAAGCACATTCGCAAACCCATCTTCCCGCCCATAAACTAGCTCATACGTCGCATTATCCTGTGTCAGCACCTGTTCGATTGTAAAACCGCAATCCGTTAGCAGCTTACGCAATTCATCTGGCCGGTAATGCCGATAATGGTGAGGATTCACCCCGTTAAGAAAATAAGGGTTTTTCAAATGGGGGATAATCTCTTCGTTAGGGGCCGAGATGAGAAGAATACCGTTTGTATGGAGCGATTCATAAAGCTTTTGAATAAAGGTCCGATCATCCTTTATATGCTCCACGGTTTCGAAACAGGTAATAACATCGAACGTTTGGATAGGAAGCTCATCACGAAACGATTCGGACAAGTCCGTTTTTACATAAACCGTATTGTCACCTGAAAAATGATCAATGGCCCAATTTAATGCATGCTCCGAGCGATCAACCCCTACGACTAATGCACTTGGGGAATGAATGGCTATATAATGAGTGCCATATCCCGAGCCGCATGCTGCATCTAGTATGAAATCTCCAGGGCGGATAAAGCGCGTTGCAAAATGATAGCGGTAATGATGATCCATCATGACATCATGAATGGAGGTAGCATACATCCGTTCCATCTTTGCGATTTCGTCATCCATCTAATTTCCCTCCATTACCAGTCTAGTCTCTTTTCTCACGGCTTTCTCTCTTTGAAAATATCAGCTATTTCTCCTGGTACATCTGTACATTGCATCAAACCCTATCTATGAATCTAATATATAGAACGCGTTACTAGAAAGGAGGTGATCGCTATGACCGTTACAATAGTAGATTATCAGTTTCAAGAGGTTGCTGTTGGAACAGGTTCGCTTCCGTTTATCATTTCTCCAGGATCGGAAGTGCTGCTGACGTCTCTCTTTCTCCAGATTAACAATATTAATAACCGTATTGAGTTAAAAGCTACAATCGGATGGGAGGCGCAATTACTGCTCTTGAATATTGTGCCGAAGCTGCTTTTTCGGATTCGTCGCGGAGGAACAAGCGCCCCGGCAACCGTTGTATTTCAAACAACGGATTCCGTTTTTTTGGGAACAGCATCTGAAGGTCCATGGGTTCCGCTTGATTTCACAACTTCGTTTCAGCATACTGAAGCTGCCACAGCTGGAATCGTCGGTACCTTTCAACAATACGCCCTGACTGTAGAGCATATTGGGCAAAACTCCGCCACGATAACCGGACCCGTTCATTTTGATGGTATTGTTTATTTATGATGTAGTTGAAATTTACCAAGTGGTCGGATTTTCGTGAAAATGAAAATCCGACCACTCTTTCTTAAAATATAAGCATGTATAAGTTTCCCCCGTATAGTGGGCTTATATTTCACCCTCGAAACGGAAGCTTTGCCGTTAGAGGACGGCGACAGCCGTTTACGCTTACACATCCTCAAAAATGTTTTGGGACCCTGTGCGAGTATCCATCCATACAATAATAGGAGTGCCCGTGGCTCTTACGACGAGGCCGTTATAATCCCCAATTGAAGGAGTAGGGACTCCAATCGACGGATCGGCGTTAGGATCGAAGGAGACGCTTGTTATGCGGCGGTTAGGTAAAAACGTGGAGCCTGCATCGTTGGACTCTGCCAAATACACATCGAGCAGCGTGGTGGTGAGACGGTTTGTATAATACATAACCCGCACCCCTCCATTATCACGAGAAACCGTTAAATTGGGCAAAAAGTTTTGTGATGCGGCAGGGCTATCGTCTACTTGACGGAGAGTCGACCAGGAAACGCCTCTGTCGGTTGATCGTGACATATAGATGTGTGCATTGCCTGATCGGTTATCCTGCCAGACGGCATAGACAATTCCTTCGCCATTGAACGGCGAAATGTCGACCGCTAAATAAGCAATAGTCAGGACGCGAAAGCTAAAGGTTGGTACAGGGAGAGGGGTCGGAACGAGCGAAACGGTCGATATCGTAATAATGGGTCCAAACGTTATCCCGCCATCAACAGATCGACGCATAAGAAATTGCGGTGTTCCTGGCCCATATTGCATCCACCCCACATAAATATCGCCTTGCGGTCCAATAGCAATGGTTGATCCGAAGCTAGTTACACCTTGTACTTGGTTCGTTAGCAATATAGGCACAGACCAGGTCACACCTTGATCGAGTGATCGTTGAAATAACGTTTCGGAGCTTTTGAAATTGTTGAAATAGCGTGTAAATGCAATATACGCCTGGCCAACATAAGGACTCCCATTCGCCGTATCAATGGCTATCGCTGGTTTATCATTATAGATCGCCGTGCTATACCCTTGATTGACAATGATGGGTGTGGAGAAAGAAGCGCCATTGTTTGTTGATCGGTAAACAATGATGGATGAATCTGCTACAGGGTTAACATTTAGGGCAGTCGCAGCAACAAGAAACAAATTGGGATAACCATACGCAGCAACCCCATCACCGGAGGCTGCGAATCCAACCGGGGGTGACATCAGCATCTGGGTATACGATGCCCCGCTATTAATTGAGCGGTAAACGGTCGTCATATTGTTTCCCGAACGCAAGTCATTCGTCGTCACGATAACGGTTGCTTGATCCAGTGAATTGAGCGCAATCGACGGCTCCTGTTGAGGGCCTGAGGGGGTTACTTGTATGTTGGCCATCTGCAGCTTCCTTTCTATACTTTTAGTTAATCTTATCTCGCTTGAAAAATAATCGAGCCGACAATGTGATCATCCACGATGGAGAAGGAAGCTGGAATATACATTCGTTGATTATTGCGGAGCAATTCACATATGCCAGATCCATAATGGCCAGCATATTTCGGAGGATGATTTGCTTTTCGTATATGCTGGTTACTTAGAAGTATTTCATAACAGTCAACTAACCGATCGACCATCTTCGGAAGCGACCATTGTCTGATCCCCCATTCGTAACCGTTATAAGCTAATCTTTGTGAAAGCGATTGGTTTTCGAGCAGTACTTGCAAGTAACGTGACAGTTCATTGCTATCACCTGCTTTTGCCATCAATCCGGTATGGTTATGCCGCACCATTTCCGGAATTCCACCGGCATTGGAGACGACGAGGGGCTTGCGCGAGATTTGCGCTTCCATCACAGCATAAGGCTGGTTATCATGCAGACTCGGGAGTACAACAATATCGGATTGCTGCAGCAGTGCGGGAACGTCGTTTCTGCTGCCAATAAAAAGCACATGATGACTCAGTCCCAAATGAGCAGTCTGATTTTCCAACTCCGACCGAAGATAGCCGTCACCAATAAACAGACAAATCCAATCGCTCCTGATCTGCTTTAACTTGTATAAAGCACTGAGCAAGCTGCTATGACCTTTCACTTTATCAAGCCTAGCTGGACAGGCAATAATGTTAAGATTGGACGGGAGCTTTAAGGTAGTAT
This sequence comes from Paenibacillus liaoningensis, assembly GCF_059609455.1. Classification (NCBI taxonomy): domain Bacteria; kingdom Bacillati; phylum Bacillota; class Bacilli; order Caryophanales; family Paenibacillaceae; genus Paenibacillus; species Paenibacillus liaoningensis. Next base: position 202,911 of record NZ_JCAALU010000010.1, read on the forward strand.
TCTCTTTCATCCGTTGCAAATGATGTTCAACGTTCATTCCATAGGGTACAATTTCCATATGATCGATGGGCACTAAATAGCTGGCTAGTGTTTGCTGCAGCCATTTTGTCGGCACGATGGACAAATCGCTCGAAGTAGCTCCGTAATATTCTCTTGCGCAAGCATATTTCCAAATGAATTCAGGTGGTGCTTTTCCTTCAAGCGAAATCCAGTATTCGGTCGCCAGGCATCCATGAATAGTGTTTATTAAAGGCAGGCCCTCCGGCTTAATCTGCCATAGCGCCCGGGAGGATATGACATCCTGTGCATGAATCAAATCATATTTTTTCAGTCCGAAATACGAGGCTGCTAGCGCATAGGTGCAAAACTCAATTTCTTGGTCGACGATCCATGGATCGATGGGAATTTGCTGTGCAGCATATACGGCCTTAATTTCTCTCTCGACGAGCTGTTTGAAATACCTTTTCTGTACTCGCTGCCCTGTACCCAGCATATAGTAGCTTTTTTCATCGGGATGTAACGCAAACACATCTACCTCATGGCCTAGACGCTCCAAACTAGTTTTTAAATCTTGGATATATGCCCATACACCGCCAACATGTGGAAGCTTCCAATACGTGGCAAGGAGAATCCTCATTTTCCACCACTCTGCTTGGTTTGAAGTGCCTCATCGTACAGTTGCAGCGTTCGTTCCGTCATTGTATCCAAAGACCATTGCCTAAGCCCGTGGTATCTGGCTTGATTGGCAAGTCTTTTCTGAAGCCTGTCATCGTCAAGAAGTTCATTGATGCGTTCACATAATAAATCTGCACGACCGGATGTGAATAATAACCCGCTTTCTCTATCAGCTATCATTTCTGGAATTCCTCCTGCATCCGACGCAATTATTGGCTTCCCGGCTACTTGTGCCTCCATGATGACAAAAGGGAAATTGTCATGAATACTTGGTGCCACAACCATATCAGCCTGACTTAGAAGTGCTGCCATATCGTTGCGATGTCCCAGAAACATAACATGCTGCTGAAGCTTTAAATCATGGGTCAGTTGGTCAAGCCTTGGGCGCAGCGGACCATCCCCAACTAGCCAACAAACCCAATCTGACCGTCTCTTTCGCAGAAGTTCAAGAGCATGTAGTAAAACCTCGTGGCCTTTAACCGCGTCTAGGCGCGCCGGACAAACGATTAGCTTTAAATCGTTTTTTGGAATGGCCCCATTCAGACTTATGGTTTGGCGAAGAAAAGATAACGTATCGAAGCCATATGGTATGACGTCAAATGGATCTTTTTCTAAATCGCTAGTTGACTCATACTGCTGCTTGAGCCACTCTGAAGGGACGATGATTCGGTCTCCCACCCTGCTTCCATATTGATCAAGTGTATTGGCCCACGTTGCTGCCGGGGAGGGGTCAGAAATAACACCTTGAAGCTTCCATTCGGCTGCCAGCTTGCCGTGGAGGGTAACGACAAGCGGAGTGTTCTTTGGCTTAATTTCAGAAACAGCAGTCGCAGAAATGACATCTTGTGCATGAAGTACATCGTATTTTGTTAGTGTGAATGCTGTTAGAGCTTGACGAAAAGCAAGACGCTCACCTTCCATTGCCGCAAGCCAAGCATCGTAGTTTCTTGAATTCATATTGAAGCGAATCCCAATTTGTTTCATAATCGGAGTTAAAAAGGTTTGCTTATCCATGGATTTGCCTTTATCAACGATATGATAATGTAATCCGGATTGGTTATGGGAGAGGATGTCAACTTCATGTCCCCTCTCCTCAAGGCCTTTTCGCAGCGCCAAAACATAAGTGGATACTCCGCCTGTATAAGGAATACACCAATAGGAAACAAGTCCAATTTTCATCTGTCACTCCCCCTTCGGCTGCAAGGATTCATATCATAACCGATTACGATACCATTCGATTGTCTTGTAAAGCCCCTCTTCTAAATTCACGGAAGGCTTGTAGCCGAGCAATGATTCGGATCGAGTCAAATCCGGCTCACGTCCAGGCATATCCTCATAGCCTGAGCCGTAAGCTTCGGCATACGATTTGAGCAAGATCGGAGAGGTCGAACTGCTAAGCCTAATAATCAGCTGCGCCAACTCCCAGATTGTGATAGGGCAATTTGAGCCAATATTAAAGGCGAGTCCGTTTGCTTTCTCGTGAAGTGCTGCTAAGGTGCCATTAACCGTATCGTCCACATAGGTGAAGCAACGCGTCTGTGCTCCGTCGCCATAAACCTCTAGCGGTTCCCCTTTCAAAGCTGCTTTAATAAATCTTGCGACTACCCCGCCATATTGCGAGTTCGTTTGTCTTGGTCCATATGCATTGAAATATCGAAGCACAGTGACAGGGAGTCCCTTTGCTGCATAGGCGAAGCACATATGCTCATCGAGCGATTTTGCTGTTGCATAACACCAACGATGGACAGAGGGGGCACCATAAAAACGATCGGACATTTCGTGGAAGGGCAGAACTTCATTTTTTCCATATATTTCTGACGTTGATGAAAAAATGACCTTTGTATGACGTGGATATGCCAATTCAAGGACATTGCGCGTGCCATCAATGTTGCCTTCAATAACCTTGAGGGGATCCTCTACTGTATTTTTGACACCCAATACAGCAGCAAGATGAAAGACAACATCCGCTCTATCCATCAATTTCTTGAGCGTCCTTCGGTCAGTTACTGAGCCTTGGATGAGCGTATGACGTTTATTAGCTTGAAGATGGGATAAAAACTCCGGCCGTCCGGTCGAGAAATCATCCAACGACCAAACCGTATGGCCCGCTTCCAGCAGACGCTCTACTAAATGAGAGCCGATAAAACCTGCACCACCCGTTACTACTACCTTCATTGGAATACCCTCCTAGAGTAAAATAACATTGTTTCGATCTGCCATTTTTCCAGTGGCGTTACGTGTATCGATGACAATGGGCGTGTGCGCCACAAGAAGCTCATATGGGATATTAGAATGATCCGTTAAAATTAAAGTGCAATCATAATTTTTCATTTTTCTGGCAGTAAGCGGTGTACTATGAAGGAAAGTTTCACCTATTTTCAGAGTTTTCACATAGGGGTCAAAGTATCCCAGATTGACGCCCGCTTGCAGTAAATGCTCCATAATAGGCAGCGCAACGGACTCCCGCATATCGTTAACGTCTTTTTTATACGTAACTCCAATGACAAGCACACTGCATTCGTTAAGCGCTTTTGGCTGCAGGCTTTTTGCCACTCGTCCCACAATATACCCAGGCATATCCTCGTTTACTTGATGGCAAAGGTCAATGAACGGCAAATCCATATGATGTTCTCTCGCCTTCCAGAGCAAATATAGGGGGTCAACCGGAATACAATGCCCTCCAACGCCAGGGCCTGGATAATATTTTGTAAATCCAAACGGCTTAGTTCCCGCGGCCTCGATGGCTTCCCAGAGATTAATATCCAGTTCCTCGCTTAACTTCAACAGACTGTTCATAAATGAAATATTCAAGTATCGCTGGCAGTTTTCCAGAAGCTTCGTCATTTCAGCTACGCGTGGCGATGACACGAGGACCACTTCATTAAACACTGAGCCATATACTTGCTTCGCATAGGCTGTGCAGGATGGAGTTACGCCGCCAACCACTTTAGGGATTTGTTCCAGCTCCCATTTAGAACCGGGATCAATTCGCTCTGGTGAATAGGCGAGCGAAATGTCTTTACCTACAAGAAGTCCAGTTGACTCCAACATCGGTTTTAGCCGTTCCTCGCTTGTTCCTGGAAATGTAGAGCTTTCCAGTACAATAAGCTGCCCTCTATGCAAATAGGGGAGTGAGCTTTGTGCTGCGCCTATTACATAGCTCAAATCAGGTTGATGCTGCTCATCAAGCGGTGTCGGAACGCAAAGGATTATGACATCGACTTTCTCAATGACATCGAATGCAGTACCTACATGAAAACTATTTTTACTAAAAAGCTTTCGGATGTCTTTTCTATTAAAGTCAGACAGGTAGGATTGCTGCTTGTTCAACATATTGATTTTTCGTTCGTCTGCATCAATGCCATAAACCGTGTTTCCTCCTTCCAGAAACAATTTGGCGAGTGGCAATCCGACGTACCCCAGACCGATAATACCAATTTTATACTCAGGGGCCTGCTCCATAATTCTGTCAACTCCTTTCATTCATCTTCTAGCATGATACGCGAATGAATGAAAGCCGCTATAGTTGAGTGTCTAAATTTTATGGAAATAGTAGAGTATCACGAGGTCTAGCAGAAATAGAGAGAGGCGCTGGGTTTCGGAAACAATAGTTGGAATTAAAGGGGCTGGAAAGAAAAAACGATATGATAATTGCCTGTATCGATACGAGGGATAAATAGGTTGGTGTACGTTAACAACGCACTTGAAATCTCATATTATATTTGGACGACAGACCAATCGGAGGGAACACATGCGAATATTAATCGCCTGCAGTTGGTCGCTGCCACATGCCGGCGGCGTAAACACATATGTAAATCAGCTGGAAAAAGGACTAAAGTTCGCGGGGCATCATGTTGATATCTTCTCCCCGACACCTGATGGGCAGGGGTTTTATATTCCAGGCAAAGAAATGGCTATTGATAAAGCCAAGCTGCAACCACTGATTGCCCATCAATCGAACCATTACATGGATCACCATTTGTCCGGAATTGATCCCTGGATTACATTTTCTGAAGTTGAGCGTTACTGTTTTGAAGCAGCTGCTATGTATTTCGGCTTGGCCGAGTATGACTTAATACACGCACAGGACATTATGAGTGCTCATGCATTGTCACGTGTGAAGCCTCCTCATACGCCCTTAGTAACGACTATTCACGGATGCCTCACGAAGGAATGGTTCGTTAGATTAAAGACATTGGGGTTAACAGACCAAGATACAAACTCCCCTCTTTGGAAATATTCGTCATTACGTGAGCATCTGGGGGCAACAGTCAGTGATGTCACGATATCGCCTTCAGAGTGGTTAAAAAGAGTAATGGTTGAGGATTTTGCAGTTCCCGAACCCAATATTATCGTAAGCCACTATGGATTTGATAAAGAACAATTTCAACAAAATATGCTGCGTGATTCCATGATTGTCAAGCCTGAAGGAGTAAGTGTATTTTTATGCCCTGCCCGCTTTGATGTTGTGAAAGGACATATTTATCTCATTCATGCACTAGTAAAACTGAAAGCGGAGCGTTCGGACTGGGTTTGCTGGTTAGCTGGAGAAGGCTCACTCCGTGATGAAATCATGAATATAACGAAAGATTACGGTCTGGGCGACCACGTCCTATTTTTAGGAAACCGTGAGGACGTTCCAGCTTTGATTCATCAGGCAGATTTTATCGTTTTGCCCAGCATGCAGGATAATCAGCCGTTTGCCGTTATTGAGGCTCAAATAGCGGGCAAGCCGGTCATCGCTTCTGACGCTGGCGGTATACCGGAAATGGTAACCCATTCCGTGAATGGGCTTGTATTTCATGCCGGAGATATTAATGAGCTTCATTTATGCTTAAGATCCGCTTTACAGGATACAAACTGGTTAAGCAGCATGGCGAGTCAGGCAAAAGAATGGGGAGAGCGGCATTGGGCATTGCCTGAGATGACTAACCGTGTGTTAGCACTGTATGAGTTGGCGAGGAGCAAGCATCCCGAACAAAATACGGGGATTGAGCCGCAGCCGGAACAGCCTGCTCAACAGCAGGCTGAGCAACAGATCGAACCGCAAATCGAACCACAGCTCGCACAGCAGACTGAGCAGCAAAGCCCAATAACGCCACTACAGAGGGGAAGAAGAAAATGGCGCGCCAATCGAAGAAAAAAACAACCGGCAGCAATAAAGCGAAAAAGAAAAATAAGAAGAAAACAAAGAAGATTTACAAGAAAAAGATCGTAAGGCGGGTACGTAAACGTCACCCCAGACTGAAACGGGCAAGCCATGTATTACAAAATCAACAAGTAGTGCCCACAAATGACCATGATCCAGCCATACAGCCAGAGCAGCCTGTAGATAAAATCTCTAATCTTTTATCTTCTCTATTTGTATACCCGCGATATGACGAGCTTCCTCCAATAGAGGAGGGCATCTGGGAGCGTGTTTTTCAAGCAGCTCCAAACGGGTATAAGATTCCGGATGTCAGCATTGTTCAGTCCCTTCTTTAGAATGCTGCTCATTCATAATATTTTGAGCAACGTCTCTAATACGAATTCAAGGAGTAAAGGGGCCACCTTAAATGAGGTGACCCCTAGTGTTGTTTAATATATGAAGACAAGTCTCTATTTTTTACTTTTTCAATGAAATGCCAAACGTAGATCCAACCTCGCCCGCAAAGACAACGCTGCCGTTCTCTGGCAATACGACCTGATTGCTATCACTGATAACGGTATGGTTTATGCATATTCCGGCTTGATTATAGACGGCAAAGGAGCCGTGGGCAGGCATGTTAACCGTCAAAACTTTTCCTTTATCCTTCGCTGAAACGGTATACCATTTGGCTTCGCCGTCCGCTTGGATCGTTGCCCAGGATTGTTTACCCGAATAGAGCGGTTTTACAAGCTCCCCACTGGCGTATAGGTTGCCTGCTGCCTTCAAATACTCTACTCCATTTTTCTTGAAAAATTCGATTTCCATCGTGTCACGGCCATCCATGCCAGGGATTTGCAACTGGTTAACGGCTTTGTTTGCTCCAATAATTTTATGATTCAACACATACCCTGGAACTGCTTTAATGGTCTGAAAAGGTATGATAGGTGTTGAATGGAGGTAGGACGTTGATGTGTATTTTCCATTCACCCAATAATATTTTTGACCGTCACGCTGTTCCCATGCGTCAGCTACGTCTTGAGCTAATGGGTTGTCTTCAAGCTTCTCGGCATTATACTCGGAGATTGCCGTTTGTCCTATCCCCGGTACAGCTATATAGGAGCGGGACCACAAGTAGGCATGCCCATTTTTCTCCTCAACGAATTTTAATTTCTCTGTGCCTTCATCGTTTACAAAAGAACCGTCAGCAGTGTACGTATACGTTTGGGCAGGATTGTTCGGAGCCGTAACCGTGGATACAGCCATTTCGCCCTCAGTATTCACTTCTATCTTCAATAACTTATTTGAACCACTACCATAAATACCCGCGTACTGTGTTATTTCTTGCGGCATGTCTGCCTTAATAGGCACGCCATACGACTCCTCCGGTTTCCGTTCTTTAATAACACCCTTCTCCTGAAGGACGCTAAGCAGCAGTTCATTGGCGATCATTTGGTCTAATGCGCTTGAACCACCTGAAGAGATAACAGCGGCAGACAGCTTGTATTCCGGGAGCACGACTAAGGATGAATGATACGAAATCGTGTCGCCACCTTTGGAAAGGGCCTTAATGCCGTATTCGTTAAAGGGGAACAAGTGGACGCTATCCCAGCCTAGCCCGTAGGAGAGGTAGGACGGATTGGCTTCCTCCGGCCACATGCCGCTTTTATACTCCTCTTGTGCCATCGCTTCTAGCGATTTTGCAGAAAGAATGCCTTCAGCCTGCCCTGTGAAAATTTGTGAAAAAGCAGCGAGATCTTCAGCTGTGGAGTAAAGCCCTCCCGTTGCAATAATATTATAATTCTCTTGTGGGAGCTGTCCCTCATACAGCGGGGAATAGATGCCGGCCAGCGCCGCTTGATCAATGAGATCCTGCGGTGTTTTCGTATGGTTCATGTCTAGAGGCTCAGTAATATATTTGTGTATAAATGCTGTAAAGCCGATGCCGCTAACTCTTTCTACCAGAATCTCAGCCAACGTAAAACCATCGTTGCAATAGACTGAAAAGGCTCCGGGATCTGCCTTTAAGCTTTGGGTCGCCAACTGCTCTAGAAAAGTATCATGTGCATAAGTATCATTATCCCCGTACAAGGTTGCATTATTGCCCGTCGTTCCGAGTAAGCCGGAGGAATGATTCAGCAGCATGCGTGGTGTAATCTGTTTGTAGCGGTTGTCTTTCATCTTAAAATCAGGGATATAGTTCACAACGGGCAAATCCAAATCTACCTTGCCCTCGTCTACAAGCTTCATAACAGCCGCCGTGAGAAACATTTTGCTTGTAGAACCGATGCCGTATATTGTTTTTGAGGAAAGTGGAATCGAATCCGTTAAATCATTTTTTCCTGCATGCCCCGAAATCGTAATTTCCCCGTCATCGATGAGCGCGTATTGGACGCTTGTGATGCTGTAGGTTTCTGTCAGCAGCTTGGTTTTCTCAGCCGCTATTTTTTTAGCCGCATCAAAAGCAAGTGGGTTGCTATTCGCAGCAGCCATTGCAGACATGGGAGCCAGCATACTCAGCGCGAGGGTGACAGCGACAATGGAAGTTCGTTTCATGTTTATCTACTCCTATCTTCAGCAGTGTATTCAGCTGCCTTAAGGGCCGCTAAATAAAGCTTATATGACGGGGATGTCCTCACCGTGACGTCATTATGAACGGAGTATGAATAAGTAAAAAAATGCCATGGCATCATATGCAAGTAAGCTTGCACATATGGCCATGGCATAGGGAATACTAAAAGCGTTTATCTGCTTGTCGGACTGAAACGCCGCGCGCCGCCAGGGGACGGCTTTCGGCCGTTTCACCTTGCTTCTTCCATAAACGCCTTAAGGTTTTCAGCGATTTCTTTGGATCTGGTATGGTGCAAATAATGTCCGCCTTCAAAGGTCATCACTTTTCCATGCACAGAATCTTTAATTTGCTCTTCATGCAGCGGTATCCAGGTTGGAATGTCTTCATTATTCGCTTGGATAAAGAAAATAATCGGAAGCTCTTTTGGGAAGGTTAAATGTTCAGCTGCTTTAAAGTTAGAAGAAATATTTTTCATTTCATTTAGCATCGTGGGACTATTGCTGTTCTTGAGCGAAAGCATGCTCAGCTGTTCTTTGGTTTCCTCATCATATGGAAGTCCTTCATAAGGGTCGCTGCCTGTTTTTACGATCAATCGTTGCAAACCGGATTGTTTGAGAAAACCAAACATTTTTAATGGAAATTTCACATCCATGCCGGGTTGTGTCGGAACACTGCTGTCGATGCCGACAAAGGCAGTCACTTCGCTTGTATATTTGTTTGCATAATCGATTCCGTAAATGCCTGCAATGGAGTGGCCCATTAGAATATAGCGGTCAATGTTAAGAGCTTGCAGCGCTTCATGGAGTTCATTTACTATATTTTCTGTCGTTCTTTCCTTATCGGTTCCATCACTTAAGCCATAACCAAATGGTTCAACTGCAACTACTTTGTAAGAGGGTGAAAGCTCATCGATTAGCGGCTTAAAATCGAGCGCCGGCGCTGCTGTTCCATAACCCGGCAGAAGCACGATGGTTTCTTTGCCTTCCCCTTGAATCAGCACATTCATCTTTTTCCCGTCTACGGGTACGAGCTGGCCATAGGCATGTATTTTGCCTTGCTCAGATTTGCTGCTGACCTTGTTGACTATAAACACAATAGCCATAAAAACGACGATTGCTATCACAATTGCTGCCAATATTTTAAGTAAAACCCTAAGCCATTTTTTCATAATCGTATCTTCTCCTGTCGTTATCTTGATAGTAGACTGCCTTAAAGGCTGCTCATGTAAGCTTATACGACGAAGATGTCCTCGCGATGACGACAATGTGAACGGAAGATGAACGAGCAGTCTTTTATTTTGCACATCCATTTATTTGCGAAATATATTCAAATGCGGTTGTTCCATATACGCCTTTAAAATGTTTATTTAAATGAGTTAAATCAACAAAACCGCATTCAGCTACTGCTGAATAAACATCGCTATTTTTTTCAATTAATTGCTTGGCATATTCGATCTTGCAGTTATAATTGAAGCTCTTCACAGATCTCGTCAAGCTTAAGGACATGTTCAAAATGGGCATGAAGCATATCCTTTGCTTTTTATCCTTTTTCTCAATTACGTCTAGAAGCAATTGCGGTTCAATATACAGCATGACATAATCGAGGCCTGTCTTATCATGGGCCATACCGTCATGGGCCTGCTCAGGATTAAAAAGCATAATGCCGTTTTGGTAGGATAATTGCAAACCGCCATCCATGTTATAATGTTGAATCCCACGCAAGGTTACACCTATTGCATATTCCTGATGAGCGTGCTTTTTATATTTAAAATCAGTCATGCTTGCTGACAGCGCAGTAATACCTGCCGATTTTTTATAAATAAATTTGTCCACTCGATTCACCTCTATCTAAGTACACCTGAACTACCTTTGGATTTAAAAACTGCATAAGGAAGCCTGACTTAAAGGTAGCCGTATGGTTTGCAGCTGGGTTTGATGCATCCATTTTGTAGACTTGATAAGCGAGATAGATCATATAACAGCTTCCCACTATCTGCATCACCAATAGAATTTTCGGCAATATCGTTAAGAGCGCCGTATTCAACATAGCCGATATAACGAGTAATAGTCCAAAACCAACCGCTGCTCCATACGTATATTTCAAGGCTAGTTTGGCACCCGAATTTTGCACGGTAGATAATATGACGATATTAGTAGGACCTGGTGTAAAAGTAGCAATCACGCAATAAATTAAAAAAGATGTCATATCCATGAGAATACCCCTTTCAAGCTATTCTCATATGCTACATCTTAAAGGGATAAGCCTATAGTATATTATTGCAGATAAAAAGCTTCTTCCGCCATGGATCTAAGTGGAAAGGAGCCGTTCATTGTGGTTTGAAAGAAGAAATGATACGCGCAATCGCTTCCGGGCTTTCCTCGCCATCTGATTCCAGCCATTGATTAATGACTCCCATTGAGCCATGAACCATATAAGTAAAAGAGTAGTCCAATGCGGACGAGTCTTTTCGGTTTGGGTCATCTCCTTTTCTTTGCAAATAATCTTGATGAACCTCAACCAGCACCTCGGATAAAAAGCTGCTTTCTCCTCGATCCGAAATCATGATGCGAAAAATTGTTTTCTTCTCTTGGATAATGTTCAATAGCTTGATCAAGGAGCCATCTTCCGCGCATGGACTTTGATCCTTTTGCAGCGTCTCCCATAGTTCTTGATTAAATTCCTTCTGCATCACTTCAAATAATTCATAAGGATCTTTGTAATGCAAATAGAAGGTACCTCGGTTAATGTCAGCTTGCTTGCATATTTCGGTAACCGTTATTTGCGGCAATTTCCTCGTTTCCAATAGAGCAAGAAAACACTGCTTAATAAGCTCCGTCGTATATTTGGTTCTTCTATTGTTTTTTACTCCGACCATAAGATCCGTCCCTTTCCGTATCTAATCGAACAAACGCCAGGGAAAGTGTTGAATGAATAACATTATTCCGCATATTGATGATTGAGCTTGCAGCTATTTTGAGATTATACTATCACCATGATATTAAATCAACAGGTGTTCATCTTATAGGGGTGGACGAAACGGCAATCACATAGTCGTTCCTCTTATTCCTGCGGCATAAATTTATTTCAACGAATAATTGGAGAGTGAATAAAAATGACAACTAGCATGAACAAACCCAATATTCTCATTGTAGGAGCGGGGGCAGTAGGCTTCTCTGTCGGCTACCATCTCAGTTTGTCCGGCGCTAACATTACCTTCCTCGTGCGAGAAGGACGGAAAACGGCATTCCAATCTCCTCAACAGCTTTATTGCTATGACGATGCAACACTGAAAAATTTTACCGGCTTCAACGTCATTGAGAATGTCGCTGAACTGGCGGATACACCACTTCAGTTTATTTTCATTACACTTGACGGAAATGCCAGTCGAACGGCAGAAGGCATGGCTATGTTGAGCAAATTAGGCGACATCGTGCGCGCTTCTAAAGCTACTGTCATTATGAACGGTTTCGGGATTGGCCTTCGCGAGCACTATATCAAGGTCATGCAAATTTCGGAAGACCGCTTGCTAAGAGGAATTCTCGGCATGCTCAGCCACCAGGGAAGCGCGAACCTGCCTGTACATGCACCAACAGATCCAGCGAAAATAGCAAAGGCTGTTGTCTGTTACAAGCATCCCACGAACAAGGTCGGCTTCCAAGTCGAGACCAACAATAAAGCGGCAGCGAAGCAATTCATTGAGCTTTACAACCGCAGTAAGATTTCGCGCTGTGGTCAAGTAAGCCCATCGATGTTTAACATTTATTCCAGTATTGGCTTTCCTGTATATGCAGCGTGTGACATTGCGGGCTGGTCTGATTTTTCGACGGTTTCGGCGAACAAGGAGCTTTGGCGGCTTGCCATCCGTGCACAAGGCGAAATAGCGGCACTGCCGCAGCATGGATTGTTGGGCAAATTAATGGCCTTGGTTATGGGGCCGCGCATGACGGCAAACGTGCACATTAAAATGGAGCGGGACATGCTGCCGCTAGATTATCAGGCATTCAACCGCTTCCATCATGGCGGCAAGGTTCGTGCTCAGGACGTTGAATCGATGCGTAGCTCCCTTGCCGAAGGGCAGCGTCGCGGCCATCAGATGCCAGCTCTGCAGGAATTGCTGAAACGTCTCTCGAAGCACGAAGCGGCAAGTTAAGGGCATTTATAGATCAGGTAATGAACGCTGGATAGAAAAATGAGGAAATAGTTGAATGGTCGATATTCGGGGATGAAACGTGTGTAGGCCGTTCTAGATTTAGACATCAGCATTTATGAGCAGGACCAACGGATGTCTAAAAATGAACAACGTGATGCCTGAGGTGCTTCCGGCAGCAATATAAGCACAACGAAGGAGCTTGCCGCGGCGGCTCCTTTTTTCTTTTTCGCCGACAGATCCGAAACCTTTAAGTCGAACTTAATCACAAAAAATTACTCCACTTCAATCTCTTTTACGGTTTCACCTTCAACTAACACGGGTTGGTAGTAGGTGTTGGTAGGCAGGTCTTTTTTTCCTTGTAAATTTTTAATGACCCAGTCCGCTGCGTCCCGTCCCATTTGTTCTTGGGGGTGCGTCAGAGTCGTCAGTTTAATATTCGCATTTTTGGCGATATACGAATTGTCCTGGCCAATGATGGATAGTTCATCTGGAATGGATATCCCCAGTTTTCTGCAGGCATGCACAACTTCCAGCCCTACCTCGTCGTTGTAGCAAACAAGCGCAGTCAGAACATCCCTGTTGTCGTTTAGGAACTCCTCCAAGCTCGTGGAGAGGTTCGGCTTCGTCGCCGTGTCGAAGGAAAGCACCTGCTCGGGGTGAAACCGCAGTTTGGCTTCCCCAAGTGCCTTGATATATCCCTTCATGCGATATTTTCCTTGCAGATCATCCATTTTCGCGATAATGCCAATCTGGGAATGACCTTTAGCAATCAGTTCCCGGGTTGCGAGATAGCTGGACTGCACGTCATCCAAACAGAAGAAAGGGACCTCCAGCTCTTCATAGAAGGCGTTAATCATGGTGAACGGAACTTCCTGCTCCTTGAAAGACAGGTAATAAGCAATATTGGGGTTGTATAAATTGCTTTTGGTCGGCTCAATAATGAGACCGTCCACGCCATAGGACAGCATCATTTCCAGCGCCTTTTTTTCCTGCATAATATCATTATTTGTACTGGCTAACAGTAACGAATAGTTGTCTTCATTCAATCGGCCTTCAATACCACGGATAATAGAGGGGAAAATGTAATCCGAGATATAGGTCGTAATGACGCCTATCGTTTTTTTGGCGGCATTCCCGCCCGATCTGGAGCGGTATTGGCTGCTGACATACGTCCCAGATCCTTTTTCGCTTCTTAGGAACCCTTCATTGGACAGCTCTAAAATGGCCTTCCGAACCGTCTGGCGGCTAACATTATAACTGCTCTGCAAAGCTGATTCTGTAGAAATTTGCTCTCCTGCTTTGTACGTTCCTGACAGGATATTGCTTTTTATATCATCAATGATGATCTGATACTTTGGCTTCACGCAATCCACTTCTTTCATCGTTGTTCAGAAAGTTGTACGTACACATTCTAACATGATTTGCAGTGAATGAAAATGCAGTACCATTTTTCATGAAAAAAATGAGGTAATTCCATGCTTTTTACTGGGATTTTACATGGGGAATTGTCTGAAAAGAAGAAGCTAACTCCAAGGATTAAGAGGAGAGCGTGCCGTTGTAAGTATAACTATTTGTTTGTATTGACAAATGTACGTACAAAAAATATACTAAGGCTGTCACTAATGGAAAGCGCCTTCTTTTGATTAAATCGATACGCCTCTCTTTAAGAGGTGAACCGTTTAATTAGGAGCAGCTATTATACGAAACAACATAGACCCGTTATTATGAGGTGTCACATTCACTTTATTTTCCATCCTTCAGGTTTAAAAACCGCGAACAGAGAGGGGACATGCGTGATCATGAATCATGTAGAGTTGAAAGAAGCGATAACTAAGGGAGAAACTTCGCTGGGGATCGAATTTGGATCTACGCGGATTAAAGCGGTATTGATCGATCATCGTTTTGAGACCATCGCATCAGGAAGCTATGAATGGGAAAACCAATTGAAAGACGGATTTTGGACATACAGCCAAGAGGATATTCTCATCGGCCTCCAAACGGCTTATCGCGAAATGAAGCAAGAAGTGGAACGCAAATACGAGGTCACCCTTAAGACCGTGGGCTCGATCGGATTTTCCGCAATGATGCACGGCTATATGGCGTTCGACAGCACGGGTGAATTGCTCGTACCGTTCCGGACTTGGCGCAATGCAACAACCAGCGAGGCAGCAAGGGAACTGACGAACAAGTTCCAATTCAATATTCCTGAGCGCTGGAGCATCGCCCATTTGTATCAAGCGATTTTAAACAAAGAGGAGCATGTGCCTCGTATTGATTTTGTGACGACTTTGGCCGGTTACATTCACTGGCTGCTAACTGGCAATAAAGCGATTGGTATCGGGGATGCCTCTGGTATTTTTCCTATTGACGAATCGACTCATAATTACCATCCATTGATGGTTAAGCAATTCGATGAACTGATCTCAGCGGGCGGTTATCCGTGGAAGCTTGAGGATCTTCTTCCGAAAGTCCTCCTTTCAGGCGAGCAAGCTGGTCAATTAACGGAGGCGGGAGCCCGCATTTTGGACCCGTCACTGGATCTGCAGCCAGGCATTTTGCTTTGTCCTCCGGAAGGTGATGCCGGGACAGGCATGGTTGCCACGAATAGCGTGAGAAAGCGTACGGGGAACATCTCTGTAGGCACCTCCGTTTTTGCGATGATTGTGCTGGAGAAGGAATTATCCAAGGTCTATCCGGAAATCGACATGGTCACGACGCCAGACGGGAGTCCGGTTGGCATGGTGCATGCCAACAACTGCTCCAGCGATATCAACGCATGGATGGGATTGTTCCGCGAATTTTCTGTAGCCATGGGCTACGAAGCGGATAATGCAAAATTGTTCAGCGTCATGTTTAATAAAGCTTTGGAGGCCGACCCGGATGGCGGCGGTTTGCTGAGCTACGGTTATTACTCCGGCGAAAACATTACCGGTATTGAAAAAGGCCGTCCGCTATTCGTGCGCTCGCCGGAGAGCAGCTTCACTCTGGCTAATTTCATGCGCACCCATCTGTTCACGGCTTTCGGAGCACTCAAGCTTGGCATGGACATTTTGACTGAAAACGAGCAAGTCGCCATTGACAGCATTTTGGCTCACGGCGGTTTATTTAAAACCCCTGTCGTCGGACAAAAAATGGTAGCCGCGGCGATGAACGTTCCGATTTCCGTCATGTCTACAGCCGGCGAAGGCGGGGCGTGGGGAATGGCGCTTCTTGCTTCTTATTTGATCAACAAGGATCAGCAGGAAAGCCTGGACGACTTCCTTGAACACAAGGTCTTTAAAGATGTGGAAGGGCAGGAAATTTCTCCAGACCCATCCGATGTGTTGGGTTTTGAATTATTTATGGAGCGCTACCGGAATGGGCTGGCCATTGAGCAGGCTGCTGTAGACCATCTGATAGAGAACGGGAGGGACTAGCGATGTTAGAACAGCTGAAGGAAGAGGTATATGAGGCGAATTTGGAATTGCCGAAGCATGGACTCGTAAAATTCACATGGGGCAATGTAAGCGCCATTGATCGGGAAAGCGGACTCTTCGTCATCAAACCAAGCGGTGTCAGTTATGACAAGATGAAGGCGAGCGATATGGTCGTTGTCGATCTCGATGGCAATGTGGTTGAGGGAGAGCTAAGACCTTCCTCTGATACCGCGACTCATGCCGTATTGTATAAACATTACTCAGAGATCGGCGGCATCGTGCATACCCACTCCACTTGGGCAACGATCTGGGCACAAGCAGGACTTGATGTGCCAGTCATGGGAACGACGCATGCGGATACCTTTTATGGAGCTGTGCCTTGTGCCCGTTTCCTGAATCAAGGGGAGATTGACCGGGGTTATGAGGCCGAAACGGGACGTGTCATCATTGAAACTTTCGAGCAGCGCGGGCTGGATGTCATGGCGATACCGGCTGTCCTTCTCCATGGTCACGCACCGTTTACGTGGGGCAAGGATGCAAAATCGGCAGTCGTGAACAGCGTCGTGCTGGAGGAAGTTTGCAAAATGAACTTGTATGCACGGCAATTGAATCATTTTGCCAAAGAACTGCCGCAAGGCATTTTGGACAAACATTATTTGCGCAAACATGGGAAAGACGCTTATTACGGGCAGAAATAATCATTTTATCCACGACTAAAATTAGAAAAGAGGATGATCGGTATGTCAGTAACATTAGCTAAAGAGTTTTGGTTTGTCGTAGGTTCTCAAAACCTGTATGGGGAAGAAGCATTGGCTGAAGTGAAAGCACATGCTCAGACGATGACGGATGCCTTGAATGCAAGCGGTGTGTTGCCTTACCCGGTTGTATTGCAGGATCTGGCTGTCAGCGCAGATAAAATCACAAGCATTATGAAAGAAGTCAACTATCGCGACGAAGTGGCGGGCGTCATTACGTGGATGCATACGTTCTCGCCTGCGAAAATGTGGATTCGCGGCACGAAATTGCTGCAGAAGCCGCTGCTTCACTTGGCAACTCAATACAACGAAAGCATTCCTTGGGCCACGATCGATATGGACTTCATGAACCTGAACCAGGCCGCTCATGGTGACCGCGAATACGGCTTCATCAATGCCCGTCTGAAGAAGCAAAATAAAATCGTCGTAGGCTACTGGGAGCGTCCGGAAGTGCATCAGCAAATTGCCGACTGGATGGACGTAGCAGTTGCCTATAACGAAAGCTTTAACATCAAGGTTGCTCGTTTTGGCGACAATATGCGCAACGTCGGCGTTACGGATGGAGATAAAGTTGAAGCTCAAATTCAATTCGGTTGGACGGTAGATTATTACGGCATCGGCGACCTCGTACAATACGTAAATGCCGTTACGGAGCAAGAAATCGACGATCTGATGGGGCTTTATGCAGAGCTATATACATTTGATTATGGCACGAGCAGCAAAGAGTCTTGGGAAGCTAGCGTAAGAGTACAAGCGAGCTATGAAATCGCGATGAAACGTTTCTTTGAAGAGAAGGGCTACAATGCCTTCACTACGAACTTCGAGGATTTGCATGGGATGAAGCAGCTTCCGGGTCTGGCTGTCCAACGCCTGATGGCACAAGGCTACGGCTTTGCCGGTGAAGGCGACTGGAAGACGGCTGCGCTTGATCGCTTGCTGAAAGTGATGAGTCATAACCAAAATACAGGCTTTATGGAGGATTACACATATGAGATGGCAGCTGGGCAAGAAGCCATTCTGCAATCTCATATGCTCGAAGTAGATCCGACCTTGGCCAGCAACAAACCAACAATCATCGTTTCCCCATTGGGTATTGGCGATCGCGAGGATCCAGCGCGTCTCATATTCGACGGCAAAGCTGGCGAAGGTGTCGTCGTCTCCATGGCGGATTTCGGCACCCATTACAAGCTGTTAATCAACGAGGTTTCCGCATTCGAGCCAACGGTTCCAGCTCCTAAGCTCCCTGTAGCTCGTGTGCTGTGGACGGTGAAGCCGAACTTCCAGGATGGCGTAAAAGCTTGGATTGAGAATGGCGGCGGCCATCATACGGTCGTTTCCTTGAACCTGACGACAGACCAAATCGTGACTTATGCTAAACTTGTGAACCTGGAGTACGTTGTAATCAAGTAACACCGCTAAACACTTAAACAAATAAGCTTTTCCTTATGGCCGGAGGTGAACCTCCGGCCTTTTTCTTTTGCTCTAGGGTGTGTATGCAAACGGGAGCCCTTCTGCTGCTCCTTGTTAAGTGATTATTCGAGGCAAATCTCTTCGGACCATTCAAGGCTTAAGGAACCACAGCATGCAATTGTTGCTGAGAGCACAGTTGCAGTGAGCACTGTGGCTGAGAACACGCAGTTTTGGAAGCGAATTCCTTTTTTGGCGGACTGAGTCTCCGTTATTCTGGCTTTTGATTCCCTTTCGGGCATTAAGCGGACAGGAGAGCCGCTATTGTCTTAATAATCCTCTCAAAATGACGATGTGCAGCGCATTAGCGGCCCCTGAGTCCGCAGCCTCTGTCGTAGCCCATGATTCGATTAAAATAGCGGTTTCTGTGTCCGCCAAGTCTGTCTATATGTCTTTGTGCAGGGAGCAAACCCCAGAAACGAAGAGCATGAAGCAGACTTTTGGTTCGTAGGTTCACATTTTTCATATTTATAAGTTGTGCTATTCCCGGCAGTAGAGGGAAGACGTTTGAACGCTGGTTTTTATCGGAAACCAGCTCGCTTGCGTTTGCATACACGCTCTAGTTCATTATATTTACTGCTTTGGCAATTGAAGTTGGGGGATGGGTATCCAGCTGTTCATTTTCGGCAACAAAACGAATTTTCGAACCGATTTTCATAGCGTCAAAATCAAATTCTTCTGCGGAAATGTTTCTTACATCCAGCCAGTGTAAATCGAATTTATTAGCCCTTAGAATGTCCTCGGCATTTTGATCAACTATCGTTTCTAATTTGGACTGCAACTCAGTATTTTCTATATCTAATGCAAGCAGAATTTTCTTGCGTCCTTCCAAATCATGTTTTGCAACAACGAAAGCTTCAAGTGTAAGAAGTGAGTTTTTCGATTTTTTTGAATGGTTAGAGCCTCCGTCGTTACTACTGCAACCAGTAACTACAAAAAGGAAAATCAAGAAAGAGAATATATATTTCAATGTCCTCACCACCTAACCCTCACTAATAATATCTATAAGACGCTTAAATTGTAGTGAGGGTTGCAAACCCATGAAAAGCCTAAAATGATTCGCCTTTTTAGTTTGTAAAGGTATAGGTTCATAAAGCTTGGTGGAACGTATCTTCCACCTTATTTCAGTAGAAAGCAAAAAAACACATTGTCTGCGACTTCGACAATGTGTTTTTTTGCTTTTTTACTTTTGTGTTCTGCGATTAAAATAATCACTTAAAGATTAGCTTTATAGAAAGCTCCCCATTTTACAACAGCTTGTTTAACCGGTTCTGGTCTGTCGTAGAGATCGTAGTAACTTGCACCTTCAACAATATACAAATCCTTTTGTATAATAATTTTACTTAAGAAGTATGCTTAGATATTTCAGAAATATCACGGAGTTCAAAATCCAAGCTTCGAGTCAAATATTTGTTGAAAAAACTTGAATCAATTCCTGTCAGCTGATGGAAGAAGGGAATTTCGGCTTTCCAATCATTCTCAATCATTTGACCAATGTCAATAACTCCTTTTTTTGAAACGAAATCAATGATGGTTTTGATTTTCATTGGTTTCTGAATTGGAATTACGTTATCAAGGGGTTCAAACTCCAAATAACCTTTCCGATGCATGGCTGCATAGAAGTTACGATGATCCTTTGGCTGAAGGATTCCAAGATTAGCTGCTCTATACCCCAACACCTGCAACGATGTTTTCCATTTCTTTTTTAAATCCAAATAATCATCTGGATTGGTAAGATGGGACACGTCCTGCATATCGGTGGTGAATTCGTCTTCAGGCAATAATAAAGCGCCAGCAAACATATTTGCTTCATTCTCAATAAGTTTGTGTTCTTTTCGTTCTAAGTTCGTAAACTCCATACGATAATGAAGTAATAAATGACCTAATTCATGAGCGATATCAAAGTTCCTACGAACGGCGGAACGCTTCATATTGCCAAGTATAATATATGGCCTATCCTCCAGAGTCCAAAGGCTATAGGCATCAATTTCTTCACCAATAGCCTTTTCAAACACGAAAACACCGCTTTTTTCAATTAAGAACATAAGATCATCATTATTCGTTTTTGATAGCTCAAGTCTTTGTCGTGCCAAGAGAGCAACATGGTTGATTTGAACAGATCTATCGTCCTCTGTATGATTTAAATACGCTATAACTTCATCGCGTAATTTAATCATTTTAAGGGTGGGATAACTAATTTTAGTTGTAAGATAGTTGACAAATACATTCAAAAATTCAACATGCTTAGCCTCTGCTTGTGTTTTTGAGATGACATTCAGCACTTTTGAGCGATAAGCAATATTCGTTAAGTCGATATTGGCTGAAGTGATATTCTTTTCAAGCATATCTTCTATATAGAAATATTTACTTTTCACTTGAAAAATCTGTTTTAACTCATTTACGATTTGCATTTTAGGAGATGTATAAGCATTCTCGTATTGCCAGACTGCTTGTTCGGTTACGCCTAACTTGTCGGAGAGCTCTTTACGCGAATATCCGTGCATGATTCGTAAATTGGTTAGGTTCTTACCAATAAACATGCCTGCTGCCTCCTAATTTATTTAACATAATGCCATTTTATATATCTTGTTTTTTATCTTTTTCAATAATACCAATATCAAATGCTGCTGGGTCCATACGATCATCATTTAATTCAGGTGCTACTACTTCTCGGTCCTCATCAGATAGTGTAGCTCCTGAGATGAAATCGGACAGATCCTCGACAAGGTATGCGATGTTATCATTTGGATTAGGAAGGTAGTGCAAAACCTCAGAAATTTGATACGCTTCATCAATAGAATAGGTGAGTATGTGGAATTCGTTGTAAGAAGATTTGAAATGATCCAGGTCGGCTTTGACTTTACTTTCTAAAATAAATAAGGAAAGTTGTTCGACTCGCTCTGTTCGTTTTCCTCTTTTTAGCGATTGTTCTGATGAGGAAAATGCTAAATCTTTATTTATTTTTGAGAGTTCGTGAAGATAGGTGCGAAGAGACCCATTGCTTTCGCTCTCATCTGGGAGCGTAGCTTGTGAAAAGCAATCTTCATTGAAATAAGCGGCATTTTTAATAAGAAAAAGAATTTTGGAATCTCCATTCATGAATTGGAGGTAGTCCCATGTTAATCCAGCCTTTGCTTTCTTGTATGTAAATCCATGAGCGATGCACTCTTCAGCGAGTTTGCTCTCAATAAAATTACCCTTAGTCCAAGAAAACGCAGAGCTGATTTTCATTTTTGATTTTCTGTCTTTCCGATGATCAACATAGTCACGATAACCTTCAACAATAGCATCAACAATCATATTATTATGTGCAGGACTAAACTTGTATTTATCCACATCAAACACCCCAGTTCAATAATATGAAGACAGTTCATATTGTAATCGAAGTTGGGGTGCATTGAAATGATTTTTTTTGTTTTTTTTAAAGTTTGAATCTATATCTTGCTTTTTCTTTATAGTAGTTAGTTCGAATTATTGACGGATACCCATTTATGGCAACAAAGAATGGAATGGGAACGTCTAGTTATTGTACTTCCTAGTAACGACTTGGGAATAAGCAAAGCAAAAGGAGCGCATCCATGAAGCTAAATGCCGGAAAAATCGTGGTGGTGGGAATCGTTGCTGCGATTCTCATCCCTATTCTGCTTTACGCGGAGTTTCAATACGGCTTTTACCAAAAGTTCCGATTCGAGCAGCGGGCGGAGCATTATTTGGCGGAGACCTATGCCGAAGACATGACGATTGTGAACGTTCGTTATTTATGGGATAACATAGAACCGCTAGTAGCGACTGTACAGCCAAAATCCGATCCATCGCTCCAGTTTTATATCTACCATAGTAAGGAACGGGAGCTCGGATTAACGGACGACTATGCGACCACTTTTTGGAAAACACAGGCGATGAATGAAGCGGAGGCACTACTGCGTCCCATACAGCCTGATTACGCTCGACACGCGAGTATCGATTTTTCCTGCTGTAAGGTCAGTGAATATGATTTTGCGTCGATTCGCGGGGAAGTGCCGCATTACGGAACTACAAAACTGCCCTTCGATTTAGCAGTTACTCTGGAACGGGCGATGGAAGCAAACGATTTAGATCATATGTATCATTCGGTGGCGGCTCTTCGGGAATCCGCATCACTTGTGCTGGGGAGCCTCGTTTTCCGCTTTCCGCTTCCGGAGACAGGCGGCTTCGCTGTATTTGAGATTCCGGGTGATGCCTTAAATGCTGTCGCATCCGCAGCGGATGTGGAAGCCTACAATGCAACGAGGATACCTGCACAGGAAATGGCCGAGCGGATCGGAGCCTCTCTTGAGTGGAACGAGCAGAAGAGCGAGGCGATTTTCTCCCGGGATGATACGACTTTGGTCGTTCGCAGCTGGGGAAATGAGGCGGTTGTGAACGGAAAGCCCACTGCTGACCCAATAGGCGCTTATATTGGCGACTCCATGCAGCTCATGGTGCCAGTCTGGTTGGTCGAGCGCGCTTTTAAAGAGAAAATAGCACTGTGGTAGCCTTTTTAATGGACGGACCATACTATTTAATTGTGCAGCTGTTAAGATAAGTTCATGCAATATGAAAGGGTGAACGAGCGTGACGATTAGAACCGAGAAAGAAAAAATGCTAGCTGGAGAACTATATCTGGCTTCGGACCCGCAATTAACGAAAGACCGGGAAAATGCCAGGAAATTGACCCGTTTATTGAATCAAACGATAGAGACGGATTATGGCAAACGGGTTGATTTGCTCAAACAGCTCTTTGGCTCAACAGGGGAACATCTCTATATCGAACCGACGTTTCGTTGCGACTATGGCTACAACATTCATGTAGGCAACCATTTTTATGTTAATTTTGACTGTGTAATTCTGGATGTATGCGAGGTTCGTATCGGGGAAAATTGTTTTATAGCACCAGGCGTACATATCTATACAGCTACTCATCCATTGAATCCGTTTGAACGAATCACCGGCGCCGAATTTGGCAAGCCGGTAACCATCGGCAACAATGTCTGGATAGGAGGAAGAGCGGTCATCAATCCGGGGGTTACGATTGGGGATAACGTCGTCATCGCTTCTGGAGCGGTAGTAACCAAGGATGTACCTGCCAATGCTGTCGTGGGAGGCAATCCTGCAAAAATCATTAAGAACATTGATGTTTAAGCGATTACCCACAGCAATAATCAGAGGAGTAAAGCATCTCACACAGGTGGCTGCTTTACTCCTTTTTTTGTCCCTTCCTCAATAAACCTTCTTCTGATCCCGATCCTCCTTAATAATTTCGACCGCTTCCTTGAAGCGCAGCGCATGGACAATTTCCCGCTCGCGCAAAAACTTCAGACTGTCCTGCAAATCGACGTCGTCGGTCATATCGATCAGCCACTGATAGGTCGCTCGCGCCTTCTCCTCAGCCGCAATATCCTCGTATAAATCCGCAAGCGGATCGCCCTATGTATATTAAGGCACAAACTATCCTTTGAATGTTATATCTAAAAACGGTCCCTCTACAACAATCGTGTCAATCAAGGATCTTAGGGCGTTTTTGGCTTTAATCCGGTCTATGCCCGTTATGGTGCTCATCAGCTTTTTGCTTTTTGCTCTTATCACTTCGGGGTTAGCTTCCTGATTTTTGAAAGCCTCTAAATCCTGATTCAGAGCATCCCGTTCTAAATCAATCCTTTTTCGTGCTTCCAGCAGATCCTCAGCCGATATTAATTCATTTTCAAACGCTAAAATTTGCCTTTGCATTCGCTTGTTAATCTTCTCCATCATTACCTCGATGTCTTTTATTTCATCTTTTACTGTGTTTGTTCTTGATATCTGCAATTCCAGTCCTGCTCCTGAAGGTGAAGAAATTTCTTTTATGAAATCTATAATTTTCGTTTCTAAATCTTCTCGATGCACGGCGTGATGCTTACAACCATATCCAGCGGTATAAGCGGAACAAATGTAGCGATAGTAAATATAGTCTTTATTGTTTGCCTTGTGTCGTGCTGTACTGCCCTTCATACCGCCTCCGCAATGCTTACACTTCACCAATCCAGTAAGTAGGTATGTTTCGCTTTCGGCATGTTTATGGGCGCGTGCGCGTGACTTGAAAGTATCGTGAAGGGCGTTCAGTCGCTCAATGGGTATTATTGCAGGATGGTTATTTTCTTTAATGATCCACTCCGATTTATCTCTGGCTACGGTTTTCGTTTTGCCTTTAATTTTAACGGTTTTCGTTTTATTGTATATTCTCGTACCTGCTATTGTAGGGTTATTCAGTAGCCTTTTAACGTTAGTTTGATCCCATGGTTTGCCTTTCTTGGTCGTTGATCCGGCATTGTTTAATATTTTTGCAATAGAGCGGTGACCATGGCCGTCTTCGCCAGCTTCAACCATCATATTGACGAAAAATGATTCTGAATCATTGATTGAATAACGACCATCTATAATGTCGTATCCAAAGCAAGGAATTGTTAGGGCTTTGTCTGTGTGGGTGGCTAGAGAAAGCATATTGTCCGTGACTCGTTCGCTGTTACGCTCGCGTTCAAATTCAGCAAATGTGCCTAGTAATTGAATAGTCATTCGGCCTACGGCAGTAGAGGTATCGAAGTGCTCCGTGGCGGACACAAAGCTGCAATCGTTCTCTGTGAACAATTCAAGTAGTTTGAGGAGGTCAAAGAGGTTGCGGCAAAACCTATCCAGTTTTGTAGTTAAAACTATATCGAAATGCCCGCTTTCTACTCTGCGAATTAATCTGCGCATGCCTGGTCTATTTAAGTCCTTTGCAGAATAACCATCGTCAACAAAAAAAGTAGGCGGCGGCCATCCCATAACAGTGCAATAAGCGGTTAGCCTTTCTTTCTGTTCTCTCAGCGAATTACCTTTATCAGCTTGTTCGTCCGTCGAGACCCTTGGGTAAGCAGCTACGCGCATCAGATATCCTCCTCAAATTTGAAATGACCTGCATAAACTCCACAGATTCTTATTTGATTCGGGAAAACTTCTATCGTTTCATGACTTGGGTTTTCAGGGTGTAGAAATATCTTGTTAGAGCCTTCTGACCATTTAATTCGTTTCAAGGTTCCCTCATTTGAATCTCCTAGCAATACAGCAACAACTTGGCCGCTGTGATCGGCCCATTCTGCTGTCCTCATATAAACTATGTCTCCATCATCGATGCCAATGCCTGTCATTGAGTCGCCTTTAACGCGCAACGCATAATCAGGCTGTCTTTTTTTGGGGATCGGATAAAAAATGTAATCTTCTATATTTTGTTCAGCAAGCAAACCAGCGCCGGCACAAATGGTGCCAATCAGCGGTATTTGCCCGACTGCTTTATATGTGTTCGTTATTGGTGATGATTGGCTTTCAAAAATCAATTCATCCGTGGTGACACCGAGTATCTCCGCGATTTTCTCTACTTTACCCATGCGAGGTTTAATTTTGCCGCTTTCCCATTGACCTGCAGTAACATCGGATACGTCCATGCGGCGAGCAAATTCAGCTTTAGTCATTTTAGCTGCTTCTCTAATCCTTTTCAGATTTTCCGCAAAATTGATATTAGACATGACGATTCTCCTTTAGTTTTAAACTCGATAAATCTAACGATACCACTAAAAATCTAATATGTCCACAATATAGTTAGTTTAAACATAATTTTTGCTATATTAGTAGGTAAAATTGTTGTTGACACCGAGTTTTAAACTAATATATGCTGTGTATATCGAAAGGAGGTGTTGGTATGGCGGCACAAGGAAGAACCCTCCGTGAATGGAGGGCATATCTAAAACTCAATAAACAGGAGATGGCAAAATTACTAAAAGTTCATCCAAGCACTTATGCTAGATGGGAAGACAATACACCTAGTATAAAAATGGAAGATGCTTGCAGGATTGCCGAATCTCTGCAATGTAATGTGGCAGACATCATTTTTTTTGAAGAGAATCCGAGTTTAAAACTAGGTTATGTCGCTGCGGTTTAGAAGTAAACTCGGACAAACTGTTCTGCATAGAATCAACCAAGGAGGATGGTGATATGAAAAAACGTCCTGATTTAATTATCAGATCGGTATTTTTAAAAACTGTCAATGAAGTGCGCGAGATAAATCCGCTTGACTCAGAACATGCAGGTTTGCATGACCGCTGTAAGCTGGCTTGGGCGGAAATGTCCACTGGTCAAACTTATAAAATTGTGAAAAGCAACTCCTAATGGAGTTGCGCTGTTGGACAAGCCCCCAAATAAAATAAATCATTCAAGGAGCGTTCACATGAAAAGAAAAGAATTGCAAATGAAACTTAAGGCTTGGGCGGTAGCGGCGCAAGATGCATTAAATAAATTCATTAACAAACGTAATCGTTTAGGCCTGCAATTGCTTGAAATAAACATCAAGATTAGCGATAAATTCATGCAAGCGTCTTATCACACGTTGACAGAACAAGATTTGGAAGACGCAAAGAAAGTGGTCCCTGACGTCGATTTAGATAAGTGGAAGGAAACGCCTGTTATCGGCCCTATTACAGCACTCGCTACTTTGCGAATCAATTACAGGAAAATTCGTTCCATAAGAAAGGAATTTTACAAAGAAAGAGAAGTTGTCAACTCATTTTTCAAAGAGCTTAAGGCGCTTGATCTGGCTGCTAAAGAACTTATGAAAACTGATTTGTCGGCCGATCTTGAAAGTGCTTATGAGAACATCATCTATTACAGAGACAGTATGAAAGAAAGTTTAGATGAGGAGCTTCCTGGTTCTGACTTTGATTTTTGGGCAGCGGTAATGTCGCTGTTTGTCGGAGGCGGAAAAATAAAAACTGATGATTTTTTACAGGTAATAACCGTGAACAAGGGCAGGAAGCATTGGGATGGAACGCTTGTCGAACCTTTTTCGGTTACCCTTTCCAGTCTTCCGGACGAATTGGGATACGACGAGTTTGAGAAATTGATTTTTGTTGAAAATTTGGAAGATGAAAACGACAGTTATCTCGGGGACATTCTTCGAAAGCATACGTTCATACTTATGGACAGGTATGAAGAAGAGAATGGAAAGCCGATGATTGATACGTTTAAGCTGCTGGAAAAGATTGCAGGGAAGCCGATCACAACCTATTCTGCTAGGTTCGACGAATACGGCGACATCATATCAATGGAACCGCGAAAAACTGAATTGAAGGTTTTGGGCAGCAAGGGAAATGAACCGGAATTTCCTCACTGAGATTCAGGAGCTTAAACCATCAAAGGAGGAATTTGTATGTCGAAAAGTGATGGATTGATCGAAAGTAAGTCATTGCGAGAAGCGCACATGAACCGAACGGACGTTTTGGACAAGGTTAAGAAATTAATTATGCTACCTGATGATATGAATGCGAGCGTCGAAATGGTAGCCGAGTATTACGAGATCAACAAAAAAACCCTTGAAGCAGCGATTCAAGATAATCGCGAAGAGGTAGAGTCCGATGGTCTTCTTGTTTTAACTGGTGCTGAACTGACCTACTTTAAGCAGATGGGTGTAATTGGAAAAAATGCAGCAGCTTTCACCGTGATTCCGCGCCGCGCCATTTTAAGGATTGGCATGCTGCTCCGTGATAGTGTTGTTGCGCGGTCGGTAAGGGATTATTTACTTGAAGCTGAATCAGATCCATTCGCAAACCTCAGTCCAGAATTAAAAGCTATTTTAACGGTGGATGTGAAGGTTCAGAAGCTGGATAGTCGGCTTGAGCATTTAGAAAACAGCACAACAATTGATTACGGCCAGCAGCGAGCTTTGAACAAAGCAAGCAGCAAACGCGTTATAACCGTTCTTGGCGGTAAAGAGTCAGCAGCCTACGCCGATAGCAGCCTACGCCGAAAAGTTTATCGCGCATTATGGAATGATTATAAAGAATACTTCAATGTAAATTCCTACTGCAATACGGCTCTGAAATCGTTAGAAGAAGCCAAACGCTATATAAGCCGCTGGACACCCTCTACGAACCTTGCAATGGAAATAGAGGCAGTTGCAGCACAAATGACTTTATGAATCGGGACGAGCTAACACTGGAATCTCTAGCCAGAATCTGGTTTAGTCGAAGTCCGGCCCAGCATGCTATTATCGTTCGTATTTTAATACGCCAGTCAAGAAGTGTGGCTCTAGGTAGCTAAAATAAAAAATAGAGGAGAAAAAACAATGGGTAATGTACAAATGACTCCAATCACTGCAAAGGAAGCTTCTTATTTATTTGAGGTTATACAAAACAACTGCATTCAATGCGATGTTACTTTTCGGGTAGACTGCAGCAGCGGAATCTCTATTCCATACTCGACTTTAAAAACAGATTATATCAACAGCGATGAACACGGCGCTTTAGTAGTTGTGTTAGGAGAGACGGAATTTGAATTTGAATTAAAGGAACATCAATTCTCCAAGGAAATAAGTGATTGCCAGATTACAGTCGGAGTCGCAGGCCCCAACTATGCCGCATTCTTCAACAGCGATGTACTAGAGCCGGATATGATTAATGTTGCAAACAACTTTACTGGTATTTCCAGTGAAGAAGAGGCTTTAAAACTGGATGATCACGAAACGGCATTAATCAAACTTATTCGCACACTTTGCTTTGACGATATACTTGACGCTTCGCAATCTCTTTCATTAGAGGAACACCGCAATACTTGGGCAGCCAAGCGAGCAGACGAAGCAGGAGAGCGTGAAAACGCTGCTGGATTCAGGGAGCGAGCAGACAATATGTGCAAACTCATTGACGCATTAAGCTTCGCTAATGCTGATTATCGTAACCACATGGAACTTCAATAAAATATTCAGGGAGGATGAACGAAATGGACCGCGAAATAACTAGCGCCGATATCAGGGGGATTGACTTTCTATTGATGAACCAACTTGCAGAGCTAAAGGCGAGCGTAGTAGAGATCATGCGATTTTTAAAAGAAGATTCTTGCTATACGAAGCAAGATGCTGTTATAGGCTTATTTCAAACCGTAGGAAGAATTCAAGAAATGGAGCGGGAGCCGTTTTTCAAAGCTAATCTTAAAGCCAAGAAACGCGAGGAAGAGGAAAGTGGAAATTAAAACGGAAGAGGCTGTAAAGACATTCTTCGATTGCATAAAAAAAGATCAATTTGCTAAGACCCTGGCAGGCGCGCAATTTGATCATTTGTTGGACCGCAAAGTCTCTTATTGCCTACATCTTACACAATATTAGGAAATATAGCAATATAGAACCTTTGCGGATCAACCAGAAAACTCGCAATTATAGAAATTCTCGGGATGGTGCAGCTTAAACACGCATCATCCCCTAATTCATAAAACGGTGTAAGGTAGGCGGTGAATTAAGTGTCAGAAGGATGGATCAGTCTGTATAGAGAGTTGCGGAGCCATTGGCTTTACACAGAAAAGCGCATATTTAGCAGATATGAAGCTTGGATAGATATTCTTATGCGCGTTAATCACTCGCCAAGAAAAATAGTTCACAACGGGAATCCAGAGCTTGTTGATCGAGGTTCAACCGTCTGGTCAATTGGCGACATGGAAAAGAAATGGGGCTGGTCAAATAAGAAGGTTTCACGGTTCTTGAAGTGTCTCGCTGACGACGGGATGCTGGTCGTAAAAAGCACCACCAAAAAAACCTATTTAACCGTTGTAAACTATGACAAATATCAGGGTAGCGAGGATTCAAAAGCACCACCAAAGCACGACGAAAGCATATCAAATGCACATCAAATGCACACAAACAATAATGATAATAATGATAATAAGAAAGAAAGAAAGACTTCTTCTCGGCAAACAAAAAAATATGCCGAGGAAGATGGATATTACCAAATGGCGGTTTTCTTTCACGATAAGCTTATGGCCTTTGTGGAGAGCATCGGAAAGACTCACCTAATAAAAGATGCCGACATGCAAAAATGGGCTGATGAGTTCAGGAAAATAATAGAGATTGATAAACGTCCTAAGGTCGAGGTAGGCCAAGTGATTGCATGGGCGCTGGATGATCCGTTTTGGCAGCAAAATATATTAAGCCCTAGCAAGCTTCGCAAAAAATACCCTGATTTGTGCATTAAAGCATCTAATGCAGGGAAAAAGCAAACTACTCCTTATAACGCAAACGATAGACAATTCGAAAGGAACAAAACGGCAGCAGAAAAAATCAAGGAGGCAGAGGAACGTGAAAGAATCGGAAATCAGACGACTCTTCTTGAAGATTAGCAATTTCTACAGCAATTTTGCATACGACGATTACAAGGTAGAAGAATGGCGGTTTATATTGGCGGACGTGCCTTTTGAACAAGCTACAGAGAATTTGCGGAATTACACGCTGGAACCAGAAAACACGTTTCCGCCTCATCCAGGCATATTAGCTGCAACGCCTTTACAACGGGCCAACGGTCGGTACGTGCCGAATGCAGCAGAAACCCGCGCCATGCTGGAAGCTAAAGAGCTGGAACATTTAGAACTGACGTTAAAGCCCAGCGAGACGAATGTTGACGAAATAAGGGAACGAATCAGAAGGGGGCTGAATTTGATTGGACAACCTACCTCCGATTTGGGAAGAAGCGAATCAGAACCCGCTTCATAAAAGCTACGAATCTGAGCAGGCAATTTTAGGCGCAATCCTTTCCAACCCTGAAAATACCCTTGATAAAGCTGTTGAAGCTTTGTGTGGCGCAGAATTTTCCGATACCCAGCATCGGCGTATGTACAAAGTAATTCAGGAACTTGCAGATTCCAATGAGCCAGTGGATTTACGTTCAGTGACAGGGAAGCTGCAAGACAAAGGATGGATTAATCAGAGCAGCGTATCGTATATGGCTAATCTTATAAGCAACACGCCTACAGCATCAAATATTGAATATTATATCGAAGTCGTGAAGGAAAAATATACGCATCGTCAATTGATTGTGGAGTTGAGAGAACGGTTAAACGAAGCGTTAACAGCTTCCAGCCCTCATGAAATTATTGAATCAACGCAAATAAAGATGGATGAACTTACCCGACAAGGTGAGGAGGCGAAAACCTATCAAACCTTGAAAAGCATCTTGCCAGAAGTGTTTGAAGATTTAGAAATACGGTTTGTCAACCACCGTGATGGTGTGATAACGGGAGTATCTTCCGGATTTGAAGACCTGGACAACATGACTGCCGGATTCCAAAAAAGCGACCTGATATATGTAGGGGCGCGGCCATCGGTAGGTAAGACAGCGTTTGTTCTCAATATAGCAACAAATGCTGCAGAGAGCGTGAACGCACCTAAGAGTGAGGTCATACCTATTTTCAGTCTTGAAATGTCGAAAAAACAGTTGGTAGGTCGTATGATCTGCGCTGATGGCAACGTGGACGCCACTCGCTACCGAACGGGTAACCTGCTTGACAGTGATTGGGAAAAGGTTGCTATTGCTACAGGCCGTCTATCAGACTTAAACATCGTAATTGACGATACTCCTGCCATATCCGTAGCAGAGATCAGGGCGAAGTGCCGCAGGATCAAAAAAGAACAAGGAATAAGAATGATTCTGCTGGACTACCTCCAATTGGTTTCGGGGCGTGGCAGGGCAGGTGAGAGCAGACAGGAGGAAGTAGGCTATATCTCGCGGACGTTGAAGCAGATAGCGAAGGAAATGGAATGTCCAGTAATAGCACTGTCACAGCTCAGTCGGGGCGTGGAACAGAGACAGGACAAGCGCCCGATGATGTCAGACCTTCGGGATTCCGGTTCTATTGAGCAAGATGCCGATATTGTCGCTTTCTTATATCGAGACGATTACTACGATAAAGAATCGGTGAAGAAAAATATTATTGAGATCATTATAGCTAAACAGCGTAATGGTCCGGTCGGAACGGTGGAACTGGTGTTTTTGAAGCAGTTTAATAAATTCGTTAATTTAGACAGAGTGAATCCAGAATAGGGGGAGATTGGTATGTCTTTTGCAACGCGTCGGCCTACGATCGGTAAAACAGTTGAAGTAACCACCTACTTAGGGCAGCCGGAAGATGTTAAAGGGCCATTCCGAGGTAAAGTAATGAGCATCAAAACCAAAATAATTAAATCACGTCCGGCAAATATTTATTTCATCCTACTTGATAGTGGGATCGAGGTTGAAGCCAAATTCAGTATGATTAAGAAATAGACGAAAGGGGCAGCGGTATGAGCGATCTAACAGGAATTTCCGCATACAAGGATGTTTGCACGGAATTGGAATTGCTTAAGCTGCGAGCTGCCGATCAAGAGCGAGCGCTGAAATATGCCAGGCGCAAGATGCATAACAGCGGTTTGCCAAAGTCAGCTGGTCAGCCAGTTATCGTGCCGCTGGACAAGGCGTTGCAAGAGTATGATGCAGCCCTTGTAGAGCTACAGGCTACGTTGTCCGAGCTACAAAGCAAGGAACAGACAAGAAAGCGAATGGAGGCTGTCATAGGGCAGATAGAGGGCTTAGATAAGTCGGTGGAATATCAAAGGGATGCGTTGGGGCTTCCGCTGAAAATCATTGCAGAAAGATTAGGGTATAGTGAACAGTATATCCGGCGAGTGAGTTCACGGATTCCACGAAGCTCCAAACGTTCGCGTAAACGGTAATCATGCAACATTCGTGCAACACACGGTATTGTAAAATCGTGATATGCTTTTAAAGTGCAAGAAATTCATAAGGAGACTTAAGCCGCTGGTCCACAGCAAGCCAGCGGCAAAGTGTCGATAACAGAAAGGCGCTATTATTGGCGCCTTTTTTGCTTTTCGTCCATCGTTCGGCTACAATCTTCTCAATTACGCTAGTAAAGGAGAAGTGAAATGCCGAAAGATGTACAATTTCCAATGAGAAACATTGAAACCAACAAACCTGAATTTGTTAAAATGAGCGACACTATCGGTGCGTATGAGACAGAGGAAGGCGAATCGGTTGTAATCACGAAAAAAGGGAAATACGTTCCTCTTAGAGACATGGAAGGATTGGCAGAATTGCTGTCGCCATATCAAGGCTTTGTTTTGGCGAGTGAAACACGGATAGTCAATCTCAATAACGTGGCTCAGTTAAACGAATTTACCATGGAAATGCATTTCAAAGATGGCGACAAAATAAAAATAGATCCTGCCCGATGGAAGTTCATAAGGGAAGAATACAAGAAAATCAAGAAGCAAACCGAATAAGGTTACCCAAGCTGCTCCTATGAGTGGCTTTTTATTTTGTCTTGAGGCGGTGAACGGAATGATTCATAAGCTATTTTCACTTTTCGGGACATCCATTGGCGGTCACAAAGCGTGCATTAAACATGGCTGCAAGGATTATTGCGGCTCCTGTCCCACAGAGACGGTGCTATTTTACGAAAAGAGGCTTCATACGGATGTTTTCAAGTGCGCTCATTGTGGCAAGAAGTCGCCAGGTAAATGGTGCCGAAGCGCTGAATGTGCAAAGAAACTCGCAAGAGGCTGGTACATTGATGAATACGGAGGAGTATGCAAGCCATCCGCAATAGCGCGGCTATCAGCGAACGATTCCGAAAAGGGGGAAGCGTTAATGAGCGACACATGGGAAGAGATGCAAAAGAAGGTCGATGAAGGCCGGAAGATCAGAAATAGCATTATGGGGCTGAAAGATTTTATCGCGGTTACTGAAACAACAGAATCTATTGATTTTAGAGGCGGCGGTCAGGGCTACACAATGGTAGCAAGCAACCCGATATGGGGCAGCTCGAAAGCCGTACTCATTGACGAGGCCAAGGCAGAGATTCAGCGCCTTGAAAGCAGGTTTGCGGAAATTACAGGCATTAAACCTTTCACGGTTCGAATCGAACTCGATCCTAACAGTGTTGCTCGAGCAGTACGAGCTACGCTTGCGAAGTCACTTGGCGATAGTGTAATAGTGAAATAGTGAAAGGATAAGCAGCTATGGGACTCAAGAAGTTTTGCCGAAAGATGGGATGCAAGAGCCTGACAGTAACCGGCTACTGCGACGAACACAAAGAGCATGAACGTGGCTATGATATGCAGCGCGGTTCATCGGCAGATCGGGGATATGATCACAAGTGGCGTAAGGCTCGCGCAGCCTATCTAAAGAGGCAACCGTTATGCTTGAGCTGCCAAGAGCGAGGACGCATTACTGCTGCCACTGTAGTTGACCATATCATCCCACACAAGGGAAACAAGGCGCTGTTCTGGGACCGTGCCAACTGGCAGCCGCTATGTGCTTCATGTCATAGCGTCAAGACGGCCAAGGAAGATGGAGGGTTCGGGAATGGGTAGAACGGAAATTGATTTGAAGATTAAATATCTGAGTGAGCTGCGCCAATTGTTGGAGTCTGATTGCTTGTCCGGCACAGCTAAAGCAGCAGTCTTAGGTTCAATAGCAAAGGTCTCTGTCTCTATTGAAACGGATTTTGCTTTAGTTTAAACCTTTTTTTATTTTATTTTATTTTATTTTTTTTTTTTTTTTCAAAAAGGTAGGGGGCCAAAAAAGCTGAAAAATTTTAGCCTTCTAGACCGCATCGGACTCATTTCGCGCAAAAACTCGTTTTATTAATTTTTTAGAGATTAGGGGGTGTCCCTGATGGGGAGAAACGCCAAACCGATCGGGCTCCACATCGCGGAGGGGAACCCGAACCGATTGACTAAAGCGCAGATTCAAGCTCGGCAAGATGGAGAGGTCAAGCTTGGAAAAACGGAATTGGAAAAGCTTAAACCGCCAGTATTTGTAAAGGATGATGCGGTCGCATTCATGCATTGGAAACAATGCATGAAGGATTATAAGGCTGCAGCTGCGGAGGGTACGAATTTACTTTCAAGCTCTGACATAGGGCTGCTGGGGATGTACTGCAGGACGTTTTCAGAGTATGAAAAATTGCTAAAACAGTACCAAAAAATCGAGCGAATTTCCATTGAAGATTATGTATTTGAGGAATATTTCGATGAATTAACGCGAAAAGCCGAGGAATCGGAACAGGATTTGAATGAGTATGGATTGAGGGCGCAAAAGTACCTTGCTCAGCTGGCTTCTATGGAAGGTATCCTGAAAATTGAGACAGCGGTCAATAAGAAAATGGACATGCTGCTGAAAATGCAGGATCGTTTGTTCCTGAACCCGTTGTCCAAGGTGAAGAATGTGCCGAAGCCGAAAGCGAAGGAAGAGAAGATAAGCAGGTTCGGAAGGTTTGGAAACCGAAGTGGCTAATCCTCAGATTTACCCTTACAACACGGTTGGTGAGACAGACAGGGTAACGGCCTACGCCCTTGAGGTTACGTCTGGAAGGATCATTGCCGGTCAGGCTCATCGGCAGGCGTGCGAACGTCACCTACGCGACTTGGATAGGCAAGGTCAGGAAGATTTTCCTTACGTGTTTGATCCAGATAAGGCGCATGAAATTATTGAGTTTGCCGAATCCCTAACGCTTGCCGAGGGAGAGGCACCGGGTCCGCTGGAATTGTGGGGCTTCCAAGACTTCATGTTCGGGAGTTGGAATGGTTGGTTGAAGCTGGACGGTTATCGACGCTTCCGAACATCGTACATCCAGGTAGCTCGGCAAAACGGAAAGTCGCTAGGAAACGCCGTGCCTGCCCTGTTTTACGGAAACTTTGACGGTTACAACTATCCGCAAGTATATTGCACAGCAACCAAGGAAGCGCAGGCGCGGATTGTACTTAAAGAATGCATCAAGTTTATTGACGCCGATCCTGAACTAGCCGGAGACGAATACGAATCCGGTCTTTTTGACGTGAAGGATTATAAAAGCACGATCCTATGCACCGTTTCCAAAGGTGAAATCAGGGCGCTCGGACGAGACACGAAATCTATTGACGGTTTCCGTCCATATTTTGCAAGCGTCGATGAATACCACTTGCATAAGGATAACCAGATGTACAAGCTTCTGGCGGATGGTACAAAGAAACTGAAACAGTGTCTTATATCCGTTATCACAACGGCCGGCTTTAACATCAATGGGCCTTGTTACGAACTGTATAAGTATTGCAAGCTGGTTTTGTCCGGCGCTCATGCTGATGAAACGCAATTCATATTCATTTGCGAGCTGGACAAGGATGACGATATTTGGGACGAATCAAACTGGCCGAAAGCCAACCCACTCTGGACGCCAGAGACATTGGAGAACTTGAGAACCGAAGCCATTAAAGCCAAGGTTCAGCAAGGCGAGGAGCTTCGCAATTTCCTAACCAAGTCGCTTAACAGATGGGTTCAATTCAGCGATTCTCAGTACATGAATATGGAACACTGGATAGCCTGCGAATCCGATACTACTATCGCAGACATGGAAGGCAAGCAATGTTATCTGGGGTTGGACCTTTCTTCTGGCGGTGACCTAACGAGCGGCGCTTTAGAATTTCCGCTGGATATCGACGGGCAGCGCAAGTATTATATTCATTCGCACAGTTGGATACCTGCAGCACGCGTGGATGAGCATGTCAAAAGCGACTTTGCGCCATATGACATGTGGATCATGGAGGGCTTGTTAACTCCAACAGAGACAATGGGCGGGGTTAAGACGGATTACAAATACATCTTGGCGTACTATCGGGACCTAATTAAAAAGTACAATCTCAAACTACAAGGCATTGCGTATGATCCACATAACGCAGATGCCTTTTTGTCTGACTTGGAAGAGTTTGGCGTTGATTTGGTAGAGATTGTTCAAAGTGCGAAGAGCTTGAATGATGCTACTGTCGATTTTAGGTTGGAAACAGAAGCTAAGAACGTGATTTATGACCGGAAAAACAAGCTGCTGACATGGAGCATGGCGAACGCCAAGACGGTCAGCAACAGTTTCGGGGAAATCAAGATTGATAAGAACCCAGCAGAAAAAACGAAACGGATTGATCCGGTTGACGCTGTGATTGATGCACATAAGCTTACGTTATCCAATGCTGCCAAGCCAAAGAGGTCCGTTTACGAAGATCGAGGAGTCAGGGTGATCTAATGAGAGGGGGTGTAAAAACTGCGAATTCCATTTTTATCAAAGCTATTGGGGAAGCGAAGTCAGCCGAGTGATTTAAAGAATCCTAGTAAATGGTTTCTGGATGCATTAGGACTAGGCGGTAAATCCGTGACCGAGAAGACGGCCATGCGTTCGACGGCTGTTTTGACGTGTGTTCGGATACTGGCGGAAACAGTAGCTTCGCTGCCGATCCCTGTTTATAAGCGTCTCAATCCACGCGGCAAGCAGCGGGTTAACCACTCTGTATCTGAGCTGCTAGGGAAAAGGCCGAATCCTAGAATGACGGCGTTCACCTTTCGCGAAACCATGATGGCCCACATCCTTTTATGGGGGAACTGTTATGCCGAAATAGAGTTTGATGAGCGCGGCGAGGTTGTTGCTCTCTGGCCGATACCCCCTTATAGGGTTACGCACATGGAAACGGAGGAGGGATCGCCTTACTTTCACGTTGCAACAAAAGACGGCAAACATCATAACGTGCCGTTCTATGCGATGCTCCACATTCCAGGACTAGGCTTCGACGGCACGAAAGGTATATCCGTTATTAGCTGGGCAAGGAAAGCGATTGATCTTTCTTTGGCGACAGAGCAATTCGGTGCAGAGTTTTTTGAGAATGGAACAAATGTCGGTGCAGTAGTGACGCATGAGGGGACGCTAAGCGATGAAGCATTTGAACGTTTGAGCAAGTCGTTAAAGGAAAAATACGAAGGGCTTGGGAAGTCTCATCGGCTCATGCTGCTGGAAGAGGGCATGACCTTTGCTAAAAATACAATCCCACCAAATGATGCGCAGTTTCTGGAGACACGCAAATTCCAGATTCTCGAAATTGCGCGTCTTTTTCGTGTGCCTCCACACATGATGGCGGATTTGGAACGGGCAACGTTTAGCAACATTGAGCAGCAGAGCATTGATTTTGTTACCCATACTGTCCGGCCTTGGCTAATCAGGTGGGAGCAAACGATTAACTGGAAGTTGTTCACGGCAAATGAACACAAACGCTTATTTGCTGAGTTTTTGCTTGATGGTTTGTTGCGGGGAGAGACAAAGGCTCGGTATGAAGCTTACAACATCGGACGCAATGGGGGCTGGCTCTCGGTTAACGACATACGAGAGAAGGAAAACATGAATCCAATTGAAGGCGGCGACATTTATTTGCAGCCACTCAATATGGCTGAGGTTGGTAAAACAAACGAAGGAGGTGAGAAGAAAAATGAAGGAGACGAAGGAGCAGAGGGAAACCCTGCTGCAGGGGAGCCGCTTGGAAGTGAGGCGGATTGATGGAGAGCCGGCTAAAATTGTAGGCTATGCCGTTAGATGGGACCAGCTCTCTAATCCGATTTATGGTTATTTTCAAGAGCGGTTTTCACGCGGGGCCTTTTCAGCCAGTTTGATCAATCCGGATGTTTATGCATCATGGCAACATGATAGCCGAGAGGTATTAGGGCGCACGCCGAACACGTTGATACTTACAGAGGACGATTTAGGGCTTCGCTACGAAATAACACCGCCGAGCTGGGCGGAGAAATACATGGAGACGATTGAGCGCGGAGACGTGCGAGGATCGTCTTTTATTTTTCGGCCAGTCATCGAAAATTGGGACGAATCGAATCCTGATATGGCAATTCGCACGATTACGGAGGCGGAACTTTTTGAGGTTAGCCCGGTGACCATGCCAGCCTATCCACAATCCAGCGTGGGAATTCGTTCGGCCGAGGAGGTTTTCCAGTCACGCCCACAAGTGGCCGAGGAAGCGCGGCAGGCTGCTGCAGCTGCTGAGACAGCCAGAATCATGAGGGAACATGAAATGCGTTTGCGAAAATTAAAAATATAAGGAGTTGGGCTATTTGTTTAAGAACCTGATGGAGATGCGCAGAAAATTGGCTGAGAAGAAAGATGAAATGCGGGCTTTGGTGACACTGGCCCAAACGGAGAAGCGCGGATTTACTGCCGAAGAGGATAGCAAATTTGTCGCGCTTGAAACCGAGTCGGACGAGCTGGAGCAAGAAATTAAGGTTGAGGAACGCGCTCAGCAGCTTGAAATGAAGGGCGGCAAGAAGGAGAAACGCGAAAATAACGAGGAGGAAACAAGGGGAGAATATCGCAGCGCCTATGAAAAATATTTGAAATTCGGCCGAAACGCGGAGCTTACCGACGAAGAGCGTCAGGCCTTCAAAGACGCGCAAGCAGAAGCGCGGGCAATGGTAGAAGGCGATAAAACGGCGGGAGGCATCCTTGTTCCCCAAGACGACACGAAGGAAATTATCCTCCAAAAAACAACAAAGCGGTCCGTGCGTAACCTGGTCGCCGTTAAGCCGGTAGGCACATTGTCCGGCAGCAGGCCCAAACGCAAAGGCACCGACATGCTTTTGAAAAATTACGATGAAAAAACACCGATTGATAAAGAAAATACGCCAGTATACACCGAGGTTAAATACAAGGTTCATAAATACGGCGGCATTTTCGAAGTGACGAATGAACTGCTTGCAGATAGCGCGGTTAATATTAGCGATGAGCTTATGGACTGGTACACCGAAATTTCACGCAATACAGAAAACGATGAAGTTTTCAACGGAGCTGGCGGGGAAAATGCGAGCGAAGGTATTTTTACAACAACTAAATACCGGACATTGGCGGCCCCAGCTGCTATTGATATTAAAACGCTGCGGAAGCTGAAAAACATGGTGGATGCGTCATATCGCAGCGGTGCGCGTTGGATTATGAATACAGCAGCAACCGAAGCGCTGGCAGATATGAAATATGCAGACGGCAAAAGTGTGCTGGTGCCTGACCCAACACAAGCAGATGTTTTCACTTTGTTCAGCTATCCGGTCGATGTGTACGACGATATAAAAACAGTGGCTGGAAAAACCAAAATCGCTTTCGGTAATTTCCCAGTCGGCTATTACTTCTTTGATCGCCAAGTCTTGGAAGCTAAAACCACAGATGAAGGCGCTGGCGCTTTTGAAAATGACACGACACTGACTCGCGTTACTCAACGTTTCGACGGCAAGCCAGCAAATGAGGACGCAATTGTTATTCTTACTGGCGTTACCGTGGCGGACGAGTAATGCTGACGACCGTCAAACGGGCGAAAGAAGCTCTCGGCATTCCTGAGTGGAATACTGAGGGCGACTTTGCGTTGAGAATGGCGATTGCGGCGGCGTCGCAGGCTATCGAGCGAGAGTGTAACCGAGAATTTGGCTTAAAGGCGCATGTACAAACCTTGGACGGACCAGGCGCGCAATTTTTGCGCCTACGTCATTACCCGATTCGATCGGTTGCTGAGGTGCTTGTTTGCGGCGAGCCTATCAGTGAGAACGAATATTCAATGGAATCGGATAACGGCATGCTTTTCAGGCGTTCAGGCTGGCCCTGTGGGGCTAGGGTGATTCGGGCTGAGTATTCGGCAGGCTACATCCTTCCGAGCGATGAGGAGGACGCGCCAGAGCCTACACTACCTAAGCCTTTAGAGATGGCATGCATGCTTTATGCTGAAATGCTTATGAGGAGTCCGGGCGTGAAGGCGGAGCGAGTCGGAAACATTAACGTCACTTACGCCGATGATAAGCCCAGTTTGCCGTTAGCCGTCATATCGCTCATATCTCCTTACGTTGGGAGCGGGGTATAAATGGCTAGATACAGGAGAGCCAATGTCGAGGTCACGGGCGATGAGGACTTAGCGCTGCTTCTTCGTCGATTGAAGCCACTGACAAAGCAAAAGGTGTTTGTTGGTATGCAGGGATCAGCTGAGTTGGCTATGGTCGCCGGTGTGCATGAGTATGGCAGCGTAAAAATGGGCATCCCTGCCCGTAGTTTTATCGGGACGGGAAAGAAGAAGGCGCAGGCTGCAATCAGTAAACTGGTGCGCAGCGGAGTTACCGAAATTGCATTGGGCAACAAAATGGTTCCGGCACTATTTGCTGAGATAGGAGAAGTGGCGAAGCAGCGTATGATTAAGAATTTTGATCGTATTAAGCAACCGGCTCTGTCTCCTGTTTACGCTAGGTATAAGCGGGGGCGGAAGCTGCTTGTATCCGATGATGAGTTACGCGAATCTATTACATTCAAAATCGCCCGAAAGGTCGGGAGGTAACTATGAGGTTTAGATTTGGGGGCGTCCTACGACGCTACGAAGTTCCTTATGTCCTTATCCGTCAAGGTAAGGGGGATTATGATTCCGTAGGCGTATATCGCCCACCGGAGGCTGTTAGAATTGATTTGCGCGGTTCTGTTCAACCGTTGGGCGACCGGCTGCTGCAAAGCGATGGAGGTCGCTATAATC
This sequence comes from Paenibacillus liaoningensis, assembly GCF_059609455.1. Taxonomy (NCBI): domain Bacteria; kingdom Bacillati; phylum Bacillota; class Bacilli; order Caryophanales; family Paenibacillaceae; genus Paenibacillus; species Paenibacillus liaoningensis. Next base: position 244,256 of record NZ_JCAALU010000010.1, read on the forward strand.
TGGACGACCGATTATTATTTTCTAGTTTTCGCCATGAAAACGGCGATATAGTAGAGCATCAAGGCAAGCAGTATACGGTGGATGTTGATAGCGATTGGCAAGCCTATAGTGATGTAAATGAATACAAGTTGAAAAGGGTGAGCAGTCATGATCCAGTTCGAAAGAATCAGACAGGTGATGATTGAAGGGCTGGCAGCACACCTTGAATGCAAAGTCATTGAAATGAATGGGATAGGCGCGTTACCGGCTTATCCCTTTTTGACGTACAACTTCGATGATGAGGGCGCAGTAGTCGGTCATATGGCGACGACCGTCGAGGATAACCGTCTGATACAGTCGGGAACCGTGCCATTATCGGTTATATTTCAAAGCAACGCTTTGGATAGGTCAGGCGCTGTCAACCTTGCAAATAAAGCCCGTGATTGGTTCTTGACGGCCGGGCATTGGCTGCTTAAGGACGAAGCCGAAACGGTTGTGGTAAGGGTTGGGGCGTCAGGCAATCTTGATATCCAGCTTGGCGACGAATGGGAGCGCCGAAACGGCTTTGAGGTAGAGTTCAGGACGTCGAATGTTATAGAAAGCGAATTGTGGCCGTTAGAAACGGTAAATTTGAAGGGAGTTGAGCCGATTGGCTAAATTGAAAGACGTTAATGTAATCATCGAAATTGACCGTCCTACACGCAATTTGGGATTTGGGAAGCCGTTGATTTTGGGCGCGGCTGCAGCTGGAAAGCCCTATAAATCCTATGCAGATTTGGACGGGGTAAAAGTTGATTATGCGGAAAGCACAGAGGAATACAAAGCGGCTTACGCGCTGTTCAATCAGGGCAGTGATTCACCTGCTGAAATCGCGATAATGCGGCAGAAAACAGGATCAGACCCTGAAACGTTAGCAGATGTGCTGTCGCGAGCTTTTAGAGAGGATTGGTATTTTCTTATTGCTACCACTACAACAGCAGCGGACGTTGATACGATTGCGGCGGCAATCGAGCTGGACGAAACGAGAGAGTATTTCACTCGTTCTAGCGACTTGACGGAAGTCACTACGTTGAAAACAAAGGGATATACAAGGACGACAGTTTTTTATCATACGACGTTGACGAACTATCCTGATGCTGCTTGGATTGGCCGAGCTGGTTCGGCTCCTGTCGGATCGTTGACATGGAAATTTAAATCCTTAAACGGGATAACGGCGTTGGACCTGTCAGCAACGGAGCTTAATGAGATTCATGCAGCTGGCGCCAATACTTATGTAACTAAAGCGGGTAAGGCGCAGACAAGCGAAGGCAAGACGTTGAGCGGTGAGTACATTGATATTATTCACAGCAAGGATTATGTCACGTTCTCGATTGAAAATGACGTGCAGACCTTGCTTAATAATATGCCGAAAATCAGCTTCGACAATAACGGCATTGCTCAGATCGAGGGAGCTGTACGGTCGCGGCTGCAGCAGGCATTTAATCAGAGCATCATTGCCGCTGACGCAGACGGTTTGCCTATGTACGGCACAACATTCAAGGGACGTGCGGAAGTGGATGCAGCCGATAGAGCTGACCGCACGTATAACGGCGGGGAATTTTGGTTTGCACTCGCTGGAGCTATTCACCAAACTACTATTCGCGGCCGAATCAGGCTGTAGGAGGCGAAACGATAAATGTCAAAAGCGACAACATACGATGCGAAGGACGTCACGGTAACCGTAGGTGGCGTATATTTGACGGGTTTTTCGGATAGCTTCGTTGAAGCCGAAAAGAGCGAAAACAACTTTGAGATAAAGGTAGGGGCGCAAGGGGACACAATTCGTAACAAGGTCAACAACCCTACGGGAACTGTTAACTTTACGCTGTTACAAACAAGCCCACAGGTTGCATACCTTGACAATCTGGCAAAAACAGGGAAATTAGTTCCCGTTTATATCGTAAATGCAGGTACACCGAAAGAAACTATCACAATTAGCGAAGCATATGTAACAAAACCAGCAAGCCGTTCCTACGGAGCGGAGGCAGAGGACCGGGAATTCGAATTGCAATGCATGGATATTGATTTTAACTAAAAACAAACGAAAAGGACTGATTATAAATGGCAAACCAAAAGACAATCACTATCGAGGGCAAGGATTACGTGCTGCAGCATCCAGGCGTGCGTAATGTAACTAAAATCAATGACCGCGTAAAAAACAGAAACGGCGTTCCCCAAGAAGAAAAAATTTGCGACGAGATGTTCAAATTCGTCGTTGTTAGCCCGAAAGTGACTATTGAAAGCTTTGAAAGTTACGCCGAGATGATGCAAGTCGCAAATAAAGCCTACTACTTCGCGACGGGAGTAGAAGACCCAGACGACGTGAAGGAAGATGAAGCCGATGGCGCTGAGTCCGAAGCAGGCTAAGGCAAGAGCAGAGCGAAATTGGGCGCAATGGCGGCTATTGCTGTCCGACATGTCCATAACGTATAGCGATTTGGACAATATGACCCAGGACGATATCGCAGAGGCAAATGCTGCGCTCGATATCCACATTGAACAGCAGCGCAAGTTAGAAAAACGGAAATAGGCGTCCCATATGGGCGCCTTTTTTTGTTGGTTAGGGGGTGGGATTGATGGCTGGCGGCATTATCGGGAATCTGATGTATGCCATCGGATTTAAGACGAACACAAAGGGCATCCAGCAGGCTGACACCAAGATTGGAGCATTAACGAAAGGCGTTGTGGGGCTGGGGCTTGCAGCGGCAGCGGCGGCTGTCGGAATAGGCGCTGCTGCCCTGTCGGCTGCAAGTGACTTTGAAAAGGCCATGAGCGATGTTCAAAGTGCGACAGGTACAGCGACAGCTCAAATGGAAGAAACGCGAGATATAGCCAAAAACCTGTACAGCGGGAACTTTGGCGAGGACTGGAACGACTTAGGCAGCGCCATTTCGACGGTGCAACAGGTTACGGGGCAAACGGGTGCGGAGTTGGAGAAGACGACGCGGGAAGCGATCCTATTAAGGGATGCTTTCGAATTTGATATCGGGGAATCAATGCTGGGCGCTCAGAAAATGGTAGAAAACTTCGGCATAACAACGTCAGAGGCTTTCGAACTGTTGGCTCAAGGTAAGCAAAAAGGGCTTGATATAGGCGGGGATTTACTGGCTACAGCCAACGAATACAGCGTCTATTTTGATGTGCTGGGATTCACGGCCAACGAAATGTTCGACACTCTGGCAGCTGGTACAGCAGGCGGAGCTAGAAACGTCGATTTAGTAGCCGACGCCGTTAAAGAATTTACGATCATTTCAAAAGACGGTAGCGAAACGGCCACAACGGCATTTGAAATGCTTGGCTTAAATGCTGACGCCATGATGCAGACATTCGCTCGCGGCGGGCCTGATGCAAAGGCGGCATTTACACAAGTCTTCCAAATGATATCAGACATAGAAGATCCGGTTCTGCGGAATCAGGTAGGTATTGGGCTTCTGGGGACGAAATTCGAGGATTTGGAATCGGATGTCGTTGCGGCAATGGGTAATGCTTCGGGTCAATTTGACATGGCTGGAAAGAGTCTAGAAGAGCTGAATCAAATAAAATTTGATAAGCCTGGCGAAGCCTTTGCCATGTTCGGCCGGCAGCTTGAGGTCGGGATTTTAATACCGATCGGTGAAAAGGTGCTGCCGATACTCACGCAGTTTGCACAATGGCTATCGGAACATAAACCGCAAATTGAGGCAGCCGGAGCGGCGATAGGTGACGCACTAGGCAAGGGCATTGATTACGCTGGGCAAGCTATTCGCTTCCTTTATGACAAAGCCGTCGAGGTTACGCCTGCTGTACTGGCTTTCAAGGATCAAGTCGTTAGTTCGTTTCAGGACGTGACAAAAACGTTAGAAGAGAACAAAACGACGATTCTAGCGGTAGCCGGAATCCTTACATTGTTTTTTCTGCCAGCACTCATAAATACAGGCGTACAATCTACAATCACCGGAACAAAAATGGCCGGAAGCTTTATTGCTGGACTTATTAAAACTGGCGTAGAGGCAACCAAGTCGGCAGCCATTATGACCGGAAAAATGATTGTCTCCATTGTGCAATACGGCCTGCAGGGCTGGAAGACGGTCGCATCCATTACAGCTACAACGGCTGCTTGGGTTGCTCAAAAGGCTGTAATGCTTGCATCTACGGTCGGTACATGGGCCATGACGGCGGCGCAATGGGCGCTTAATTCGGCTTTCTTAGCTAACCCGATTACTTGGATTGTCCTGGCAATTATCGCGGTAGTCGTTGCGGCTATCCTAGTATTTAAAAATTGGGGAAAGATCGGGCCATGGTTGCAGGAGAAATTTGCAGCATTCAAAACGGGTGTCGTCAACATTTTTAACAACATCGTCGCTTTCTTCAAGAGGTGGGGGCCGACGATCCTGATTATCCTAACTGGACCAATCGGCATAGCGGTAGCGCTGGTCGTTAAATATTGGACTGAGATTAAGACGTTCACCGTGTCGATTTTCACGGCGGTCAAAGATTGGATCGTGAATGCCTTTAATGCCGTTGTTGCTTTCATAAGGCAATGGGGCGTCGTCATTCTGGCCGTTGTATTGGGGCCAGTGCTGGGGATATACCTCCTCATTTTTAAGTATTGGGATCAAATAAAGGCCTTCACAACGACCGCGTTTACAGCTGTATGGAACATCGTTAAGCAGAAATGGGAAGGCATTAAAACCAGTGTCTCGAATGCTGCTAGCGGTATATGGAACACGATTAAAAGCATTTGGGACCGTATTACCGGCTTCCTTGGCGGCATTGATTTGACGGAGATTGGGCGCAACATCATCCAAGGTCTGATTAACGGGATAGCAAACATGAAAGATGCTGTCGTTAACAAGATCAAGGATATTGCTGGCGGCATAACGGACGGCATTAAAAACGTGCTGGATATTCACTCGCCATCGCGGGTGATGATGGAGGTCGGGTTTTACACGGGGCAAGGACTTGCAGAAGGTATCGCAGGCACTGAGGATCGTGTAGGTGGCGCTTCGACAGGCTTGGCCGAGGAGGTTGTCAGCAGGCAACGGGACGTGTCGGCGCCGACTAAAGCGCCAGCGGCTGCACCAGCAAGGTATGCGAGTCAAGCAAGCCAACCAGCGAAAATTGAAATCAACATCAATGTAAGCGGCGGGGACGGCGGCGCAGCTGCCCAAAACGCAAGCGTCATTGCTGCAGAGGTGGCTAGGCAGGTTCAAGCCATCTTGGATGGAGCTGGGCGCATCCTTAATGTTCAGGGGGCGGGCTAATGGCGAAGTTAGACGGGCATTACATTATGATCGAGAACGAGGACCCGACCTACAGCAATACTGTTACTGGACAGCCTGTTGAAAAAGGCGTAGCCGTTACCGATCATGTGCAGCGGGAGGCGCGCACAATCGGCCTTAGCGGCTTTGTAGTAGGCCCGAACGCTTCCAAGATTCGGGCCTATCTCATTGCTGCATCCGACAGCGGCAAGATTGTGAAATTCGTGGGGCGCAACGCATTTAACGGTGTCATAACCGATCTTACAACAAGCCACACGTACCAGGTAGGGAATGGATACGCCATATCATTCACTATTCTAGAAATTCGTGTGGCCGAGTCGTCAGCTGCGGGCGAGCTTCCCGCGCCGGTTAAGTCGCAAGCGGCCCCGATTATTAACAGCGGGACCAAAACGACAAAAACCAAAACGTCAACGACGAAGACAACAACCACCAAAACAAAAACATCAACGGGCAAGACGACCAGCAGCAAGGACAAGCCTAAAACACAGGTCGTCAAATTTAAGCCTGGAAGTAAGTGGGCGACGCCAGCATGAATTATGTGGAGATTGAAACAGAGCTTGTTCCGTATCGGTTTGACATATCGCTTGCGGAAGAAATGTATACCTTCGAGGTCCATTACAACGCCGATCACGACTTTTATACGGTTGATTTGGAGCGTAACGGCGAGGTGCTGGCCGTGGGCGTCAAGCTGGTCTATGGCGTCCCATTGTTTGCCGACATACAGGACAATCGCTATCCGGCCTATCCCCTATTGCCATTGGATTTGTCGGGCGGTAGCTCGCAAGTAAACTACGACACGCTCTCAACGAGCGTGTTTCTTTATATCATCGATGAGGAGGCAGTCGAATGAGCAACTTCGGGCGGGTTGTTGAGGTCATGGTCGCGGGAATGACCTTTTCAATGGATAAATTCGCGCTGGAAGGCAGCGTTCCGTTTGATGATGACGCGCTGCCCAATGAGTCCGAGATTAAAATATGGAATTTGACGGCCGAAACCGTCAACAAGATCAAGCGGGGCGAAACACTCATGATTAACGCCGGGTATAAAGGCGATGTGGGCGTTATCCTGCATGGTTTTGTGTCGGCTGTCCGGACGGTGCGCGAAGGCGTGGACAAAATCACGACCATCAATGTCATGGACAGCGAAGACCTTTCAAAGCGCACGCTTAAAGACGTGAGTTTCGCGGAAAAGACGCTTGCCAGTTACATTATCAAGGTCATGGCGGGGCAAATAGGGCTTCCGATAGCTCAGTTTGATTTGGTGCAGGATTATCGGTATATGGATGGCTACACAGCCAGTGGCGAGGTCACAGAGATCATTGTCAAGGTGGCAGAGGACTGCAAAACATCCGTTTACATCAACAAAGGCAAGCTGTACGTTCGTAACCTTCGCAGCGGCGCGGACAGCTTGTTTAAGTTGTCAGCGAATACCGGCTTGATCGGCACGCCGGAATACCAAGAGGACGACAGCAGCAAGGGCTATAGGCTGACAAGTCAGCTGCAATACAGGATTACAACTGCATCAGCCATTGACCTGACAAGCCTTGTCTTCAATGGCCGTGTACACGTTCGTAGCGGCTCACATACGTTCAGCCGGACGGGCGACTTTACGACCAGCGTGGACACAGTGCTATGAAGGATAATCCAGCGGGTACGCTGGCAGTTCTGCTACAAAGCATGCAGGGCAAGCAGGCAGGCGGCCTAAACGTAGCGACGATATGCAGAGTGCTTAAATTTGACGCGGCGAGCTGCAAAGCGACGGTGCAGCCGTTAATACGCAGTGGGGCAGGCGATCCGGCACCAATCCAAAACGTTCCTGCGCTGGGGCAGAGGTATTCCGTTAACAACGGAGTCCCGCAAGTATATAAGCCGGTGCTGCAGGTGGGGGATATTGTTTTTGTCGTCTTTGCTGATCAGGAGATTAAAAACGGCATGTCCGGCAAGGTCGCCAGCCCTGACAGCTCGCGGCAGCACAACAAAAATGATGCGGTAATAGTCGGGGTGTTCCCGGCTTCGCTGTGAGGTGGAGACGTGAAATCATTAAAAATGGTTGATGGGGATTTGGTGTTCGGTGGCGATGATCTTGCGCTGATCGAGGGACAGGAGGAGCGGGCGCAATGCCTGCGGGATACATTAGGTACAAATAAAAATGAATGGTTTTTGGATCCGAACAAAGGCATTGATTACACCGTTTTCAACGGCAAAGTTTTGAGCGAGGATGAAATGATAGAGGAACTGCGCGAAGGCATCCACCAACTTGATTTTATAGCGACGGTGGACGACATTGCCATTAAGCAAGACAAGGCAGCGCGGAAGCAGCTAATTACATTTACGGCCACTACTGTTGATGGTCAGACGATTGCCGAGGAGGTGGCATTAGATGCTGGATAGCACTGGATTCAAGCGGCAGCGCTTCGCTGACATTTTCGCGGAAATGGAAGTCAAGGCAAAAGAGGCATTCGGTGATGAAATAAACACGTCAGAACGTTCCGTACTGGGTATCCTGCTGCGGCTGGTCGCGTGGTTCATGGCATTCCTTTGGAGCAATGCGGAGGCTGTCTATAACAGCGGCTATAAAAACACGGCAGAGGGCGTAAGCTTGGACAGGCTTGGGCCTTATATCGGTATCACGCGCATTCAATCGGACTTCGCGACCGGATCAATCGAAATTACGGGAACGCAGCTGAAAGTCATACCCATTGGCTGGCGGGCGGCGACCGGCACGGACGTTTATTTTGAGACGACAGCCGAGGTTGTTATACCCAGCGGCGGAGTCGCCACGGTAGCGGTTGAAGCTGTTGAGGCGGGGCTATCCGGCAACGTTGGAGCTGGGGCAATTACTGTTATTGCCAATCCAGACCCGGACATAACAGCCGTCACCAATCCTGTCGCAACAAGCGGCGGGCGCGAGAAAGAGACGGACGTCGAATTTCGGGATCGCTGGGATTTGTCGGTGGCTAACGGCGGGGCATCTACGCTGGATAGCTTGCGAAGCGCTCTGCTTAGTACAGCAGGTGTGAGGGCGGCTGTTGTGATCGAGAATTATAAAAATGTGCCGGACTCTGCTGGGCGACCAGAAAAGTCATTCCAGGCTTACGTTTTGGGCGGTGCTGCTTCCGATATCGGGCAAACGATTCTTGAAACTAAAGCTGTAGGCATCGAGCCGTTCGGGAGCGAGAGCGTGGAGGTTAACGACCTGTCAGGCAATGTCCATACGATGTTTTTTAGTTACGCCGAAGAGGTGCAGGTACACGTCAAAGTGCAGTTGGCCGTTAACAACAGCTATCCTGCGGCCGGAGACGCCGATTTGATCAGCGCCATCGTCAAGTATATAGGCGGTACCGACTCCGACGGCCAACTCTATGTGGGGCTTAATATGGGCGATGATGTCATTTACTCGCGCATGGTGGCAGCAGCCTATAAGGTGGAAGGGATCGAGGACGTTAATATTCAGCAGTCTACGGACGGAGTTACTTGGACGTCGGACAATATTGCAATAGAGCCGCAACAGGTCGCACAGATCCATTACACCGCTATTGAGGTGACGCGATGATTACGGCAAAGGATATGCTTTCCCGACTATCAGACCATTTTGTCAAAAATCCAGATAGCAATATCGGCAAGCTTATGTCCATATTTGCGGGCCAGCTCGCCAAAATCGAGGAGACGCAAAATCGTATAGGTGACTGGCGGGACATTGACCAGGCACAAGGCACAACGCTTGACCGTATCGGAGTGAATGCCGTTCAGCCGCGTGGCACAGCGACAGACGAGGTTTATCGTATTTTGCTGCGTTCTAAGATCGCACGCAACATGTCAAAAGGGGATATCAACAATATCATAATGGTGCTTGCGACGGCGCTAGGCTGCCCATACTCGGAAATTAAAATCACCGAAAAATGGGCTGATCCTGTCGATCCGGAACCAGCTGCAATTGCCCTTATGCAAATGCCGATTGAACGAATTAATGCGGTAGGTATGTCCCCGGTGCAGTTTGCACGCATCGTGCAGCGTACAGTGGCTGCGGGCGTGAGTGTCGGTGTAATAGAGCTTACAGGCACATTCGCCTTTTCAACCATTCCGAACGCGGTTGAGATAGATAACGATGCTGGATTTGCGGACATCGACGGCACGATTGGCGGTTATTTGGGCGCGGTATACAGTCCAGGCACCGAAGATGATCTACCAATATAAGGAGGGGATTTTGTGTACGAAGAAAAATTGCCAGATTGGAAGGCTGCAGGCGTAGAGCCACCGGAAAGTAAAAAGACCGCGGGTTTCCAAGCTGCGGAAAAGCCGCCTGCGGATTGGTTTAACTGGCTATTCACACGGCTTTCCAAAGTCGTTAAGGAATTGCGTGATAAAGCGGCATTGAAAACCGACGTCGGGGACATGTCCACCGTTCCGACATCCGCGAAGACTGCGGCCGGAGCAATTGCCGAGCTGCATCAGGCTCTTGAAAATGTAGATGTCACCATTCCTAATAATTCCATTACCGACCTTCAAATTGGCAACCGGACGATTAACGACAATGTTGCAGCAGCGGCTCTAGCGGCAACATTGACCAATAACCTATCAATGCTGGGGAATATGGTGAAGCGCATAACAGGTAAAGCTCAGTGGGATATGTCGCCGGTAAAAACTTTAGAACAATTAAATAATGAAAAAGCACCGTTGGCATCACCTGCTTTAACAGGCACACCAACAGCACCGACAGCGGCGGCAGGGACTAACAACACACAAATAGCCACTACAGGACATGTTCGGCTGGAAGTAGGCGACCGCGCGACTCTTAGCACTACTGCGAAGGGGAGCCTTGTCGCTGCAATAAACGAGCTTTTTCTGTTAGCCAGTAACGGTAGGACGGCTATCGCGGCCGCGATTACTGGCAAGGGTGTTGCCGCGAGTGCATCGGATACTTTCACAGTTTTAGCAAATAAAATCAGTTCTATCGTTCTTGGGTTTAAGCCGGGAGAAGATGTGTACCCAACAAACGTTCAAGGGCCGTGGGGGGAGTTTTACCCGTTTCAGGAATCGCAGACCGTTCCGCTTATGACAATGGGTAACACGCTTGTCGTATATAAGCCTGGTTCTGGACAAGCCATAATCAAGCAAATTGATAAGGCTGGAAATGCCCTTAAAACTTATCAATTATCCGGCAGCAGAACGGGCGCAATCTATGACTATCCATCAAATTCCGTTTATCTGTGGTGTCAAAACTCTAATAACACAGATATTCTCAGGGTATCGCTGGCAGGGAATACGCTAACGCAAGTTTTCAACGTCAGACACAGCGCGCTAGGTGGAGCCTCATCCGTTACCGTGAAAGGTAATTTCATTTATGTGGGATACGATGGCGGTTTATTTAAACTCAATATAAGTGACGGAAGCATAGTATGGAGCACCGCTGTAGTATTTTCAGGAAGCAGCACAATCTATGGAATTTTAGTTAGCCCGACAGGTATGGTTTACGTGGCGAATGTAGCGGGGGCTTTGGCGCGTGTTCCGGCCAGTGGGGGCAGTTACGCTTCATTGTCGGGGACGCTTCCTTCCTTCAACCTTAGCAGCAACGGCATGATACAAATAGTTGATTACCCACATTTGACATACCACAACGGGTACATGTACGACTTGTCCGGCGATCCGACAACGATTGCTGCCCCGTGGTATTGGGGTAGTGGGCAACTAGTGCAAAACACAACGTTGTTTGCTAAGTCTGGAAACAATTTTTATGAATTTAATCTCGCTATGGGGGTGCTGAGGGATTACGGCACAGGCCACGGGACATTCAATCCATTTTTAGACAAGCCTACAGGGGATTTGATGTATGTTATTTCCACGGCGGCATACGCCCGAATTGCAACACGTATCAAAATAAGCTAAGAAGGTGATGCGGGATGAACAACATAGAGCAGTACAGCGCCCAATCGGGGCGAATCATAAAAGAGAACGGCGAAACGGCCAATATTGGTGACCTGCTCATTCAAATTCTCGCTAGTTTAGCAGCTGGCGGCGGAGGTGGTGCGCCTGTTACGCCTACGCTTCATCCGTTTCACGCCGGAGCATCGACAACAGGAAACGGTACGCCGCTGACGGTGGCGGGCAAAACAGGGCTGCTAGTGGAGATAGCAGGGACATCAAGCAGCCGGACGGTCGAATTTAAAGCCAAGGGGCCGCACGCTTTAGATTGGCTGCCGTTGCCTGGCGTCAAAGTGTCGGATGCTGGCTTATCAATAGGGATCGGCACCAGCGGCAAAGGCGAGTTATGGCGTTTTGATATTACTGGCCTGACAAGCGTAATTATGGACCTTACGGCTGTAACTGGCGGTACAGCCATTGTCAAAGGGATGGTGACATAAATGGACCTTATGGCAATAGCAATGGCGCAGCAGGCGCTAAAACGCAACGCTGGCGGGTATGGAGGGCTTCAACGGGAGCTAGCTCGACAAGCCTATGGTGAGGTGCTGGGGACAGCAGGCAAGGGCGCTATCGCTATTACAGTGGACGATAGCCCCGTGTTTTTGAAAAGCCATTTATTTGAATTGTTCAGGACCCGTGACATGCCGTTTACATTGGGTATGATAGCCGATCCAGCCAATGGCAACAATGCAGGTATCACGAGCAGCCAAACGGTTGCTGCAGCCACGATAGGCGACCTGCAAAAGTGGACGTGGTGGTATGGCATGCAGACGTGGAGCCACAGTTACACGCACCTGACACCTTATACTTCTGCCGACTCAGAGCGCGAGATTGTGCAGTCCAAAACGCAGATTGAGACGGCACACGGGCTTAAAGTGCTAGGATTTATTCAGCCTGGCGTGACTCCATCGGGTTTGTATAACAATCTCGATAAAGTTGCAGACGTCGCCAACTTTGATAGCGAAGCTGGACGCCTCATATACGAGACGTACCCGCATTACTCCGGTTATATTGGCAGCTCGCTTCGTAGGCTACCTACACGGCCGTATTACGGGGCCACACGGCTAACAGTGACCACTATTTCAGGCGGCAAGACAAGCGCCCAGCATCGCGATTTTATCCTGCAGCAAATTGACCTGTGCATTAAAAACAAGCTGGGTTTGGCACTGCTCATTCATCCGCAATGGATTGATTGGAATAACGCTTCGACGGCCACATGGATGAATGTGTCCGACTTGATCATCATTTTGGACTATGTCGTTACTAACCGCGCTGCTCAGCTGCTGGAAGCATTGACGCTCGCAGGATTGCTTTATGCTGATCCTAATAGCAGCAGCCGGGTTGATCTGGCGAAGGAAAACGGAGCTGTATTTTCGGGTATCTCGCAAGCGACTCCGGGCTTTTGGTCGCAAACAACGGTTTGGTCAGACAAGACGTTTAATCCTAACGGTACTTGGAGCGCTCCGAGCTTCACACAGGACAATTCACAAAGCAACGCTGGCACAAACAACCTTATGGGACAGATAAACAACCTGTACCAGTTCGCAGGGGAAGCATTCGAGATTCGGGGCAAGGTCAAGTCAACAGGAGCCGGGAATCAAAAGGTCAAGATTCAGCTTGCTTCTGATATCGGCACATTCTTGGACATTCAATCCAGCACAGCGCGCGGCGAAATTATTGCCACTCCGGCAGGTGTTGAATACAGGATTCCGTTCACGATCCCATGGAAGCAAAATTTCTTAAAGATTTCATTAGGGCGTGGAAATGGCACAGCCGGAAGTGGATACGGCCTTGAATGGTCGGAGCTGCAAATAGTAAAAATTTAGGGCTTCGCGGCAGCGGGGCTTATTTTGGTTCAGGAAACTTTTCCTGACCACACATTCGAGGGGAGATTGAAGCATGTTTAAACAGATTTTTTCAGTAGAATTGACGCCAGATAAGGCGATTGCGACCGCTGTCGGCGCTTTTCTAGCGCCATGGGTAGCATTGATTTACGGTACGGATCGGCTCATTCCGATTGTGCTGCTCATCGCGGCTATCTCGCTTGATTGGATAACGGGGATTGCTGCAGCTCACAAGGATGGGACTTATTCATCCGATTACGGCCTGCGGAGGGGCGCGCCACGAACGCTGTTTCTGCTCGCGCTGCCTGCGCTGGCGAATTTAATTGACTTGGCTCTTAATATGCCTGGTCCATTTTTCTATGCAATTACAATTGGACTCATCTATCACAGCTGGCAATCCCTTACGGCCAACGCTTACCGAGCTGGCTGGGGTAAGTGGATTCCAGCGGCCGTTCTCAAGATGATCGAGAGCGAGCTGAAAGCAAAAGTGGATAGAGCTGCACAACGGGAAGGGGGCGTTTCGAATGCTGACACTAGCACAAACAAAGAGTAAATCAACGGCGCGGCTGGCGGGCTTATTGCCTGTCGTTGCTGCGGCTGCGGAGCGTTTAATTGAGCGTGCCTATAATCGTGGCGTCCTTATTGTCATTACACAAGGATTGAGGACAGCAGCGGAGCAGGAAAAGCTTTATGCGCAGGGGCGAACAACGGCGGGTAGCATCGTCACGAATGCTCGAGCCGGCTACAGCTATCATAATTTCGGTGTGGCAATCGACTTCGCACTGCTATCGAATGACGGCAAACAGGTATTGTGGGATACAAAGCGCGACGGAGACGAGGACGGCAAGACGGATTGGGCCGAGGTGGTGGAAGAGGCAAAAGCGCTAGGATTTGCTTGGGGCGGGGATTGGACAAGCTTCAAGGACTATCCACACTTTGAAATGACGTTCGGCTTGTCAACGGCGCAGTATCGAGCTGGGCAGCGGCCAACAGCAGCGCAGATCGCTGCAGCTAATGCGAAAGGGGAATTGACGATGAAGGTAGAAGACGCAAACGCAATTATCAAACTGATTAAGGCGGATTGGGCAGTAGCTAAATCGAAAGGCGATACAGTACGCATGCAGGAAGCGAACCGGATGGCGAATGTGCTGCGAAAAGCCAGCGGGCAAAAAGAGCAGTAATTTATCATTACAACCAAATTGCTAGAAAACCGATTAAAATACAACCAAACGCGAAAGCCCTGCTAACCATTGATTGGCCGGCAGGGCTTTTTGTGTTTTTAAAGTTTGGAATCAACTTGAATCTTGAAGCTCTCGTAACCAGTCAGATCGTCGATAGAAACCATTTCAGCAGTCTTTGTATCGTCTTTAGCAAGCCCAGATATAGCGCCTGAAGCAGTCCCTAAACGCTTATTGTCCTTATCGTAAAAGGAGACCGTGAAAAGTATAGCCTCATAATCTTTTGAATCGGTGTTTTGCACCTCGACAGCGCCGAGCCAGCTGCCCATTGTGTCCTTCATCGAAAGGTCGCTGAAAGTCAGTTTATCAACCTCGACAGATTCAATCTTTGTTTCTTCCTTTACGTCCTCTTTTTTCGTCTCGTTATTCGATGTTGTAGCTCCGCTCTCTTTTGTTGCGACAGTAGCTCCACATCCAGATAACACGACCATTGCTGCAATTGATAATATGATAAGTTTCTTCATTCCAAATCGCCCCTTTTATGTAATCGACAATAGTCTACTACAAATGTCGTGATTTGGCGATAGCTGGAAAAGAAAAAGCCCACATCGGCTGCGGGCTGGGCTGTATTCAAAATGATTCATCGTCAGCTAACGTGATGTTGTCTTTGCTAACGCAAGTCACACGAGCAATCTTATTGTCAGCGTCCCTAATCTTCACGGTGTGCCTATCGATTAATTTTATTTCTATCGACCCCGTAGCAAAATTCGCTTTAAGCCATTCCAAAATATGAAACTGCTCAATCGTTTGAGCCTTCATTATCAGACACACCGCCTATTCAATTTAATTTTCGCAGGAGGGACGCCGAAGGATCGGCATCCCTGTTGAGTAACCGGCTATGTTCATCGAACCAGGACTATTACGAGAACCGTCAAGCTGATTGCCAACGCTACTAGGCTGATAACCGTTGCAGCATTCATAATTTTGGACGTCTTCATAAAACCATCTCCTTTATGATATACTGTATTGTAATGAGAAAGAAACAGCACCCTTATATTTCACCGTTCCCCGTAAGGGGTAGCCCGCCGAAGCGGGCTACTGGACTAGTCAGCCAGTGTGATGATGAGGATGATTATCGTATTTATCATGCTAATGATTGCTGTCACTAGCGCGATAACTTCACTACGATTAATCTGCTGTTTCTTTTTCTTTTTGCTCATTTCGTTCACCTCCTTATATTCTTATTATACAACACTAAACGTTATATGTCAACGCTAAACGTTGAATTATATTTCTTTAAGTGTTGAATTATAACGCTAAATGTTGTATATTCAAACGGGAGGCGATTAAATGTTGAGATTGAAATTACGTGAAGTCATGTTTGAAAAACGTTGGAATGCGCGAGAGTTGAGCGAGGCAACAGGGATTCGCTGGAATAGTATTGATGATTTGATGGAAAATAGAACAAAAAGATGGCCAGTGGATAATTTAGAAAAGATTATGGTCGCGTTGAAACTTGAGGATATATCCCAGCTAATCGAATACCAAAAAAGCCCTGACGCATAATGTCGGGGCTTTTGCTTTTTAATGGGACTATTTATTCATAAAGCGTATTGCTAACGCAGCCCCGAAATGCAATGATGGATAAAAAAGAGATAGCGGCAGCGCACATCCGGCTAATGCAACTTAGACGCTATAGGGCCGTAAAGGGAGACAGTGTTTATGATGGAATTTGTGTGGTCGATGCTTTTTTCGGCAATTGAGGGCATTGCGGTTTATGTTTGGATTCTTTATATTTTCAGGTTTAACCCTCAAAAATATGTTGCTCCAATATTAAAAATCGTCCTGCTAATTACTCTTTTGGGCTACTTGATTGAGAAGTTTACAGAATACGCTTTTTTAGTTCCGATTATTAACTTAGCTATCACAATACTATTTATGAAATTCACAATTAAAGTGCCTATTGTTTGGGCCGTGTTTTCGTCTATTACAGGATATTCGGTATATGGTTCTTTGCAAGCTTCAATATCATACCTTTCAGTGGGGTACTTATCCATTGCAGAGGTGCAGGCCGTTGAAGCCAAGGGCTATATTCTGCAATTACTGTCAGGTGTAATAAGCGTTGTATTGGCGCACGCATTGTATAAAATTGGTCGAGGATATTCCTTTGACTTCACTCGTTTTCAATTTAGGACTGAGGATTTGATCATTCTCAGCTTGAGCGCGTCATTTTCGGTAATTTCCAGTGTGATTTTACAAAGTAAAAATTTAGACTTTGCTTTTGTGTTCTTTGTTCTATCGGTTATTGGATTTATTTATTACGCAAAAAGGAAGGAACGTGAGGAGATTGCTAGAGACTTTGGCATCTAGAATGGCTGCCAGAATAAAGGCGGAGGTTCCCGATCATCCGGTTTCTGAGGGCAAAATGCGCCTGGCGCTATCGTTCCTAATGAACGTCATTCCGATTCTGACACTAACTTACTTAATCTCGCTTGCGACAGGAAAGACGCAAGAAGCATTCATAGCCATGCTGGTGTTCGCGCAGCTCCGCCAGCTTGCGGGGGGAATACATCTAAAATCAACAGAGGTGTGCATAGTCGTATCGGTGGTTGGCGGGACGCTGCTGTCGTTCGTCGATTGCCCGCCGATTTATATTTACATCATGTCGGGGGCAAGCCTTGTTTTAGCAGCGCTGTATGCTCCGGCTAACATCAAAGGTAAGACGCTGATGCCTGAACGCTTCCACCGCTATTTAAAGCCTGCTACGCTGGCGTACATCGGCCTGAGCCTTTTTGCCGCATCGCCCGTGGTGGCTGCTGCTGTTTTCGCACAATGTCTGACCCTTATACCAATAGGAGGGGGTGAGAAGAAGCATGAAAAAACGATCTTATAAGCTGTTTGCGACGATTCTAGGCGTTGTAGCCATCCTTGTTGTATTACCAGCCAGTTGGGTATTCGTACACCAGCCAGACATTCCAGAGGACTTTTAAAACTGCGTGGGGATGATATGAATGGATATAACAGTTGCAATAGATGTGTCAGGGGATGGCGGCTTAAAGAACATACCGAGCTGCGGGGTTATCTATTTGGAGTTCGATGCAGTAATTGACCGTGTAATAGCCCACACCGAGTATAGCAATTATTATTTGATAGGTTCATTGCGGTATTGGGCGCATGCATTAAATAACACGGGCTGTAACTTCGCAATAGTTGATCGAAGCAATGCAGTCAATATTGACGCAATACGTTTTATGGATTCAGGCTTTAAAAAGGCTTATTTTACTGAATATCCAAATCAACGGTCAAAATTCTGCATCATGTCGGAGGAAAAATTTAAGGCTGTTTTAGCTTTACTTCCCCCGAGTTTCGACAATGTTAGGAGTATGACATAACAAATTTCGACGCTTATCCCTATCGGACGAGCGTCTTTTTTATGTTACATAGCATGTACAGAATGAAAAGTGTGTCGTAATATGTCGATAAAATAGGGAAATTCGCGGCCGTGAATTTCCCTTTACATATCCCAGCGATCCCCTAATAATGCAGATATAAACCAAAACAACACGGAGGTCACAGGGGATGCATGTAGCGGATTTTGAGACGATAATGATAATGAAGTTTAAGCAGCTTAAAAAAGAATGGTCAGGTAAGGGGCCGTTAAAGACGGTGTTCAGCCTACACACCAACACAGCAACACTAATATACGAGGCCGAGTTTACGAGCTTCGAACTCTACCTTCTCGACCTGCTGGGACGTGCAAATAAGTTTAATTTTTTCTTGGAGGACGTGACTGCCATAATGAAATCGGACTTTGATCCGATTTTTGCGGACATGTATCCAGGACTTGAAATAGAGGGGATGACAAGCATTGTGGAGGGTGAGCATTGTCGCAAGCAGATCGTCACGATCAAGTTCAACCAAAACCTGCGGCAGCTCGTCGTGAACGATGAGATAGACATGAGGAAAGTTATAGCTTAATATCCCGTCAGGACTTACAAGGAGAGCGTATAACGATAGTGGTTATACGTAGAGCTGGATCAAGCCGACACTTAGACGCCTAATAAGCGTACTTTGTGTCGGCTTTCTTGCTAAACAGGAGCGTTGTCCGGGTTGTGTCCGGTTCAGTTGCTCGGATTATGGTAGCGTGGTTATAGCACCGTGGGGGGGACACTATGAAAATAACTCTTAAAAATGCCAGATTAATAAGCGGGCGCACAAAAAATGAAGCTGCAGCCTATGCAAAAATAACAGTAGCCCAATTAGAGGCCTACGAAGAAAAATCATATGAGACGCCAATTGAAACGGCTGTTCCATTGCTCCGACTATATGAGATTCCTTTCCGATACGTCAAATTCTCAAAATAATAGGCGAGCCGTATGAACAATCAGGAATTTTATCCTAAGAGTACATACGGCTCTCCCTTGGCCTGTATGTAGGCGGCGGTGAAAGGAACGCCCGAGGCATTGTTGTAAAATAGCGCGCTGTCATGGCTCGCATAATGCGGCCCCAGCCCAGCCTCTTCAAGCTGCTGAGGAGTCGCATCCTTGGTTAGTTTATAGATCATCGTAGCAATCATTTCTAAATGCGCAAATTCCTCTGTGCCAATATCCGTTAGCAAGCCAATGACCTTGCTCGGAATCGTATAGCGTTGATTCAGATAACGAAGTGCCGCCGCCAGTTCACCATCCGCGCCGCCGTATTGTTCGGCGAGATAACGCGCCATTCGAGGATCGCATTTGCTAACCCGAACGGGGTACTGGAGCTTTTTCTCATAAACCCACATGCCGTTGTCACCTCCAACATGCTAAGCTGCCGCTTTTTTAGACCGCTACCCAGATGTCATCAGCAGCGGCAGCCCGCTGTACTTCATGTTGACTGTCTGTCAGGCCTGCTACACCTGCCACGGCCAAGGCGTATTCGGCCATTGGAAAGGGTAACCCGAGAAGCTGTGTCCATAGTTCATCAGCGGACCATACTTCATTTCGAACTGCTGGGCGCATTGCATGCGTTGCTGGGCCAAATAATTGAATTGCTGCAGGGCATGATGGTCATGCGGATGGGTGTCGAGATAGAGGTTCAGCTCAAGCAGGCCAAAACCCAACTGCTGCAGCTCCAAAAGCTTGGCATAATAGGCTTCATCGCACACCATTGGCTGCTCACTCATGGCTAATAGCTCCCCCCTCCACATTTGGATGCGTACGGGCTGTATAAGGCAGGCCATAGCGTTCCAAGCCGCAGCGCCTCTTCTAGCGAAAATTGCGGAAGGTTCATCGGCTGAAAAGGAATGTACTGGTTCGGCGGAACGACATACGTCCGCACAATCATCGGCTCGCACGGATCATGCGGCCCGACAAAGGGGTACCATTTTCGAATTTGCGGATTGCTGTTCATGCACGGCCTCCTTCATCCAGCTAGCCTAACACTTCTCTTTGCTTTCAATTTTGTCCAACAAATGGTTCTCTTGGCTGGAGTATTAAAACATTTGTATGTTCAAATTTCAGCTAACTTGCTTGTCTGTTGAAAATTTAAGCAGCTATTCGTCGGTTTGCTCGTTAATAAATCCGTTGCAGATCAGCAACGAAAATAAGGCAGTACCTCTACAAGGAGGAACTGCCCTGGCTTATTTCGATTCCACATCCTGCGGCACCATCTGATTGCGCTCAAGCAGCGCCCATAACTCTTCGGCCATCTCTTTGGCTGGATAGGGCATGGAACGGGTAATCCACCACTCCAGAACACCGACCGCAGCGGATACTAAAAACTGCTTCAGTACTTCTTGGTTCCTGTCTTTGTTCATATCACTCTTATCGATGTTTTCACCTAGCTGCTGAAACATCAACTCCATCATGCGGCTTCGAAAAGCGGGGATGCTCTTGTTTGTCAGCAGAGTCGAATATAGGAAAGCATGCTCCTCTAAAAATACAAGCGTTCGAAGCAGCAGCTCTTTAGACGTAAAGGAGGTTGCCTCCTCGTTAGGCAAGCATTTTTGCTGCAATTGGACTAAATGGACCTCTATGCATTGATCGAGAAGATCGAATTTGTCTACATAATGCAAATATACGGTGCCCCGGTTTACATTAGCCCGGTCTGCAATTTCATTAATCGTAATTTGCTCGAAATTTTTCTCTGCCATAAGGGCAATAAAAGCTTTCATAATCGCATCCCGCGTTTTGAGCACCCGTCTGTCCATAGAATCCTCCTGAAAAGTGGATATAAACAACTTCACCAAATCTGTTGATTAATCAACGAATCGGACTTTTTTAACGATTGAAGCGATCCCAAGTCGTTGGTACTATCATTGTATTGAACGAATGTCGATAAATCAACAAATGTTCAAATCGATAAGGGGTGGAATATGAAAATATTAGTTTATGGCGCGGGCGTTTTAGGCAGCTATCTGGCCCATGTGTTAGTGCAGGGAGGCAATGACGTCACGGTGCTTGCAAGAGGAAGCAGAGCGGAGGAGCTGAGCGAGGATGGGCTCGTCATTCGCCATTATTTTCAGCGTAAAACGACCGTAGATAAAGTGAAGGTCATTCAAGCACTCCCGGCGGATGACAGCTATGACCTGATTTTTGTTGTGATGAAATATAATGATTTCCCAGCGGTGCTGCCGATTTTGGCGAAAAATAAAAGCAGCCATATCGTGCTTGTCGGCAATAATCCGACGGCCAGTACGACGGAGAAAGAGCTGTTGGAGAATAGCTTGCCTGACAAAAAGGTTGCCTTCGGCTTCCAGCTAAGCGGCGGCCGCAGAGAAAAGGGGCGCATGATCTCCGTGCGTGGAGGCGGTCAAATGGTGCTTGGCAGCTTGAACGGGCCTGTTCCCTTTAAAGATTTAATCGACAAAGCATTTGCTGATGTCAAATATAAAATCGATTATCATGAGGATATAGATGCATGGCTTAAAAGCCACATTGTCCCTATTCTGGTGTTGAGCTCCGTTAGTTATGTCCAAGACAATCAATTTAAACAGATAGCGAAGGACAAAAAACTGCTCCTGCAAATGATTGCAGCCGTTGATGAAGGCTTTAAAGTAATGGAGGCTATCGGCTATACGATTACACCTGCAAGCCAGGTTGATTATTTTCGCCGGAAAAGGCAGCTCGTCTACTTTTTTCTGAACATTTATCATCGTCTTCCCGTTGCGAAAATGATAGATGGCTCATTCGTGGAAATCGCCCATTTGCATAAAGCGTTCGACGTTTGGAAGCAGCAAGCCCGTATAGCGACGCCAAACTGGAATGAGCTTGAGGAGGCGTTCCTTGCAAAAATGGAGGGGAAAGCTAACGAAAGACGATAAGTGGTGGATAAAAAAGGACAGCGCGGCTTCGCTTAAGCCCGCTGTCCTTGCTTACTTACTTTCCATCGGCTGCTGCCCATTTGAGCCGGCTGCCGATCCTGTTCCGCTGCCACTGCCGATACGCTTGAAAAGAAGCCTCAGCAGGGGAGGGATGGCGAAGTAGATGAACCATGTTCGAAACAGCTGGTAGCAGCTGACGATGGCAACATCCGCATGAATTTCCTTGGCGATAATGCCCATCTGGTCCATGCCGCCAGGGGACATGCTAAGAAAAGCAGTGGCAGGCGACAGATTATGCAGCTTGGCAAGCAGCAGGCTCATGCCGAACGCTCCGGCAATGAGGACGATTCCGCTTAGGATGGCGAGCAGGGTGATGCGTGTTTTATTTTTCAAATTTTCCGGCCGCAGCAGCAGTCCGACATAGGTGCCGATCATGAGCTGTGCTGCACTCAACAAGGTCGATGGCAGCAGAGGAGCGTCTAAGCCAAAGTTATGAAGCAGTGCGGTTGCGATCATCGGGCCGAGCAAATAGGACGAAGGCATCTTGATCTTTTTTGCCAGCAGCGCCGCCGCCACACAAGCGAGGGCAAACGGCACAATGCCCGGGAATAAGGCGCCCCACTGCGTCCACTCGGAGCCTGCTGCTGCAACGACGATCTCATCGTGAACGCCCCCGAACAATGGGCTGAATACGAGCAGCGGCACACAAAAAATAATCATCATCAGCCGCGATACCTGCAAAAAGGTGACGACCGTAATATCAATGCTCTTCGTATCCTCCGCTAAAATAACCATTTGCGACAAGCCGCCCGGAATGCAGCCCATTAGGACGGTCGGCAGCGGCAATCCAGACAGCTTGGCAATCGTGATGCCAATTAACCCGCTAAATAGCAGCAGCAGTACCGTCATAAGCACCATAGTCGGCAGCTGATGGCCCATTTCCTTCATCGTGTCGACTGTAAGGGACAGTCCGATTGAATAGCCAATAATAAGCAGTGCTATATTGCGCATGGAGCTGGGCCATTGCGGTTTGAATGTCTTTCTCAGCAATCGTGAACCGAGAAAGGCGAATACCATCGGACCGAGCAGCCAAGGCAGCGGCACATGAAGCGATGCGAACAGATAGCCCCCGGCTAAAGCGAGCACGAGTGCCGTTACAAAACGGATCACAGCTGGTCAGCCAGCTCAGCAATTCGTTTGTTTGCGTCTCCTTGGAACAGCCCGCCATGGTAGCAAATCACCTGCTCGATATCAAACGCTTTAAGCTTGCTGAGGGAACGGATAGCCTCCGCCATATTTGGGGTGGCAGCAGGCACTGGCCCGGATAGCTGGCCATCGATCACCACCATGGCATCCCCCGCGAGAAGCGTCTTGCTCGGCTGATGATACAGAGAGAGATGTCCCGGCGTATGGCCGGGTGTATGAATAACGGTAAGCCCGCCGCCGAAGTCGAGCGTATCGCCATCTGCAATCGTCAAATTAACGTTCGGACGGGTTGGATGGATAAAAGTGTGCTCAAACGCTGTCCGCTGCTGTTCAGGCATCGTCTCAAGCAGCTGCGCCAGCCTTTCAGGAGACGCTTTGAGCAGCGGCTCTTTCCCGTCAACCGCAGCCTGATCTCCAAGATGGGCGTAAACGACGGGCAGCTTGCGACTCGAGGACAGAAAACCTGGCAAGCCCCCGATATGATCCAGATCCTGATGGGTAAGAATAATAGCGCTTGGCGGTACATCGGGAAATCCTGCTTCTACGACCATTCGCTGAATCGCTTCGGCAGAGCCTGGCAGGCCCGTATCAACCAGCACCCAGAAGTCCGGCCCTAATATCGCTGTGGGATGAAATACTCTATGATTGTCTCCCAAGCTTAAAGTCAATTCCAGCATTTCAATTCCTTCGGCTATGCGCATGTGCAGGCCACAGCTTTATTCCTATTTAAATAGAAACAAGCGGCAGCGCACCTCCTTTACCAGTAAAGTAAAACTTATGAGTTCAATATAAAACTAAATAGTTTCGGTGTCAACTCCAGACGTTGACCTCGCCCTTTCCTCATGTCAAGATAGGGGGGAGGAGGGCATCTAAATGGAGGAATTACGAAAAGGAAAAATTTTAGACGCTGCTTTGGCGCTTTTTCGGGAGAAGGGCTACAGCGCTGCATCCATGCAGGATATTGCTGAAGCTTGCGGCATGGCGAAAGCGAGCATATATAAGTTTTTTGCTTCCAAGGAAGATTTATTCACCGAGGTGTTTACCGTTTGCTACCGTTCTTTGCTGGAGCAGGAAGCGGAGCTTGACCGTGTGCAGTCGCAGCAGGGGCTTGCGCCAAAGGAGAAGTTTCGCCGGAAAATTGAATTCCAGCTGTATTATACGATGGAGAACCATTTGTTCATGCTCGACTTTAAAGAGCTGCCGATAACGGCGAATGATAAATTTTTGACAGCATGGCAAAATAAAAAAGCGGCTATGCTATCGTGGCATCGGGAGCTGCTGACAGAAGCGTACGGCGAGCAAATCGACGCTATCATATGGGATGTCGTTACCATTTTTCGAGGCATGCTGCTGCAATATTTGTCCTATGCCATTCAGAAGGTCATAGCCGTGCCGATGGCAGAGCTGGCCGCTTTTCTGGTGGACCGGATGGACGCCGTCGTCCGCGATATGGCGGCCAAGCAGCCGAAGCCGATTATTGATGGCGCGAACGTCTATTTTAACCATTTGAACCCGAGCGATGAGCCGGTACGGCGGGAAACGGCTGTGCAGTTTCTTCAAGCACTGGCGGGGAAAATAGACGAGCTGCCTAAGCCAGAGGCTGTTCGCGCAGAACTGCGGGAAGTCGTTTCGCTCCTTGGGCAGGAGGCTCGGGCAGAGCAGCGAAATCCGACACTTGTACGCGTGCTTATAGCCTATTTGGACAACGTTTCCGAGCTGAGGGCTGATGTAAGACAGCTGAATCTTATGCTGTTCTAGCAGCTTGCCCTTGTGACTATTGGGCAATGGTATCTGACCTGTCTAAGAAAGGAATATTATCCCGAAAATTGTCGAACGCATATTCACTCCCATGATAAAAATGTCGATATATTTAAGACACACATCAGAGGAGTGAAGTTATGAGGTTCAGCATTCGCTTTAAATTGCTAACGGGTTTTATTTCGGTAGCGTTACTGCTTGTTGCAACAGGGTTAATCGCGATGTTTGCCATGAACGGAATGGGCGACAAAGCAAAGGAAATGAATGATAGGTGGATGCCAAGCGTATCCCTTCTTGGAATTATGAACGGGGAAGTGTCTGACATTGAGCGGCTTGCCCTGAACATCATTGTCGAGACGGATACAGATGAAGTCAACAAGTTGAACAGTGCTTTGAACGATCTTATCGACAAGATTAAAACCGAACGCGAGCAATATGCAACGATGGTTCAAACTGAAGAAGAGAAGGCGCTGTTCGATGAATTCGGCAAAAGCTTGGATCTTTATTTGACCAAAATGCCAGAGTTTATCGCATATGGCAAGGAAAATAACTTTGAAAGGGCGAGCGAGCTGCATACGACAGCTTACCCGCTCTGGTATACGGCTAATGACAATATTACCAAATTGATCAATCTGGGAATAGAAGGATCGAAAAACGCTGCAGACGAGTCAGTTGATCTGGCTGTGACTAGCACGAATACCATTATAGCCGTAGTCATCTTCGCTGTACTGCTAGCGATTGCTATTGCTATCTTGATTTCGCAGATGGTATCTAGGTCTGTACAGAAAGTAAGCAGAGCGGCGGAGCAAATTGCCCAAGGCGACCTGACCGGCGAGACGATCGTCATTAAAAACCGCGATGAAATCGGCGATTTGGCTAAATCCTTTAATGCAATGACCCACAGTTTGCGTGAGGTCATTAATTCGGTCTCCATGACCTCCTCGCTCGTTGCCGCTTCCTCCGAGGAGCTGATGGCAAGCGCTGAGCAGAACAGCAAGGCTTCGGAGCAAATTTCCGAGACGGTCGAGGAACTGGCTGTCGGAACAAGCGAGCAGGTTGATATGGTGAAGCGCTCCTCTCAAGCAATCGACGAAATGTCGATAGGTGTCGAGCAGATCGCGCTGCGTGCGCAAAGCGTATCTACATCGGCACTCGATGCGGCGGCTCAATCATCAGAAGGCAACCGGACGATTCAGCAGGCCGTCGTACAAATGGATTCCATTCAGCGTTCGATTTCTTCGCTTGCTGACTTGGTCACTGAACTTGGCGAGCGTTCGCATGAGATTGGCAAAATTACCGATGTGATTACCGCCATTGCAACGCAAACTAATCTGCTTGCTCTGAATGCGGCGATTGAAGCGGCAAGGGCAGGCGATCACGGTCGCGGTTTTGCGGTCGTAGCAGATGAGGTCCGCAAGCTGGCCGAGCAATCGTCCGCTTCGGCCATGCAAATTACTGGATTGGTCAGCGTTATTCAGAAGGACACGATTAATGCAGTCCAAGCTGTAACGATGAACAAACAAGAGGTATCGCAAGGTATCGCAGTTGTGACGAATGCTGGAGAAGCCTTCGAACAAATTTTGGATGCCGTTAACAAGGTAGCTGGCGAAATCCAAGAGGTTTCGGCTAGTGCCGAGCAAATGGCGGCAAGCACGGATGAGGTTGTCGGCTTCGTGAAGCAAATTTCGCATATTGCGGAGGAAGCTTCGGGCGGCGCGCATAATGTATCCGCAGCGACACAGGAGCAGCTTGCTTCGATGGAGGAAATTGCATCCTCGGCGGCATCATTGTCCAGCATGGCTGAGGAGCTTCAGGATAAAATCAGCAGATTCAAAGTATAAGCGAATGCCGGCTTTCAAGCTTCATTTGTAATAAAAGCAAAGAGACAGCTCCCGGTAGCACAGGGGCTGTCTCTTTGCTTTTAAACTTTGTGCGATTGATTTCTCTAATCTTTTTTGTGATCGTTTAGAAAAATGGATAAACTCGCAATTTTAACATCTGCAATACGGAAATGGTAATCGAGCAATAATGGGTCGGGTAACCCTGTTTTGTCGTAAGTTCCTTCCAACTTGCATGTTACAACAATCTCATCCTTATTCTCTTGTATTGATCTAGGCTCTAACGTTACATTTGCTCCAAAATGGTATTGATCGGCCCATTTTTTAATCTCCTTTTTGCCAATCCGCTTTTTTCCTTCATCCAAAACAACGGCATCTTCTGAAAAACAATTTATAAAAGCTTCTGGATCGGGCTTATTCGATGCATCCATATATTCACGAATTACAGTTGGAATTTGAAGGATTTCCATAGTATCTCCCCCTTAGTTTATTTGAGTAATTAAATGGTAGGAATGGTTCCGCCATCAATGACATATTCGCTTCCTGTAATGGATGCTGCACGATCAGAAACCAAAAATGCAACCAGCTCAGCAACTTCTTCAGGAAACCCAGGGCGGCCAATTGGAATGCCTCCAAGCGAATCCATAAGCTGCTGGAGCGCACTTTCTCTGCTTCCTGTTGCAGTTGCCATCCTCTCAATTAACGCATCTGCTGCCTCAGTCTGAATAAAACCAGGAGACAATGAATTAATACGAATACCACGGGGAGAAAATTCATTAGACAGCCCCTTGCTGTAATTAGCGAGAGCAGCTTTAGCTGCTGCATAAGCTAATGTAGTCTCGTAAAGAGGCAATTTTCTTTGGATGGAGGTGAAATGCAGAATAACGCCTGATTTGTTTTCCAACATGAGTGGAATTAAACCGCGATCAAGCCTTACTGCGGCCAGAAGATTCCAATTTAATGCCTGCAGCCAATCGTCATCGCTAAGGACAAGTGCGCCTCCTGGTGGAGTAGAGGATCCGCCTACACAATGGACAATAATATCAATACTACCAAGCTGTTCTTTCACTGCTGCAATCACTTGCTCTACTCCTTCAGGCGAAGCAATATCGGCTTGAACAAATTTGACCGAAGCGGGCATGTCAGCAGATACGGAACGGGCTGTTGTCAAGACAGTGGCTCCACTGCTTGCTAGCCTCTTCACAACAGCTTGCCCCATTCCTTTTGTACCGCCAGTTACAAGCACCTTCTTGCCTTTAAATTCTGTTGCCGAGTACTCAAATGTGCTATCCATATCTATTCCTCCTTATAATGAATAATAGTACACTTGACTCTTCCATAACGTCCAATCTATTATAATAATGAAATTGATGAATAATATTAATATAAAGAAGGTCACATAATGGAGCTTACACAATTAGAGTACTTTATGACGGTAGCACGCTTAGAACACATGACGATGGCTTCAAAGACACTCGGTATTACCCAGCCAGCGCTAAGTCATGCGATTGCAAAGCTTGAGAACGAAATCGGGGCTCCCTTGTTTGAGCGTAATGGGCGAAACGTGAAGCTGAACCGCAATGGCGCCATGTTCTCCAAATGGATCGGCAAAGCCTTGCAGAACATTGAAAGCGGCGTAAAAGAAATCGAAGAATGGTCTAGCCCGGAGACGGGCGTTATTACTTTATCCTATCTCAATATCCTTGGTGTTGACTTAATCCCCCATTTAGTCCGAAGCTATCAATTAGACTATCCCAAGGTTCGATTTGAATTGACACAAGGGAATCTTGGAGATATAGATGAGCATTTGGAACAAGGACATTCGGATCTTATGATTACATCGAAGGAATCTACTTTAGACAATCATAAATGGATGATGATCCAGAAGGTCCCATTGTATATTGTTGTAGCCTCTCAGCATCATTTAGCGAATCGTTCAGCTTTGAGTTTGGCAGAGCTTTCGGGCGAGCCATTCATCGGTTTGAAAAACAATTGCGGCTTAAAAGCGACGATAATGTCGCGTTTCCAACATACTGGTTTTGTACTTGATTCGGCGTATGAAGCCGAGGACTTAATCACAGTAGCCGGCTTTGTTAAGTCAAATCTCGGTGTATCTGTCTTGCCTAAGACGATGGGATTAATGTTAAACGAACTTGTTTGGATTCCGATTACGGATGATGGCTGGTATTGGGAAATAGGCTTAAAGTGGAGGGAGGATCGTCATATTTCTCCGGCTGCCAAGCGGTTTATTGCATTTGTTGAAAATGAGCAGCGGTAGGCTGATTTACGCGCTTGTATGAAAAATTCACTCTAGGATAAAGCGCCTTTAAGTTGGAAATACGGCTATTGTAAAATAATCGTACAACTTGGAGGTGTTTTATCCTTGTTTCATGAACGGGGGCAATTTCAGATGATGCATCACTTTCGGGGTGTTTTTATGACATAGCCAGTTGGAGAGGGGGATTCCCTGAAGCATATCGGTCATTGAAGGCCTTTAACTCCGAAGCCAAATCCATTGTTTTCCAACTGGTTGATCAGGTAGGGTTCGACCCTGTCGATGCCGGCAGTTTGGATGAGTCTTGGCGTCTGCAGCCGGGCAAGCCGGCCTATTGCGTCGACCTTGGTGCGACTGGGATGCAACAGGCGCTCGCTGCAGCGAGCCCGGAACGCAGTCCGGAATTAACAGGGTCCCACCTTAGCAAGGATGTGATTCAAGCAGCACACGAGCAGCAAAGCGCGTTTTACGAGAAATATTTTAAAGCCTGCTTACTGCTCGCGGAAGCGAACGATTGGACGGAAGCAAAAGCGACCAAGGCGCTGCATGTGCGATTTGAGAAAGGCGATAAGTCTCCAGATGTTATTTTAAACCTCGTGCTGGAACAGCAACGACTTGATTGATGCCATGGTCGACACTGGCGTATTGTTCTGGAGTGACGCCGACAACAGCTTTAAAATCTTTAATAAAATGTGATTGATCGTGGTAACCAAGCTCTAGCGATAGCTGCGTCCAGTCATGGCTTGGGCTGCGTTCCAGCGTTTCAGCGGCATTTTGCAGCCGGTACAGCTGAATAACCCATTTTGGCGTAACGCCAACATATTGATCGAATAGACGCTGCAGCGTTCTTTTGTTAATATGAAAAGCCTCGCATAGCTGGTCGACCTTCGTAACGTCTCGCTGAGCTATAATCCAATCGACCATTTGATTAATGAGCGTGACCGATTCATCCTGGGCAGGCAGCTTCGGTTTAATGAAGCGCTCGGCGAGCTCGACCATAGCGGCTTCTTCTTCCTGTGCCAGCAGCAGCTTCTCGGCGGATGGCCCATCCATATCGAAAATATCATGGATGCCCAGCGGATGGTCAGCAAGAGAGGACACCGGCTGCTTCATAAACGGATAAAAGCCGCCAGGACGGAATTTTGCGCCGAAGACGCAGCCTTTGCCTTCTACGAGATAACTATACTTCTGCTTGGCCGCACCGAAAATGCCGCTTCTTCCCTGCTGAACGATAAGGTTCACGCATGGATTAGGCACAACCTCCTGCAAATACTGCTTCTGCTCGGACAAGTCCCAGCTGACGATCCAGAAATGCTTGACGAAAAAAGCAATATCCTCGGAAGGCGCATAACGCGTAAGCTGAAAATTTTTCTCCCCCTCCTGCAAATGGAGAAGGCCCATGCTCGGTCGTTGCATGCTTGCGCTCATCATAAATTCCTCCGCAATTTATTGTTATAGTCGTTGTCGCGTTTTTACAATACATGCTGCTGCTTGCACCTTATAATAATTTTATCACAGCTAAGCTTACTAGCAAGATAAGGTGAAACGGCTTTCGCCGACCTCTCTCGGCGCGGCGCGTTTCATTCCGAGAAATATAGAGAGAGGATGGAAAAATCATATCCTTTCCTATATTTTAAGTATAAGGTCAGCCCATTCACGATTGCGGAGGAGTGTAGGTATGGATTTGAGATATGATTTTTATGTGAATGCCGAACCGGAGGACGTTTGGAATGCGTTCATGAAGCCGGAAAACACGCGCAAAATCTTTTTTGGCAGCACGCTGCATTCGACGTTTGAGCCAGGTGCCCATTATGAATACATTGGGCCAAATGAGAAGGGCGAAGAGGTTGTGCATGTTTACGGAACGGTACTGGAATATAAGCCAAATGAGCTATTCAGCTGTACGGAGCACCCGGGGCCCTCATATCGTGAAAATCATGCGGAGCTCGAGACACGGCTTACGCTGTCACTTGAGAAGGTCGGCGGCTGCACCAAGCTGACGCTGGTGAATGATAAGTGGCCAGCTGACCACCCGTCATATGAAAATACGAAGACGAGCTGGTGGATGATTCTCAGCAATATTAAGACATTGGCGGAGACGGGCAAGACGCTTGATTTCGGCTGGTAAGCGCACATATATAATGGGATAAAGAGTTAGAGCAATAGAGGCGTTTTTTGCAAAAAGCAAGGATGTATCCGCATTCAGCGGAAAAATAAAGAACCAGAGCCATAGGCGGCTTTGGTTCTTTGTTGCGATTTAAAGTAAGAATAACGAATCAGTTTAGTTTGGCTAAACTTCTTTACAATCCCTAAGAACAAGGTAATATGGAAGCCATATACATACAAACGATCAAGGGGTTGGATTTATGCGGATTAAGTTTGAGGAATGGGTTGTGGAAGCTGATATAGCCTCTATGCACAAAGCGATGGAGGAGGGCGTACTTAGCTCGGAAAAACTGACGCTAATATATTTAGAAAGAATAGAACGTTATAACCCGATCATCAATGCGGTACTTGAACTAAATCCAGAGGCCATAGCCATCGCGAAGCAGTTGGATAAGGAACGCGAGGAGCGTGGGAGCAGGGGACTGCTGCATGGAATCCCTATTTTGTTAAAGGATAATATAGATACGCATGACGCCATGCATACAAGCGCAGGCTCCATAGCATTAGCGGATTCCATTGCCGAAGCGGATTCGTTCGTAGCTGCCCGCTTGCGTGAAGCGGGTGCGGTACTGCTTGGTAAAACAAATATGACCGAATGGGCAGGGTGCATGTCGGGTCAAATATGGGCGGGATACAGCTCTAGAGGCGGTCTCACGCTCAACCCATATGGCCCAGGGGAATTGTTCATTGGTGGCTCCAGTTCTGGCTCAGCGGCAGCTACCGCAATTAATTTAGCAGCGGCAGCTATTGGAACGGAGACGACAGGCTCGATCATTAGCCCTGCCAGCCAAAATGGCCTTGTCGGACTGAAGCCAACTATTGGTCTCGTTAGCCGCGCTGGCATTATCCCCATCTCTCATTCACAAGATACAGCGGGTCCTTTGACGAGAACCGTTGCTGATGCAGCACTGCTGTTGGGGGCAATGACGGGTGCGGACGGACAGCAAGAGACGAGCTTTATAAATGACTATCTCCCTTTTCTGGACGCTTCCTATTTAAAAAAAGCGAGAATCGGCATTCCCAGATTTTATTACCAGGGCTTAGATACTGATCGGCTTGAGATAGTAGAGGCTGCAATTGTCATTCTAAGAGAGGCGGGAGTAACGATTGTTGATCCTGTAGAGCTGCCATGTGAACAGGAACAGTGGGATGGCAATGTCATCCGCTACGAATTGAAGCAGGGCTTGAATGATTATTTGGGCAAGCTTGCTGCGCATGTCCCTGTTCATTCCTTGCAGGAGGTCATTGCTTTTAATGCGGCAAACGCTGAGCAAGCGTTAAAATATGGCCAAGATACTCTCATTTCTTCGGAAGAGACGAGCGGGACCTTAACGGAGCCGGCTTATTTGGAAAGCCTAGCGAGGAATAAAGAAATGGCGGGTAAGCTAGGAATCGACCATGCACTTGCAGAGCATCAACTGGACGCGCTGCTGTTCCTTGGCAACGAGGGGGGTGACGATCTCGCTGCAAGAGCGGGTTATCCGGTTATTACCGTACCTGGCGGATACGCGGAGAAGGGGGTTGTCGCAAGCGGCGGATATGTAACCAATGGACCGCAAGGCATCACTTTTGTGGGGGCCGCCTTCAGCGAGCCAACCCTAATAAAGCTGGCTTATGGCTTTGAACAATTAACGA
This sequence comes from Paenibacillus liaoningensis, assembly GCF_059609455.1. NCBI lineage: Bacteria > Bacillati > Bacillota > Bacilli > Caryophanales > Paenibacillaceae > Paenibacillus > Paenibacillus liaoningensis. The sequence continues at coordinate 276,656 of NZ_JCAALU010000010.1, forward strand.
AGCATCGCTTTGCTCCTGTATTGAAGGAAGAAAAATAGAGTTTGAGGCTGCTGCGTATTATTTTCAAAGTATTGCAGCTTGATAACCTTTGCTGTAGCTGGGGAGGGGAAAGCGCGTTGAGTGTAAAGCTTTTATATATTGAGGATGACAAGGAAATTGGGCAGTTCGTTTATGCGCATTTGCAGGAGCGGGGCTACGAGGTGCAGTGGCTGCTGAGCGGCGAACGGGCGCTGGAGGAGGCGGCGGGCTGCTCACTGGCGATTTTGGATGTGATGCTGCCGGGACTAGATGGTTTTACGATTGGGCAGCGGTTGAAAAAGGCAGAGCCGAGCATGCCGATTCTAATGCTATCGGCGCGGACGGCAATTGATGATAAGCTGCAAGGCCTGCAGTTTGCTGATGATTATTTGACGAAGCCGTTTCATCCTGATGAGCTGACGGCAAGGGTCGAGGTGCTGCTGCGCCGCTTTGCAAGCGTTGCGGCTGAGCCGCTGGCGGTTAAGCATTGGCTTGTTTTTGAACAGGAGAACCGCATTGAAAATCGGGAAACGGGCGAGGAAATTCTTTTGACAGGCAAGCAGTTTCAAATCTTCTCCTACCTGCTGCGCCATTTGGGGCAGATTATGACGAAGGAGCAAATTTATGAGGGTGTATGGGGCGAGGCTTATCTGGAAGGGGACAAGACGCTGATGGTACATATTCGCTATTTGCGCGAGAAGCTGGAGAAGGACCCGGCTCATCCCGAAATTATTGAGACGGTGCGGGGTATCGGCTACCGGGTGAAGCCGTGAAGCGGAATAAGAAGGAGCGGCGGACACACAAAGGCGGCCGTTTGTTTCAATCGCTGCAATCCAGATATCTGCTCATTATTCTATCAGCGTTTCTGTTCGTGCCGATCGTGTTTCCAGTGGCGACGGTTTTCTATTATTATCTGGGAGTTGCGGTTCAGCAGCAGGACATGCAGGAGCTTAAATACGGCAAGAGCAGCGAGATTGAGCTAATGTTCCATCAGCAGGCGGCCGTGCTGTCCGGCGCATCCAGCCAGCACATCAATGAAACGCTGCGAAAGCTGCGGGAGAGCTATCCCGATGCTTCCTTCTTTTGGGTCGATGGAGAGGGGAAGACGAAGCTGGAGCTTGGCGGGCAGGACAGATTGCCGGTGACGTGGTCGAATGAAGATGCCATCCAGTTTATGAAAGAAAATACCGGATCAGACACGTTTACGGTTGTTGCCTTTATTGGCGATAAGCCGCTTGGCCAAGGCTTTATGGCGATGCAATTGCCGCGTTCGCTTGTGCAAAGCAATACGCCGCTCATATCTGGAGCCCCGTTTTATATTCTTTTTCTCATCCTGGTGTTCCTGTTCTTCGTGGCTTTATCGCTGTTGTTCTTCCGCCATATTCGTAGGCGTCTGCTGCGCTTGCAGGCGGCTATGACGAGGCGGGGAGCAGAGGGTCTTCCGCTGCCGGTGGAGGTGAATAAGCAGGATGAGATTGGACAGCTCGAAATCGCTTTTAACGAAATGATTTTGCAGCTTAGAGCGGGCAGGCAGAGGGAACGCGAAGAGGAGGAGCTGCGCAAGGAGCTGATTGCGAATTTATCGCATGATCTGCGTACGCCGATGACGGTGATGGGCGGTCAGCTGTATACGCTGCATAAGGAGCCGCTTAGTCAGGCGGGACGCGAAACCGTAAAGCAGTTGGAGAATAAAATCGATACGGTCAGCAGCCTGATCGAAAATCTGCTTTCGTATACGCTGATGACCAGCGGACGGTATCCGCTTGAGCTGGCACCGCAGGATGTGCTGCGGCTTGTCAGGGAAAGCGCAGCCTCTTGGTATCCGCTTTGGGAGCGCGAAGGGCTGGCGGCGGATATTGAACTGCCCGAGCAGGCGCTTGTCTGGCGTGTGGACAAGGACGGCTTCCGTCGCATTTTGGACAATCTGTTCCAAAATGTTATGCGTCATGCCGCTGACGGCGGCTACATTGGCGTTGCCATCGTGCAGCATAGCGAGCATTCGGCTCTCGTCATTTCGGATCGGGGACCCGGCACCCAGTCGGCCTCGAAGGAGAAAGGGGCAGGCATCGGCCTTGCGATCGTTCATTATTTGATCCGCGAGATGGGGCTGGCCTGGCATATTGACAGCACAGCTAAAGGCACACGCATTCTAATCTATCCGGAAGCGGCGGCGGGTTATTTTTTAAACAAAATTTAAACAAAGAGGCTCCTTGGTTTTAACCTTGATGCGTTATTCTAGCTTTCGAGGTGATAGACATGAACGAATGGGTCATAGAAACGAAAGGGCTCAGCAAAAAATATAAAGGGCGTTATGCTGTAGCCGGACTGAATTTGCGCATTGAAAAAGGGGATATTTACGGCTTTCTTGGGCCGAATGGGGCAGGGAAAACGACGACCATCCGCATGCTGCTCGGGCTGATTAAGCCATCGGGCGGCAGTGTGCATATTTTCGGCAAGGAGTTGCAAAAGGAACGGCTGAACATCCTTCGCAAAGTCGGCTCGCTGGTGGAATACCCGTCCTATTACGGACATCTTACCGCAGTCGACAATTTGGAGGCCATTCGCCGAATTATCGACGTCCCACGGGCGAGAATTGCCGAGGTGCTGGACATCGTTGGCCTTGCGAAGGAGGCACGGCGGTCCGTAAAGGGGTATTCGCTGGGCATGAAGCAGCGGCTTGGCATCGCCAGCGCATTGCTGGGCAATCCAGAGCTGCTGATTTTGGATGAGCCCACGAATGGCCTCGATCCTTCCGGCATTTTGGAAATTCGCGAGCTGATTAAGCGCATGCCGCGGCAGCATGGCATTACGGTGCTCATCTCCAGCCATTTGCTGAGCGAGGTCGAACAGATGGCGGGAACGGTAGGCATCGTTAGGCAAGGGGAGCTTGTTTTTCAAGATACGATTCAAAATTTGCAGCAGAAGGCGCAGAGCACAATCGAGCTGCGGGTATCCGATCCGCAAGCGGCGCTGCTCACCTTGTATGAGCAGGGTTTGGACGCTGTCAGAGAAGGCTCGCTTATTAGACTGGAAGGAATAAGCGATGCCGCTGCGGCACAGATGGTGAACCAATTAGTAGCGCGCAAGCATGACGTATATCGTATCGAAGAAAAAAGAAAATCGCTAGAGGATCTTTTCCTGCAAATTGTTGGGGAAGGGGGACAGAAGTGATGGGCATGCTTTTCAAGGCACTATCTGCCGATTTTTTGAAAATACGCCGCAAAGGGCTGTGGGCGCTCGTTATATTTGCTCCTTTTGGCGTTGTATTGCTGCAAGCCGTCAATTTTGGGCTCCGTTATGACTATTTAGTGAAGCAGTATGCCGAAGATTTATGGGGCGGGCTGCTGCATAATATCTTCATGTTTGTGCCGATCTCGCTGTTTCTCGGCTGCGTGCTTGTCAGCTCGCTGCTGGCAAATGTGGAGCATGGCACAGGCTCATGGAAGCAGCTGCTGGCGCTGCCTATATCAAGGCTGACGGTGTTTTCTGCAAAATTTGCGCTGAGCGCGATTTTGCTGGCCTGCTCCTGCCTGCTGCTTGCCGTATTCTCTGTCGCTTTAGGTGTGCTGCTTGGCTTTGGCTGGCACTTTCCGCTGACGGAGGTGCTGCGGCTAAGTTTCTATCCTTATGCAGGTGCGCTGCCCATGCTTGCCTGCATGCTATGGCTCTGCATGACCTTTCGCAATCAGGGCTTCTCCATTAGCGCCGGGATCGTTACCGCGATGGCTTCCATGTATCTTCCGGCTAAATATACGTGGCTGCCGCTGAATTGGCCGCTGCTTGCCTTCAGAGGCGAACGGGGAGAGCTTTATATCGGCGCGGGAATATTGACCGGGCTAGTTATTTTTTTGCTGGGTTCTGTGCATTTTGGCCGAAGGGATGTGGTCTAGAATGGCTGCATTCATGAGGCTGCTGGCATCCGAGCGGCTTAAGCTGTCCCGCTCCTTCATTTGGCTGCTAGTCCCTATTAGTCCGCTGCTCTCGTTTTTATTAGGCATTGTCTCTAATCCAATAGAAGGCACGCCTGCCGAGCAATATGAAGGCTTGTATTCATCCATGGCGTTGTTTCATGCGGTGCTGCTTTTGCCGATTTTGACTGGCGTCTTTGCGGCTTTCGTTTGCCGCTATGAGCATGCTGGGGGAGGCTGGAAGCAGCTGCTGGCGATGCCAATATCGCGTAAATCGCTTTATTTCGCCAAATTCTGGCTCGTTTCCGAGCTGCTCATCGGTGTGCAGCTGCTTTTCTTGGCAGCGGTGCTCATTACAGGTGCTGCCCGCGGACTCCATGAAATTCCTTGGAATTTTATGCTGCTGGGCTTGCTGGGAGGCTGGCTCGCTTGCTTGCCTTTAGCAGCGCTTCAGCTCTGGGCATCCACCAGCTGGAGCAGCTTTGCAGCGCCGCTGACGATTAACGTCATGCTGACGCTGCCGAATATATTAGTCATCAACTCAGCAGAATATGGCCCCTTTTATCCTTGGGCGCAGCCGACGATTGCGATGCTGGCGCTGGGCTCCGAAAATTACGGTGCCTTCACTATGCCTGTGATGAACTTGTTTATGACGATTATAGGCAGCTTGCTTCTATTTATTATCGGCGGCCTAGTCTATTTCCGAGCTAAAGAAATATAATAACAGGAAACAGCCCATGCAGCTCAGCCTTACGGTTCGAGCTGCTGCTGCGTTTTCTGCTTGTTCTGTATGTTCTGCTTGTTCAACAGTGGCCTGACTACATACCAGAAATAAATGGCGCTGATGAGCATAACGATGGCCGTGATGAGAAAAGGGAGCTGGACATTTTTCTGCTCCAGCATCAGCCCTGCAGCATAGGCTGCCGCCGCGCCGCCTATGCTGCGAAACAGAGAGCGCAGCCCCGCAAAGCTGTTGCGGTCCTCGTCCGGCAGCGACGACATCGTGTTGCTGTCGATGAGCGTATTGAGGAAGGCGAACAGCCCGCCCCGCAGCAGCAGCGCGCTAGCGAATAAGCCTACCGAGCTGGTGACAGACAGTACGGCTGCGCATACGATCGTCAGTGCGAACAACAGCATATACGTTTTGACCTCGCCGAGCCGGGATAACACGGAAGGCACCAGCAAAGTGCCGATGAACAAGACGAAATAATTAGCTGCGAGCAGTGATGATACGGCTTCATTTTCCCAATTGAGCTGGTACTTAACGATGACGTTCAGGAAGGGCATGGTCAAAGCGCCAGCAATGCCGGATATGAAAATAAATCCTGCTAGCAGCCAGACCTGCTTCGTTGGCAGTAGACGAGTAAGCGAATGGGCAAATTTGCGCGAAGCGGATGCTTTCCCAACTGCTGCCCGATGCTCGCTGCCAGCTCCAGCTTTCCGATCCTTCGCTGTATCCTGTGGCCCAATCCCCCGCTGCTGTGCTTCCTGCGTTGTCTTCTTCACAGCAGCTTGGCGATCAGAAGGCAGCTTCCATCCGCGAATGATCGCGAGCAGCAGCATGAACATAGACGCCAGCCACAGCTGCGGCTCATAATGGTCTGCTGGCGTGCCGAGCCAGCGGGGCAAATACCCGCCAAGCAGCGTGCCTCCGATGTTGAAAAACATAAACACAGCGAGAAACAGGCTGTAAGCCTGCGTCTCGGCTTCCCGGGAACGATTATATTGAAACAACAGCTGGGTTTCCGTCGCAACAATAAATACGATGCCGCAGGACAGCATGGCCTGAGCGCCATAATATAGAAGCAAGTGGTCGCTCACTGCAAACAGCGCAAAGCTGCCGGACATCATGCAGATGCCGCTCACCATAATTCGCTTTCGTCCCAGACGTCCTGCCAGCATGCTGGCGGGAATGCCGACGGCTCCTCCAATTAAGGTGCTGACCGATGTCAGGTGGCCAATCGCCTCTTCATTCACACCTTTTGATAGAAAATATAAATTAAGCACAAGGCTCGACAGCCCCATGGTCATTCCGAAGCATATTTCGCTAAAAATCAGCCATTTTGCAGCGGGCGCAAGCTGCTTGATGGCCTTGCCGTATCCAAACATGACAATCTCCAATCTGATGTTGAACAGTGCTTTCGTTAACCGACTCTACTGCTTCCCATGTGAAATTTTAATATTCATGAAGTATAACATGAGCGTTTAGGAGCGTATAGAAGTCCAGCTGATGAACGATTATAATTAAAACTATCTATTCCTTCAAAGAAAGCGGTGTGAGCATGAACGGCTCTGTGTACGTATTCATTATTTTAATAGCGGGATTGATTTTATGGAGGAGGACGCGCAGCTTTTATCGTCCGATTCGCGGCAGCGGCATACGTTTGCTGCTTCCCCTTCTTTTCATGCTGCCGGGCTTCATGATTTTCCTCAATCCTCACATCCATGCGCCGCTGCTTGAATGGCTCCTCGCTATTGTGATCGGCTTAGCGCTGTCGATACCGCTCATCTGGACGACTAATTATGAGGTGCGCGAGGATCAGCAAATTTATGCGAAAAAGAATCGAGGCTTCATCGTCGCTTTTCTAGCGATTTTGGGCATTCGCCTGCTGCTGCGAAATTATGTGTCGATGCTCGATCCGGAAACGTTCGCCGCCTTGTTCATGGTGATCGCCTTTTCCTATATCATTCCTTGGCGCGTCATGTCTTATCTGAAGTTCAGAAAGCTTGCTAGAGAACGGCTCGCGGCGTAGCTTTTCCATGCACGCACAAAAACAAGCAGTAAATAACAAGTCAGGCAATTGGACCTTGTATGAGGCCCGATTGCCTTTTTTCACATGATTTAAGGACGAAGCTCATTGACAGCCTATAAGCTTTTCACTATTATTAATGAGAATCATTATTACTGAACCGAAACGGAGACAACGACAACATGATTAGAACGACCAAGAAAACGCTCCTATCTATCGCAGCTACGATTTTCCTCGTATCAACCGTGCTTATGGCATGTACGAAGCAGGAAGCGGCGCCAAGCGCTAGCAGTGGAACTACTGAAAACGCAGCAGTCGTATCGGAAAAGGCCATTACGTTATCTTGGCCGCGTGATATTGGAACGATGAACCCACACACATATAATCCTTCGCAGCTATTTGCCCAATCGATGATTTATGAGCCGTTGGTCAGCTATAAAGCAGGGGGCAAGCTTGAGCCGATGCTGGCTGAATCATGGACGATTTCGGAGGATGGCAAGGAATATACCTTCAAGCTTCGTCAAAATGTGAAGTTTTCCGACGGAACGGCTTTTAATGCCGCGATCGTGAAGAAAAATTTTGATGCGGTTATGAAAAACCCGAGCTTGCACAGCTGGCTTGGCGTTATCAACGTTCTCGACAAGACGGAGGTCGTTGACGAATACACCTTTAAAATGACGCTGAAGCAGGCCTATTATCCGGCTATTCAGGATCTTTCGCTCGTTCGCCCGGTTCGTTTCTTGGGTGAAGCCGGTTTCCCGGATGATGGAGACACTTCTAAAGGAATTAAAGAGCCGATTGGAACAGGCCCGTGGATGCTGGCTGAATACAAGAAGGACGAATATGCCGTATTTACGCGCAATCCGAATTATTGGGGCGAAAGTCCAAAAATCGATAAAATCACCGTCAAAATCATTCCTGACGCGGAAACCCGCGTATTGGCTTTTGAAAAAGGCGAGCTCGATTTGATTTATGGAGAAGGTGTCATCAGCATGGATGCCTTTAATAATTTGAAAGAATCCGGCAAGTATGCAACCCAATTGTCCGAGCCGGTCGGAACAAGAAGTCTTCTGCTGAATACAACGAATGACAAGCTTTCCGATTTGCGGGTGCGTCTGGCTCTTCAGGCTGGCTTTAACAAGCAGGCGATGGTTGAAGGCATTACGCTCGGCCTTGAGGAGAAGGCGGATACGATTTTGTCCAAAAACTTCCCGTATACGAATATCGACGTACAACCTGTCGAATACAATACGGATAAAGCGGCTGCTTACTTGGATGAAGCAGGCTGGAAGCTGCCTTCCGGCAAAGCCGTTCGCGAGAAGGATGGACAGGCATTAGAGCTGGAATTGATTTTCGATAAGACAGATCCGATTCAAAAAGCGATGGCTGAAACGATGCAAGCCGAATGGAGTGCGATCGGCGTGAAGCTGAACATAACGGGGCTTGAGCTCACGACGCAAATTCAGCGCCGGAAAGCGGGCGAATTTGACCTTGATTTCTGGTACAACTATGGCGCGCCGTATGATCCGCATTCCTTCATTAACGTTGTAGCTGAGAAAGGCTGGGGCGTAGCCGAAGCCAACTCCGGCTTGCCAATGAAGCAGGAGCTGGATCAGCAAATCCATGAAGCGCTTGCCTCGACGGATGAAACGAAGCGCCAGCAGCTGTATAGCTCTATCTTGCTGACGCTGCAGGAGCAATCGGCGATTGTGCCAATCTCCTATATTAAGAAAACGGTAGTGCTTCAAAACAAGGTGACGGACTTTGCGTTCCCTGCGAATCGGGACGAAAATCCATTTGAAGGAATAAACATTAGCCAGTAATAAGCAGCCAGTAGCAAGCAGCCAGCAGGGAGGCAATCCATGATTAGCTATATCGGGAGGCGATTGCTCGCAATCGTCCCTATCATTCTTTTTGCCATTCTTATTACGTTCGTACTCATTCAGGTATCGCCTGTCGACCCGGCAGAAGCTTATTTAACGGCTGCCCACATTCATCCGACGGAGGAGCTGCTCGCTGAGAAGAGACATGAATTTGGCTTGGATCAGCCGCTGCTCGTCCAATATGGGCGCACGGTCGTCAAGATGGCGCAGCTTGATTTTGGAAAATCGTATATGACGAATGAACCGGTATGGGAGGACGTCGTATCGAAAATGCCCGCGACGGTGCAGCTCGCCGTCAGCAGCATATTGTTTGCGATGCTCGTCAGCATCCCGCTCGGCTTTTTGTCGGCCATTTATAAGAACAGCCCGATTGATCATTTCAGCAGAGGGCTCTCGTATTTCGGGGCGTCCATTCCGCAGTTTTGGCTCGGTTATTTATTGATGTTCTTTTTCGCCGTCAAGCTGGATTTGCTTCCTGTAGAAGGCAAGGGCTCGTGGGAAAATCTCGTGCTTCCGACGCTGACCCTGTCACTCGCTCTTATAGCTATCTATACCCGGCTGCTGCGTGCGAGTGTGCTGGAGCAGCTGCAGGAGTCGTATGTGCTGTATGCGAAGACGCGAGGAATTAAGCAGCGGATTATTATGGTCAAGCATGTGCTGAAAATCGCGATTTCACCCGTCATTACAGGCCTGGGCATGAACTTTGGCAAATTGCTGACCGGGACGATTATCGTGGAGCAGGTATTTTCGTGGCCGGGGTTCGGCCGATATTTTGTCGATGCGATATTCAATCGGGATATTCCGGTCATTCAGTGTTATGTGTTCCTCGCGGCTTGCTTGTTCATTATCTGCAACTTAATCGTTGATTTGGTACAGCTTTATATGGATCCCCGAATTTCCCTGAAAGGAAGAACCGACCAGTGATTGCGAGACTACGCACCGTCCTGAGGGGCCAGAAAGCGATTGCCATATGCACGGCCATTTTACTCGTTTTTGCTATTGTGACCCTTTTAGCTCCATGGATTTCGCCACATGACCCTATCAAAGTCAATTTGGCGCTTAAGCTGCAGACGCCTTCGGCGGAGCATTGGCTCGGTACCGACCATTTAGGGCGCGACACTTTATCGCGCTTGCTCTATGGCGCCCGTATTTCACTTGGTCTGGCTTTCTTGATTTTTATTGCCTCTCTGGGGATCGGCTTAGTTATTGGAACCATTGCAGGGTATAGAGGGGGCTGGCTGGATGCCTGCCTGATGCGTTTTTGCGAAGCGGTCATGACGATTCCGAATCTCGTGCTCGTTTTGGGCATGGTCGGCATTTTTGGACCGGGGCTGATGCAGGTTGTGCTCGCGTTGATGCTGGTACAATGGGTGTATTACGCCCGCATGTTCCGCGGCATGGTTATCAGCCTGAAAGAACGCCAGTTTATTACCGCCGCTCGAATCAGCGGCTCCTCCGAGTGGAAAATTATTAGACGGCATATTATTCCGAATGTGCTGCCGCCTATTTTGGTCATGGGAACGCTTGAAATGGGCTGGGCGATTATGGATATTTCGGCGCTATCGTTTCTAGGCCTCGGCATTCAGCCGCCGACTCCGGAGTGGGGGGCGATGATTCATGAAGGCAAAGCCTTTATTCGCAGCCATCCGGAATTGATGTTATATCCGGGCTTGATGATTTTGTTCGTGGTCATTACGTTCAACATATTAGGTGAAGCGTTGTCGGAGCGATTTGGGGTAAAACGACGGATGTGAATAGGAATGAGGCCCATGTTGGAAAAATCTCGCAAGGTGCTGCAAGTAAGCGGCCTGCATGTGAAAGTAAAGTCGGAGCAAGGGATGCTTTCCCTGATCGAGGATATTCATTTTGATATTGAGCACGGCCGTGTGCTTGGCCTTGTGGGCGAGAGCGGCAGCGGCAAGTCGGTTACCTGCAATTCCCTGCTGCAGCTTCTGGACCCGAAGCATACGACTGTCGAAGGCAGCATTCAATTGAATGGCCGCGAGCTGAATGGTCTGAAGGCGGAGGACATGCGGCAAATACGGGGCAAAGAAATTTCTTTCATTATGCAAAATCCAATGAATGCTTTTACGCCGGTATATTCGATTGGCGTTCCTTTCATTGAAACGATTCGTACACATACCGCCCTTACGAAAAAACAAGCTGTCGAGTTGGCCGTCACCGCGATGGAGGCGATGAACTTGCCCGATCCCGCCAAGCTGTTGAAATTGTATCCTTTCCAGCTCAGCGGTGGCATGCTGCAAAGGGTCATGATTGCGATATGCATGTGTCTGCGTCCCGCTGTCGTCATTGCCGATGAACCGACTACAGCGCTGGATGTTGTGAACCAATTGCAGGTGCTGAGAGAGCTGGATCGCCTTCGAGTGGAGCATGGCACGTCAATTTTGCTCATTTCCCATGACTTAGGGGTCATCTCTGAATTGGCCGATGAGGTTGCTGTGATGCAGCAGGGACGAATCGTAGAAAAGGCAGATGTGTTTCAATTGTTTGATCATCCGCAGCATCCGTATACGAAAAAGCTGCTGAATGCCAGACCGAAGCTGCCTGACCATCTGAGCGGATATTTTGAAAACAGGGGGTAGCGTATGCTGCTGCAGGTAAAGGAAGTCACCCACACCTATGGTGAGACGAGGCTGCTATGGCGTTCTGCTAAGCGTGCCCCCGTGCTCTCAGGCGTCTCTCTTGCTCTGGAGGAAGGCGAATGCCTCGGTCTGCTTGGGACGAGCGGTGCGGGAAAAAGCACATTAGGCAAAGTGATTCTCGGATTGGAAAAGCCGCAAGCCGGTCAGATTCTTTTTCAAGGGCATGATCTTTACCGGTCGGATGCAGCTACCCGCAGATCATTGCGTCGGGATTTGCAAGTGGTGTTTCAGGACTGTTATTCATCGGTCAACCCGCGTGCGACAGCGCAGCAGATCATTGGCGAGCCATTGGAGAACTATGAGCGGCTGTCCGTACAGGAGCAAAAACGAACGATTGGCGGGCTGCTCGAACGGGTCGGCCTGAAGCCAGATGATATGCAGAAATACCCGAATCAATTTAGCGGAGGACAGCTGCAGCGCATTAATATCGCGAGAGCGATTGCCTTGAAGCCAAAGCTGATTGTACTAGATGAATCGGTCAGCAGCCTCGATATGGTGAATCAAACGCATATTTTGAGTTTGCTAAGCGAGCTGAGGGCGGATTTTGGGCTTTCGTACGTGTTTATTACGCATGATATTAAAGCGGCCTATTCGATATCGGATAAGCTGGCGGTGATGGAGCATGGGCGGGTGATCGAGATGTGCGATGATAAGGATCAAGTTTTCGCATCCACTCACAGGGCCGTGAAACAACTGCTTGCTGCCATGCTCCCCGAGCATCCCCGATATCGCTTCCGATCGTCATTGGATAGCCGTGCAGAGGCTTAATCGTAAGAAAAGAAGACTCCAGCTCCACTTATACAGTGGTTTTGGAGTCTTCTTTGTTTACTTCTGCCCTATCACATCGCCTTGCTGCTGACATATTGCTTCTTGCGCACGTAGAAGCGGTTAACTGCCAGGCGAACGAGCTGATACGTAACCTCGGCGACGAGAATGCCGCCAACGACATCGAGCAGGGAATGCTGCTTAATGAATACGGTAGAGGCTATAATCAGCCACATGAGCACGCTCCAAGAGATCCGGGAAACGTTGCTTAGCTTAAGATCGCGGTTGATCGTAATGAACAGCAAATAACTGGTGAGGCAATGCACGCTTGGGAAGCAATTCAGCGGAGCATCATTGTTATATATAAATTGAACCAGCGTCAACGCCAAATTGCTTGGTTCAATGTCGGGACGCGGTACATACGTAGCGAACATGAGAAAAATCACATTGCAGCCCATAACGGCAATATTGTAGGCAGCTAGAACACGCCAATAGATTTTGCGGTCAACAATTGCAAAGTAGATAAACGCCAAATACATGACAGGCATCCAGCTCATATAAGGAAAGACAAACCAGGAGAGGAAAGGAATTTTCACGTCAATCCAATAATAATTGTAATGGACGGTTTCAATGGCACCTGCATTTCTCCCAATCCATAAGTAAATCAATCCTTGTATATAAATGGTTGAAACGCCCAATACATGCCACCATCGTAACAAAAACGACTTCATCACGGCCTCCTTAAGCAACGTACTTACAATTTTTAAAAATATAAGCTTTTATAAGTATCACACTTATAAGGGGCTCATATTTCACCGCGAAACGTTAGCTTTGCCGCCAGAGGACGGCGAAAGTCGTTCACGCTAATTTCTCTGCCTTAACTATAGACAATCCAGCGTCTTATTTCAAATTGTATGCGATTTCCCTGATTTCTCCTGAAACTCAATCGAGCTTTAGTAGGCAGGCCATTTAGGCCGCTTGAGCTGGGTTGGTACGTTATCGGGAGAATATGGCAGGATGTTTCTGGATGCCTTCCATGAGCCTGTGAGAGAGTGGCTGAGCCCCAATTATCCGGACTGAGGCGGTCTGACCGGATTTTATACAGGGGGCAAAGTCCGCTATACTTAAAGAAACCCAATCGCCTGGGAGAACAAAATGGAGGTTACTCACTTGACTTACAAGAAGATGTTGGGACGCCGAAACGAAATTCTGAAACGACACCTGAACTCATTCATCCTTAAAAATAACCGGGAAGGCTTGAGCGGCCAAGAGCACAACTTTTATCAAAGCATGCTCAAGGAGCTGTATCAAGGCGAATCGCAGCTCAATTCGATGAAAAGCTAAGCTTATTGAAAACAAACGTGTATGCATCAAAAGATATGCAGGCAAGTGGAATATGGTTCCTGAAGACTGCTGGGCAATGCCCAGCGGTCTTTTTTTGTCGTATTTTTAGACATAACAAGAGCGAGTCTGCATATATAAACACGGCCTGGTCATTAAAGCCCAAGCCGTATATGATCGTTAAATGTATTTGTAAAATTAGAGAAAACGAACCATTTGCCCATAAGGGGCCAATAGGTGCTCGGCTATGGTTTTCTTTTTATGAGTTAAACTACGTTTAATAGCGTTTCTCTGCGAAAACTGTAGCAAGGCTGCTGTCGACTCCTTCAATAAACAAAGGCACCGCGTAAACGACGCCCACATTGGACAAATTATGATTTAAGTTCATATCCTCGATCAGCAGGATGAACCTTCCGTCCACCCGGTCTTTTCCAAGCATGGTTTGGTGGAAAGCGATGCCTTCATCCATATGCAGCGGTGAGGCAGAGGAAATGAAATCCATGCCTACGGCTCGCAAGGAATCAAATACCATTAAGTAATTAGCAGCAGAAGCTGAAAAACCCGGATTATGATTGCCGTAGCGAACAGGGTCGGAAGTGCGGATTTTCCCGAACCCTGTACGTATGAGCAGCAAATCTGTGCCAGCGATCTGATGGGCAAAGGGCTCAAGATCTGCTTTAGTAATCAGCTCGTCATCGGTTTTTGGAATATCGAGGACAGTCACATGATGAAACACAAAATTGTCTATAGGAAGCTCGCTCAGCTTTTTGCCTTGTGGATTGAAGTGCCAGGGGCCGTCGATGTGGGTGCCGCTATGATTAATCGTTTTTATCATAAATTGATTAAACAGATCGCCTTTTTGGATGCTGAACTGCTGAACGATCTCAACAGGGGGATTATCCTTATACACAGGAGTATGCACACTTAGCGGGTAGGATAAGAGCAGTCGCTTCATTTTTACTAATCTCCTTTATTTTTATTATGGAAGCAATCAGTCCTCGTTTGACTGGTACAGCATGGAACTATCTTATTGATGAAGCGGCATATTCATGACCAGGAGAGCCGGGAAAAAGCCGAATAAAGCGGCGGTTTCCGCGCTTTATTTTAATCGCTTACATTTGCGCTGGTGTTTTCCAAACAGTTGTGGTATGATAAGGGTAATAAAAATTAGACCTGAATTCACATATGATAGAAGGTTATGGTTTTTGAGGTTATAGCCTGCTACCATATGTGATTTTTTTATTTTTAACGAAATAAAGGGGTCATGTTTTATAAAGAAGGAGGTGCTCTTATGCAAACAGGAACAGTTAAATGGTTTAACGCTGAAAAAGGCTTTGGTTTCATCGAAGTTGAAGGCGGAAACGATGTATTCGTACATTTCAGTGCAATCACTGGCGACGGATTCAAAACTTTGGACGAAGGTCAACAAGTTGAATTCAACGTGGTTCAAGGTAACCGTGGACCGCAAGCCGAGAACGTTGTAAAGCTGTAGGCTTTAAAACGGACTAAATGCCCGCAAGGGATTAAAGACAGCTGTTCGGGATTTTTCCCGGCAGCTGTTTTTTTATGTTGTTGGAATGAATCGGTACAGTTGCCCTGCTGGGTGCACGTTGACGAAAGGCGAGGCGAGCGCTACACTGAAAGGGAATCAGGATTAGGATAGCGAAAGCGCTTACCAGAAATTAAGCTTCTTCCATTAGACTAACGGGTTGGTGAAGAAAGTGGAAAAAATAAAAGTAGGCGTAATTGGAGCCGGTTTTATTGGCCCCGCGCATATTGAGGCCTGCCGAAGGCTTGGCTTTGTAGAGGTAGTAGCGGTTTCCGGCTCGGACCAGAGCTCATCAGAGAAAAAGGCACGGGAGCTGGGTGTGCCGCTCGCTTATGGCGATTACCGGGACATGCTGAGAAATCCCGATATTCAGGCGATTCATAACTGTACGCCGAACCATTTGCATTATCAGATTACGAAGGAAGCGATTGAAGCGGGCAAGCATGTGCTGTCGGAAAAACCGCTGGCCATTTCAAGCGAGGAATCGGTAGAGCTGCTGCGGCTCGCGAAGGAAAAAGGCATCGTCCACGGCATTAATTTCAATTATCGCCAGTTTCCAATCATTCAACAGCTTGCATCGATGGTAAGGGACGGCGATTTAGGCAAAGTCAATTTGGTTCACGGCAGCTACTTGCAGGACTGGCTGCTGTACGAAACGGATTATAACTGGCGGATGTCCTCGGAGATCGGCGGCAGATCCAGAGCGATAGCGGATATAGGCTCGCATTGGTGCGATTTAATTAAATATGTCACAGGGAAAAAGATAGACGCGGTATTCGCCGATTTCTCGACCGTGCATCCGGTACGGAAGAAGGCGAAGCAAGCCTCCGAAACGTACCAGAAGCAGGGAGATAACGCGGAATATGAAGATGTAGCGATTGATACGGAAGACTATGCGACCGTGCTGCTCCGTTTTACCGACGGCACGAAGGGGGCCTTCTCGGTTTCGCAAGTGAGCGCGGGACGCAAAAACCGCCTCAGCTTTGAGCTGAATGGCACGGAGAAATCGACCTTCTGGAATCAGGAGGAGGCAGAAAAGCTGTGGATTGGCTACCGGGACAAGGCGAATGAGGTACTGATGGCTGATCCGGCGCTTTTTGCGGCAGACGCCCGTTCCTCGATTCATCATCCGGGGGGCCATAATGAAGGCTGGCCGGATGCCATCAAGAACATGATGCAGCATTTCTATGCGTATATTCGCGACGGCAAGCATCTAAGCGGCGAAGAGCCGCCTTTCGCAACGTTTTTGGATGGGCATATTTCGATGAGCACGACGGATGCTATTTTGAAAAGCCATGCGACAGAGAAGTGGGTTAAGGTTGAGGTTTTGGAAGTGTAATGAATATAGAGACATAGGCTTCTTCAGTGAAGCGCTATGTCTTTTTTTTATTCGACCTTCCCTTATATCAAATCAGAAGTCCTTCATAAAATAGTACGCTAGAATTATTGTGAATTAACACTCCATAAAATTAACCTTGCTGTCGATATTATAGTATAACGTTTTTAATAAAGGGGAAATGGGAAACTATGACTACCGTTCAAGCTCTGATTGAAGCCATGCCTTACATTCGACAAATGATTCGTGAAAATGTTTCATTATCCATCATTGATGAGAAAACCTTTGTTTATTTTGATTCAGAGGACCCATTCAAGCTTGGATATAAATCCGGTGACCCTTTGCTGGAGATTAATCAGAACTATAAGGATTTGAACAATGGCAACGAGAAGACGGTAGCCCATATTCCGAAGGAAATAACGGGTGTACCGCTGGATTGCTTATTTTTGCCCATAAAAAATGAACAGGGCGAAATGCAGGCTTGCCTGTGCGTCACCTACAAAATGGATAATCAAGAGCTGCTTGCACAGCTCATGGATAAGACGGAGCATTTTAATGGCAAATTGCTCGATGGTGTTCAGCATCTGGCTGCCCATTCGGAGCAGCTGAACTCGACATCCGAGGAAATTTTAATTAATACGAAGGAAGCGGTCGAAAAGTCGCGCGATGTCAATAAAGTCGCAGGCTTTATCCGCGAAATCTCAGAGCAAACCAACTTGCTTGGGCTCAATGCGGCGATTGAAGCAGCGCGTGTAGGCGAAGCGGGAGCAGGCTTTGGCGTAGTGGCATCGGAAATTCGCAAGCTGTCCGTGGATACGAAAGGAGCGACTACGCAAATTGAGCAGTCACTCAAGCTGGTGCAGGAGTCAATCAAGCTGATGGAGACGGAAATTGCCGAAATTACTTCGTCTTCCCAAGAGCAAGCGAAGCTGGTCAGCAATCTCATGGAGATTATTGAGCAGATGAACGCAACGGGTTTGGAAATGCATGGATTTATTAAAAAAGTCATCTCGTATCAGCAATAAACCGATAGCAAAGGGCGATTTTACTACATTTGCGGATGTATGCTATGATTCGAGCATACACTACAACTGGAATGAAATCAGGTGAAAGTCATTAAAATCGGTTTTCGGACGATTAAGACGGCAGTTGGCGTCAGCCTGTCAATCTTAATCGCCCATTATTTGCAGCTGGAAAACTTTACGGCAGCGGGTATTTTGACGCTGCTGTGCATTCAGCGGTCCCGCCGCCAGTCGAATCAGGCGGCCATCAGCCGCTTTCTTGCCTGCATGACGGGCATGCTTTTCTCCATGCTCATGTTTCAATTGCTCGGCTACCATGCGTATGCTTTCTTGGTCGTTCTGCTGCTGTTTATTCCGTTTTGCGTGAAGCTGCGCATTCATGAAGGCATCGCCAGCAGTGCGGTTATTATGATGCATGTATTTGTCCATGGCAAGGTCGAGGTTTCTTTTTTGCTCAATGAGCTGTTCGTCGTCGTGATCGGCCTTGGCGTTGCGCTGCTGGTAAACAGCTACATGCCGAGTATTGATAAGGAAATGACCCGCTACAAGCAGGAGACAGAGCGTTATATTGCCGTCATTCTCAAGGAATATGCCTTGTATTTGAAGAAGGGATATACGCTGTGGGACGGCAATGAGCTGCTGCAGCTGGAAACGGTGCTGCGGAAGGCGAGCCAGATTGCCCAGCTCGATGCGGAAAATTACAGGCCGCTCAAGAAGGGGCCGAGCTATCGTCAATATTTTGAGCAGAAGCGCAAGCAATATGATTTGCTCGAGCGTCTGCTGCCGCTTGTTTCGCAAATTACGTCGCAGCTGGAGCAAGGCGAACGGATTGGCGAATGTATGGAGCTGCTCAGCGCCTACGTTGGCGAGGCTGAGTCTTCGAGAGAAGACCGTTACGATTACTTTTATGAAATGCTGCGCGGTGTTCGCGAATATCATAAGCTGCTGCCTTTGCCGCAGACGAGGGATGAATTTGAAAATCGGGCCAGCCTGTTTGCAGTAGCCAATGAGCTGGAGCGATTCGTCAATACGCTGTAGTTCCTGGGCCAGACCACGCACAAAGCTGGACTATACAAAAATGAAAGCCAAGCTATTCTCTTCCTGCACAATGGGAGAGGGTGGCTTGGCTTTTTTGAAATTTAGGAGTTGGCGGACGGGCGCCCCTTTCAGAAGAAGGAGAAGGGCAGGCGGAAGAGTGCTCTTTTTTTATGCGGCTTGCGCTCCATGCCTCCTGCGGCAGGCTGCACGGATACGAGCGACGATAGCTGCTTATTACGCTCCTGCATGCTCGACAGGGAAGCCGCCAATTGATTGAGCGTCTGGCGGATTTCCTCCAGCTCCTCGCGGTGATGAAGCAGCTGCACGCCAATGACCTCGTCCGCTTTGCGCGCCAGCGTTCCTTCTATGCGCTCCAGGCGCTCTGCCAGCTCTTCCTGCGGATTTTTGAAATCCCAAGCGGATTCGATTTTGATCTTCGTCTCTTCCGGGCTGAAAGCGGGGAAGGGAATGGCGGCACCAGCAGCCCCGGCAGCCATTTGCTGCAGCCCCGTGACACCAACCGTTTGAGCTAGCTCAGGCAAGGTCATCTCATGAAGCAGCTCGCCCGCCTCCAGCTTCGTCTTTACGCTTTGCAGCTTCTCTAAAGCGGGTTCATCGAAAATATAGTGACCGAACATATCCTTGCTAAAGGAGGCAGGGAAAAGGGCAACCCAGCGTCTGATCGTCGTTTCGCTCACAGCTAGCTGTCTGGCAGCATCTTTCGTTTTTAACAGATTCATTAGCGAGCACCTCGTTTCATTCGTCTTTGCTGTAAAGTATTCGTTGTGGATAAGGTACTCCCTGCTAGGGTGACAAAGGTAGTGTCGAATCGCTAAAACTAGTGTGAAACTGCCGAAAAATGCCCCTCTCGCGCGAGCCAGCGCGCCTTCTCCCGTAATTGGGCAAGTCCTATGCCATTAGGGCGTCCAAACGTACGAAGAGAGCTGTTTTTCGACAGCAAAAGCTGGGTTTGCGCTATTCTTTTCACCTAAAAATAGGTAGTATAGAGAAAAGGAAGTTTTTCCAGCTTCAGTCCAGCTGCAACGAGCCGTTCTATTGAAACTGAGTGTCCCATTTGTACTTTTCATTATAAATTTCGAAAACTTCTGTGCCAAGCGCTCCCCAGTTATGCTGCGGGTTATTGCGAATGACATTGTAGAGCCGCAGAAAGCGGTCCTTCGGCAGCTTGCGCGCATAGCGCATAACCAGATGCGGGTATAAAATGACGTAGCGCTTCAAGCGCACGGCTGCTCCGGCAATGCCGACGAGAATTTGCTCGCCGTCCTTCATGCGCAAAATTTGCGCTTCATGAATAAGGGCGTAGCGGAACGCCTTCTCCTTCAGCAAATCCCGTTTCAGCTTGGTTAGCTCGCCCATATACAAGACAAGGTCCGGATTGAAATGGTCGAGCAGCAGCGGCTCCAACATCAGATCCATATCTTTGCGCAGTACGAACGATTGCAGCAGTAAAATTTGCTCTACCTTAATTTGGTCCGTACGGACGAGCGTGCCGATCTCGCGCAGCATTTCATACGCTTGCTGCTTCTCGTCGTTATGGAACACCTCGATCGCCGCTTCGCGGTCGAGCCGCAGCCCATCTACAAGCTTAAACGATTCGCGCTGCAGCAGCTTGCCTAGCTGGTAGCTGCGCCGTTCCGCGCTGGTGTTGCGGCGAAGCATCCATAGAAGGATGAGTGCCGTTACGCCGCCAGCGGCGCAAAGACTCGTCTGCAAAGTCGACTCTGAAAAGAATATTCCAGCGGCAACAAGGGCAAGGATGAGAATAGTTTCCTTTACGAAACCTCTTCGTTGCAGCGACGACGCCTTTTTCTCCAGTTTAATGAGGGAAGATTTTCCGCAGGAGGGGCATATTTTATCGCCGAGTATGGTGAAGCGGCCGCAGCTGCGGCAAATTTTAAGCTTTTCATAAGCTTGTCGTGTTTTAATGTAGGGATTCAGCTGCACGGGTATCTTTTTCATCAAGAGTTCCCCCGATCGCTGTTCTTAAAGATAGCTAAGGCAAGCTGATCAAGCTGCTCTGGCGTAGGTGCTTTTTTACGCTGGTTGTAGTAGTGGATACCCCGGAGCAAGACGAAAAGAAACAATATTCCTAGACATACGTATGTAACCATAAGCGCGAGTCCTCTCTTATGCTTGAAGTGATTTAAGCGATTCTATCAGGTATACTGACAGTATATCATTATTAAGACAACAAGGACCAATATGCTTAATTTGTGGAGAAGGAGCCAAAAGATGATTCAAATATATCGTTACCTCACCATGTTATTTCTTATAACGCTGCTTCCATTAGCCGGGTTTGCTCCCGCTCCTGCACATGCAGCCGCGCAGAGCTCGCAAATCGACGCCGTTCTAGTACTGGATGTCAGCCAGTCGATGAGCACGAGCGATCCGGGCGGCATCGGCAACGAGGCGATGAAGATGTTCATCGACATGCTGTCCGAGAAGGGCGATCAGGTGGGCATCGTATCTTATACCGATCAAATTCAGCGGGAGAAGGCGCTGCTTGAAATTAGCTCGGATGCCGATAAAACGAACCTCAAGCAATTCATTGACCAGCTCAAAAGAGGGGCCTATACCGACATCGCTGTCGGCGTGAAAGAGGCGGTGCAAATTTTGAATGACGGGGCCGACCCCGATCATGAGCCGCTGATCATCGTGCTGGCGGACGGAAACAATGATTTTAATTCGAAGTCGGGCCGTACGCAGGCCGATTCGGATGCAGATATGGATGCTGCGCTCAAGGAAGCGACCAGCAAAGGTTATCCGGTCTATACGATTGGGCTGAATGCCGATGGCAAGCTGAATAAAGCGGCGCTTGAGAGCGTGTCGCAGCAAACAGGCGGCAAGTCGTTTTCAACGAATACGGCGGCTGATTTGCCGCAAATTCTGAGTGAAATTTTCGCCAGCCATTTGCAGCTTAATGTTGTGCCTGTCGATTCTTTTACAGCTGACGGCAACTATCAGGATGTCAAAATCACAGTGCCGAACAGCAACGTGCTCGAAGCGAATATATCCATTATGTCCTCCAAGCAGGTAGAGGCGAGGCTGATTGATCCATCCGGCAACAAAATAGCTATTCCGAGCGATCAGGTGCTGCTCTCGACGTCCAAAACGTACTCCCTCATGAAGCTGTTGAAGCCGGAGGAGGGTGATTGGACGCTTCAAGTGAAGGGCGCGGATCGCGACAAAATTGATATCAATCTTATTTTCAACTATGATCTGGCGCTGGAGATGGATAAGCTGCCAAGCTCGTCATACAGCAAAGGGGACAGCATCCCGATTAACGCTTATCTGGTAAGCGGCGGGAATAAGCTGAGCGATCAGGAGCAATACCGCAACATGAAGGCGGTTCTGTACGTCAATGATTTGGATACGGGTAATACAGAGGAAGTTCAGCTGAACAATGCGGGCGATCATTTTGAAGGCACTTATAAGGTGGCAGACAAACATGATTATGAGCTCAAGGTTCGCGCGGAAGAAGCAAGCTTCTATCGTGAAACAGCTGTCGTAAAAATTAGTGCTAAAGGCAGCGCTTCGGCGGGCACAGGCACTGGGACTGCGGCGGAAAGCGATAAGCCATTCCCGCTCATTCCGGTCATTATTGGAGCGCTTGTGCTGATTGCGCTGCTGGTCGCTGCCTTTTTCATCATGCGTTACCTGAAGCAGGCGCGGCGCGGCTTTGTCGGTCAGATGGTCATCGAGATTCGCGATGAAAATACGGGCGACAAAACGTTCCCGCAGTATAAGAAGCTGAATGCCTTCCGGGGCAAATTCTCGCTGCATCAGCTGCTGCAGCTGGCACCGGAGCTGAAGGAGACGGAGAAGCTCATATTCGTGCCGGGCAACAGCGATCGCCTTGTCCTTCGCAATGGCTCGCCGTGCACGGTGGAGAAATCCGGGCGTGCGGTTGATGCCAGCGGCGGTCTGGAGGTCAAGAGCGGGGAGCGGTTGACGATTCCTTTGCAGCAGATCGATAAGACGATTTTTATCGAATATATTGTTTAGATGGTTTTGGTTTTTGTAAAACGGATGGGTGAAGGGTGGAGCTGCGCGGCGTGAAAGGTTTGGCTTACGATCGCCATTGCCCTTGGAATTGTTGAATAAACCGCTCAGCGGTACAATTCCAAGGGCAGGGGATTATGCTTCCGAAGCTGCTTTCCTACGGAAAGCTTTAAGCGAACGCTCCGCTTCTCCAGCTCAAACCTTTCACTTCACTCCGCTCCCCTTTCACCGCAAGGGTTTTAAAGAACATTAAAACCATGGGGGTTCTAGCGGGGAAGAACACCCCGTGAACCTAAAGATAAAAGATGAAAGATGAAAGATGAGGTGCAAGAACTAGGGAGTATAAGCAATCTGGAGTCGGCCTGCTGAGATTATGGCCGAGATCGAGTCGCTCAGGATGCGTACTCCTTTTTTGAAGGACTGAGATTCCGCTATTTTGGTTTTTAATGCGATTTTAGGGGGCAAGCGGACTGGAAAGCCGTTATCCTACCCATTATTCCGTCAAAACAGCCATTTGCAGCGCATTAGCGGCTCCTGAGTCCGCTACTTATGGCAAAACCATAATTCAGTTGAAATAGCGTCTGCTGTGTCCGCCAAGTCTTTCTTTGTGCAAGGAGCAGGCCTCTGTCATAAGGAGCATGGAGCAAAAATATTAGGGGATTTGCGAGGGGGAAAGGGCCTTGCGGTCGTCTATTGTAGATAGACTTTTGTGGGAATATAGGGTTAGAGGTATGGTGAGAAAAGCGGAATGGAATGAAAAGATTGGACTGGAGAAGCGTTAGCGTTCGTTTAAAGCTTTCCGTAGGAAAGCAGCTTCGTAAGCATATGCTTTTATCCTTGAAATTCCCCCTTGGGGAATAATTAATAGAAATTCAAGGGTAATGGCGATCAGTTGCCAATCTTTTCATGCAATGCAGCTTCTTTCTCACCATTCTTCTAACAAGTATAGAGCAATGATTCATACCATTTGGAGGTAGAACGAATGAAGCCGATTGTTAGAGAACATATCCAGCAGCTAGACGTTTCATTAGGCGGAGGTATCGTCAGTGAGAAAATTCGCGTCGATACGATCGATAATCCTATTCTCATCATTGGACTCGGCGGCACCGGCATCGATGCGCTGCTGCGCCTGAAATATCAAATCAACCGCCGTTTTAAGCTGCCCGAAGATCCCTTGTCCAAACGCAAGCTGGAAAGGCCTAATAACGTCGAATTTCTAGCTTTTGAGACCAATGAACAGGACCGCAACAAAAAATATAAAGGCATCGGCCTCGACCCAATCAATGAGTTTGTGCTGCTTTCCAATGCCGAAGTCGGCGGACTGCTGCAAAACCGCAGCATTTTGGAGCCGTACATCACCGACTGGCTGTCGCCAGAGCTGAGCATTACCGATGGCATGAACGGCGCGGCAGGCGTACGCCAAGCTGGGCGTCTGCTGCTTTTTACGAAAATCAATCAGGTTGTGCAAAGCATCGATAAAAAAATTAAGACGCTTTCCGTCGGCACAAGCAAAAAGCTGATGGTATTCCTGCTTACCGGTCTATCCGGTGGTACGGGCAGCGGCTGCTTCCTTGATATTTCGTATATCGTGCGCGGTATTATTGAGCGCGATCATGGCTCGGCGGGCGTTGACCGCGTCAACACGCTGGGGTACCTTTTTACGCCGGATATTAATCTCGCAAACAAAAGCTTAAGCGAGCATACTAGAGAATATATTAAGAAAAATGGCTACGCCGCGCTCAAAGAGCTCGACTACTGGATGAATGTTGATGCCCGCGGCGAGCGCTTCAAGCAGCAGTACGGCAGCATTCTCAGCGTCAATTCGCCGCTTCCACCGTTTAACCTTTGCCATCTGATTTCGGCGACGAACACGGAGGGCAAGCTGCTGGAGAACGCTTATGACTACTGCATGAACGTGACAGCGGAAAATATTACGAACTTTATGGCGAGCGAGGATAAGCAATCCGGCGAAGAGTTTGCTATTCACGACTATATCAGCAACATCCGCACGAATATTGCACAAATGAACAAGCAGTATCCGGCGAACTATGATTACAACATTATTGGCGCTTCGTCGGCGGTACTGCCGATTGAGGAAATGACGACCTTTTTGGCGTATCGCCTGTTTAGCAAAATGGATAAAATGTTCCACAAAGCGCCGACTCAGGACGATGTGGAGAAATTCGCCCGCAAGCTCGGCATTGATCTCGATACGATGATCAAGACGTTTGAGTCGCGCGTGCCTGAGCCGCTTCCGGGCTTTGAGAACAGTGAGCGCCTGAACTACAGCAATGTAGTGAAAATGCAGGTGGTCAACATGGATACCGAGCTGGAGCAGACGTTCCTGACGCGTGCCCGCGAGGAATATGTGAAAGCGAAGAAGCAGCTGCCAGGGGAAATCGTCGGCCAGTTCACCGACCAAATCCGCCGTACCTTCCTGCATCCAGAGCAGGGACCGTTTTACGTATCCCGCCTGCTGCACACCGAGAAGGGCTTCTGCCTGCTGAAAATGCTGCTTTCCTACATTGAAGTGCTGCGCGAAACGCTGCTGCGCCTGCCGCGCGACATTGAGTCGGCAAGCATTCAAGCGGAAGAGCGGATGGGCGATGCGAAGAGCGCCTTCGTGTCCAAGGACAAGAAGAAAAACAGCTACATTGAAGCTAAAATCAATGAATATTGGCTGCGCGCCGATGTAGAGCGTACCGAGCAAATGATCGAGTTCTACGAGGATCTGTATCAGCTGCTGAACAACGAGAACAATCGCTTCTACAGTGTATTTACTGAAGTGCTGAACGTGCTGAATGGCATTTTTGCGAAAAATGGCGATATTCTGATCAATGGCGACGAGCAAGCCGATCACAAGGGCAACAAAACCTACTATTGGAATTTAGTAGGCGTGCCGGACATTTCCGATGTGATCGCCCGCATTATGGAGAAGAAGGATGTCGATGATCTCATTCGCGACTTCTCGCAGGGGCTGCTTGACCATTCCGACCAGTGGGTGAAGGAGAAGGACATTGACATCGTCAATTCCATTTCCGACTTCCTGACCGATAAATTCGGCGATTTGATTACGAGATCAATGGAAGATTTCCTCGTGATGAAATATGGCAATGACGAATCGATTGAGAAGTTCGTCGAGCGCTTTATTGCGACGAAGCTGGATGAAGAGGCAGTTGCCGTGTTCAATCTGAGCAATAGCTCAGGCAATTTGCATTTCCCTTCATGGGGCTTCGTATCGGTGCCGCAGCATGCGCCGAGCATACTCAAGGGCATTCGCAATTACCAGAGCAATGCGGTAGGAAAATCGCATTTCACCATTAAAGAGAGTGAAGTGAAAAACCGGATTTTCTGGCTGAATACGAAAAATGGCGTGCCGCTGTTCGTCTATACGCCGCTCAAGGTGTATGAGGAAAGCTATGAACGGACGATTCTCGATAAAGAAGGCGTCGGCCGCCATCTCGTCATGACGGAGAAGGTCAACTGGACGAATCTGCCTTCGCCAATTCCAGAGAAATCATGGGGCGATACGTACAGCAATGCGAGGGTGAAAGGCTATAATGCCCGCGTGCGTGCCGAATTCCAGCGTGCGCTTGGCTACCGGATTATTAGCGAGAAGGGTGTCGACAACAGCATGAGCAGCCGTTATGCGGTGCAGTTCACCCAGCCATTCCAGCTGCAAGCGCTGCTCAGCTCGTACAATATGGAGGCTAGCGCTGCGAAGCCGAATCTTGGCGAAGTGAAGCGCGCTGTCATTGAGCTTCGCCGCCTGCTGGCTGAAGGCTTGGCACCGGATGGAGTGAAGGATATTTTCGGCAGCCTGAATGAAGATTTGGCGCAGGAAAATCTCATTCGTTCCCCAGAGCTGCTGGCGCGTGTGCGCGAGGAGCTGGCGAAATACGATGCGATTAGCGACAAGGTCCTTGAGCTTGAGAAGCTGCTGAGCCTGCATCAGGATGAGGAGAAGTGGCTGGATCAATTTATTGAGGCGCTTTATACGGAAACGATTGTGAAGAAAGGCGCGCTTTATGTCTATGACCGCGACCCAGAAGAAGAGGCGTGGGCGCCATTCGCCAATCTGATGAAGAGCAGCAGCTTCGTGGAGCATGAAGTGTTCGAGAGCTTCCGGGGGCTGGATGAGAAAAACCGTGCCGCCCTGCTGCGCAAAGCATCGCGCCGGGTGACGGATTTGACGGCAACGGAGGATACGAAGCTGCTCGTTCATAAGCTGGATGAGCTGTTCAGCGCATTCCTCGACGCCCGTGACCGCCTGGAGTACGAGCGGATTGAGCTGGCGAACGGAGAAGATTTGTACCAGTTCTACAAGCAAATGACGAGCAAACTAAACGACATACGCAGAAAGTTGAAGTAGGCCTATGAGAGAGCTTCTGGAGCGGTATGCAGCTGATTATGCGGCTGCCGAGCAAATGCTCAGCGGTCATGGAGACGACCAGAGCATCATTCATTATCCGACCGTATTTTTGTATATTGGCGACGAGGCGGGGCAAGCCATTGAGCCGATGATTCAGATGAATGCGGCGAAATGGGAAAATAGCGCTGGCGTGATTTATTTTCACGCCGCGTCCACTTCAAGGAGCGGCGGCTCAGCCAGCGGAAGTGGCGGGCAGCCGCCAGCCGCCGGAGCAGCAGGCGCTTCTGCCGGAAGCTACGCAGGCGGCAATGCAGCATATGCCGGCGGAAACGGACGGCAGGCGGCGAGCGCCGCCAATGCCGCCAAGGTGACTGAGGTCGTGCTGGACGGCTTGTCGTCGTTTGGCAGCGACCATAAGGCGGGGCGCAAGGAGCTATGGGAAGCCTTCCGCGGCAATGCCGGCTATTTGGCTGACCTGAACCGCGCGCTTCGCGGCGTCAGCGATACAATTGCCGATTATGGCAGGCTGTATGCTTCCTTCGATCGGCTGCATTTGGCGGTTATCACGCGTGCCGATGACCCGATGAATGCGCTGGTGCCGGATATTTCCCTGCTGGCACAGGCGATTTTTCAGCAATCGTTCAAATCCGTGCAGATGGATCTTTATACGCTAATCAGCGAGCGTGAGCAAATGGATACCTTCGCTCACGCCAGCGCTATTGGCGTGAGCTTTCTGCGCGAGCTGGAAGGGATGCAGCGGCCGGACTATACGTTCTCGGCGCTGCTTGAGGTGACGGGCGACGGGCTGGCGATTCCGGTCGTTCACCCGCCGTCGCCGCTGTTCGATCTCGTCTACGTGCTGTCGGATCGCAATGAGAAGGGCATGACCGCCGTTAACGGCATTCGTGACAACTATGATATCATTTGCCACATTCAGCTGCTCAAAAACCGCAAGCGCAAGGATGCGCAGGCAGATGAAGCCTACGGCGGCTACAATAACTCGACGTTTAAGAACAGCCTGCGTACGGAGTCAGGCAGGCAGGGCTTCGTCTCAGCGGGACTATCCAAGGTGAAGCGCCCGAATTATTCGATTGCGCTGACGGTGCTGTATCATCTGCACATGCAGCTATCCGAGCTGCTGGCGAAGGAGCCTGAGCTCAGCATGCGGGAGAAGCTTGCCTGCTTTGGCCTCGATCCGGCCTCGGTCGATGCGATGCTGACGCAGCTGCTGCCAAGCGAGGAGCAGCTTGCCGACATGACGGGACTGCTAACCTCTGGCGTCCGATATGAGCAGTTGAAGCCATTATCGCTGAGAGACGCTGAGGAGGCGCTGTTCGGGGATGGGGCAGCTGTCTTTTTCCATAATCATTTTGCCCGCACGGCGCAGCAGCGGCTGTCCGAATTTGGAGCGGCGCCGGAAATGCGGCGTGCGGTTGCCAAGTTCGAGCGGGAGCGCGCGGACATTAGCTTCTACCAGCTATGTGCTTGGACGGAGCCAAGCGGCGACGATGGCAGTGTGCTCGCAGGCGTCCGCAGCCGCATTAAAGAGCTGGCGATTGCGGTGGAGCAGGCGCGCGAGGAGTTGGAGCGCACGCAGTCGGGACGCGCGGAAGATGTCCGCATTCAGCGGCTGCCTTTTATGGATAAGCAAAATTTGCGTTCGTTTATCCGTGCTTTTTTTGGGCTGGTGTATGGCCAGAAATGGGAGCTGCTCCGGCTGGAGCTGGAGCTTTCCCTGTATCGCCGCTTGGCGGATGAGCTGGAGCAGCTTCATGAACTGTATCGCCTGCGCGTCAAGCAAATGGCGGATATGGCGGATGTCATGAAGCTGACGGCGCTGCAAAGCATCAAGACCGCTGACGATTACATCGGGCAAAATATTTTTGAATATTACGCTCGGGTAACGGCAGATATTGTGCTGGATGTGCAGGATAAGCGGGGAGCGGGCATCTGGTTTGATGAGCGTTATCTCGGTTCGGCGGCGGAGCTGCTGGAGCAGGGCAATGAGGCCTACGTAAATAAGCTGGCCCAGTTATGCTTGAAGCATGTGCTGACGGCGGAGCCATTCGCCCAGACGTTCGAGGAGGAGCTGCTTCGCAGGGCGAATGTGACGATCGACTACACGAACCGCCAGGCGCTGGCGAAAGAGGATTTGTTCAAGCGCCTCTACCGGACGCTGGAGGAGAACGCGTCGATCAACGTTCGGCTGCTGGACTACACGCATGAGCATCGCTACGAGGAAAAATATATGTTCGGCGACGCGGACAGCGAGTTTGTGCAGTATGCGCTTGGCGTCGACGAAACGTCGCGGATCTACAAGCTTGGCTGCATTCACGAGAAGCGCAGCAGCGGTGTGGAGAAGCTGAACCTGATGGGCGGCTTCCATCTTGAAGACCTGCTGTATTATCGCAACGGCAAGGTGTATTACGAGACATATAGAGAGAACGGCTATGCGTTCCACGGCGTGGACCCGGCGGGCTTGCCGGAGCTGCGTTAGACCGGGGCGCAGGGAATAAGCCGAATGAATGTAAGAGAGGATGCTATACACATGCAGCGAAAAATAAACCTGCTACTATTGTTGTTTAGCTTAATAGGGGGATTCATCGGCTACGCCATCGGAGAACTGATGCTGGCGCAGTGGACGGGCGATATGCCGCGTTCGGTTCTCATGGGCTTGTATTTCGGCGTACTCGCATTATTTATCGGGCTCGGCTGCTTTGTTGCAGAGCTCGTCAATCCACATTTGAACGGCTCATCCTGGCGCCAGCGCTACACAGGGCTTTCGTGGAAGCTGTTCGTGCCAGCGACGCTTGTGCTGCTTTTTGCAGCGGGCTGGGGACTGCAGTTTTTTTACGGACTCAATATTGGTGGCTTAAAGCAGGTGAAGGATATTGTCCTTGTCATCGACAACTCCGGCAGCATGGCGGAGACGGACCCGGACAATCAGCGTTATGTGGCGGCGAAGCAGCTTATTGACCAGATGGACAATGACAAACGCGTCGCGATTGTGGGCTTCAGCGATTTGGCGGAGCAGGTGCTGCCGTTTACGAGCGTAGACTCGGCTGCCAATAAGGCAGCAATCAACGCGGCGATTGACTCGTTTGTGCCGACGGATGGCGGAACGAATTTCAGCGTCGCGCTGGAGGAATCGTTGAAGACGATTGAGGCGAAGGCGGACAGCAAGCGCGGAACGATGGTGATTTTGCTGTCGGATGGCTTCAGTGAATCCGATGTGGCTCCGCAGCTGGCGCTCTACAAGGAGCAGCAGATTGCGATTAATTCCGTCGGCCTCAGCCTCGTGGATTCGAGAGGGGCGGACCTGCTGCGCAACATTGCCGAGTCGACAGGCGGCGCTTATTACGATGTGCAGAAGGCGACAGAGGTATCTACAGCGTTCCAGACGATCTACGATACGATCGATGATCGCACGCTCGTCACCGAGCGCACGGGACCGATGGCCGATGCAACGTTTTACAAAATCGTTCGCGTCATCTCGATGCTGCTGATCGGCGGTGTGCTGGGCGTAGCGATCGGGCTGTTCTTCGACAATCGCTATTTGGCGCGCAGCTTCGGCATTGGCGGTGCAGTTGGCGGCTTGCTGGCGGGCCTCGTGCTGGAAGCGTGGCTGTCTGGCCATTTACTCAGTGATTCGTTCACCCGCTTCATGGCGATTGCGCTGCTTGCAATTATGATCTCCTTATTCACCTTGATCGTGCCGATTAGAGAAAACAGCCGGCCGGTGAACGACAGGCGCCGCGGGGCTCCAGTCCCGAGAGAGCGCGGAGCATCGAGCGGCGACGGAACCTCGAAGGATAGCCGGAATCATGGATTTTAGAAGTCAGCTAGGGGGCGATTGACAGATGCGATTTGTGGAGGCAGAGGGCGATTCGCCGCGCATCAACGGCTTATCCCATACGCTGAATGGCGACCGCTGCACGCTGCAATGGCTGTGGCCGAGCGGCGTCGAGGCGGTTTATATCGGCAAGGCGGAGGCCGAGCAGGCGGCATTCAGAGGAACGCCGGAGCTTGCATCATTAAAGCTATATACTAGGGCCGAATACAAGGCGAACAACGGCTATCATATGAGGCTGGAAGGCATCGGGCGCTACCGCTTCACCGTCTACATTTATGAAGAGGGAGCGGAGGATGGCAAAGTCATCTGGCTGCAAAGCGATGGCCGCAACGAGCTGGATGTGAGCGCCGGCAGAGCGAAAATCCGCTATTCCGTCAAGCAGAAGACCGGCTTTCTTCAGCGCTATAAGACGGTTTCCATTCAGGTGACGGCGGAGGTGCCGATTGCCAAGGATGTATTGTGTTATGTGAAAAAGGCGGGGGGCTATCCAGCGAGCAAGGACGATGGCATGATGTATCCATTTGCCGCCGCTTTCGCCTCCGGGCGGAATGTGCTTCCGCCAATCGAGGTCGGCAAGCAGGACTTCGTCCGTGTATTTTTCACCGATGGCCCGCGTTTCGCACAGCTGTACGAACTGGTGCCGGAATGACAGCAGGAAGGGGAGATAAGGCATGGGCTTTTTTGACTTTTTAAAAAGAAAACCGCAAGCAGAGCTGCTTCAAGGCTCTTATGATATTGTATGCCCATTTTGCTTCAGCAAGTTTGCACCGGAAGATGTCGTATTTCGTGCCACGCACAGCCGCGAGGACGATGAGGATTATGCGCTGGGCGAGGACGAGCAGCTGAACCGTTATAGAGAGCGCTTCGGGCTCGATTCTGTCCACGATATTGAGGCTGTTATTCATCCCGAGGATGTGCCGGAGGAGAAGCATCTCTATGCAGGCGAAGTGCTGATCGGCTTGAACGACCGCTACGGCGAGCTGACGCGCAGAAGGCTGTGTCCGAAATGCCATAATGAGCTGCCGGTGACGTCGGGCAAGGTGCCGAGCAATATTATTTCGATTATTGGCGCTTCACAGGTCGGCAAATCGGTGTATATGACAGCGCTCATACATACGCTGCAAAATACGACCGCCGATCATTTTAACGCGGCGTGCATGCCGCTTACGGCGGAGATCAGCCGCAAGTTCCGCACGAACTATGAGGAACCGCTATTTGGTCGCGGCGATCTGCTGGCTTCTACGCAGAAGGAAAAAATGCAGGAGCCGTTTATTTTTCAATTCGTCTTCCGTGACGAGTCCAAGCCGCCGCTGACGCTGGTGTTTTTCGATGTGGCGGGCGAGGGCATGGTCGAGGAGGATTATTTGGGGCTGCATGGGCAGCACATTAAAAACTCCTCCGGCATTTTGTTCATGGTCGATCCGCTGCAAATCCGCTCTATCCGCGAGAAGCTGCGCATTAACCACGGCGACAAGCCGGGCGAGTGGGCTCCGCAATATGATGAGCCAAGGGACGTCGTGCTGACGATGTTCAAGGATTTTATCGCGTATCAGGACAATAGCAAGACGGATATTCCAACCGCCGTCGTCTTGACGAAGAGCGACATGCTGCACGCGCTCAAGGATGAGGAAGGCGAATATATTAAGTCGAACAGCAACATTTTTCACAATATGGTGCATCGCAATTATTTCAACTTAACCGAGTTTGAGAACATTGATGGCGAAATGCGGCGCTTTATCGAGAAGGTTGACCGCCCGTTTAAAGGGACGATGGACGTTTACTTTAAGGATACAGCCTATTATGCGGTATCGGCGCTCGGCAGCAATCCGGTCAATCAGAAGATGGAGACGGTTGTCAGCCCGATCCGCGTTGATGAGCCATTTATATGGCTGCTGTATAAGCTGGGTTATATAGAGGGGAGAAGAGAATAGTGAAGCATTCTACCTCTACTATTGGCCAGCAGTTGTATACGCGGGAACGCCGCGGCATTTTTCGGGCGACGGAAGGTTATGACACGGTAGCCAAGTCCGAAGGGCTGGATCAGCAGTTTGTGAAAAAGCAGCTGCATCCGCTTTGCGTCTATGACGCTCCAGCTGAGCTGGCCGCAAGCGGCGAGAAGGATGGCGCCGCTTATCCAGAAACAGCGTATGTGCTGCGGCTGGAGAGCGGCGAGGCGGTTGTCGGCCGCAGCATCTATCAAGCCGTTGACTTTACGGGGCTGCGCAGCGCCTTCTTCACGCACAACTACGTCATTCCTGCCGCGATTGCGGATGCTGATCCAGATAGCTATAAAGCTTTCCTCGGCGCTGCCTTCGTGGACAGCTACGATATTGAGCAGGGCATGGAGCTGCCCGATTTGGCGGCACTGCCGCTAACGGCGGGCGGCGCTTGGGCGCCTCGCGAGGCTGGAGCCGCTAGCTCTGCTGCCGGCGGTGCTGGACTTGCGGGCGTTGCCAATCAGCGGGCGGCGCTCGCTGCGCTGAACATTAGCGAGCAGCGCTTCAAGCAGCTGCTGTTTGCCGTTATGGCAGCCGTTGGCGGACGCAAGAAGGTATATGTGGCGCTGAATGTGCCTGTCCAGCAGCTGTCGGAGCAAGCGAAGACGCTGCTGGCGGTGCTGTATGCGAGCTTGCCTTATGCATTCCGCAAGCAGTTGGGCTTCATGACGTTTTCCAAAGAACCGCAAAGCCGCAAAGGGATTCAGCTCACCTTCGTTGAGAAGGGGAGCCTGCGGGCGGGCGACCGCAATACGGATAAGGACTACACCTTTGATTTTGTTAATGATCGTTTCCTAAATGTCGATTTGGATAAGGGAGAGCACCCTTATTTGGATTTTGCTTGGAGCGTTATGGACGAGCCGGACCGTGCCGAGCGTTTCTATCAGTTCGCTGAGGAGATGCTTAGCGGCATGGGGCAGGAGCGGCTAATGGCACTCGGTTCTTACCATGAGCTAAGCGTTATGTTCCAAGTTGAGGAAGGCAGCGACGAGCTGTATGAAATGCACAAAAGCGCCGTGCTGCGCGGGATGCTGGAGTATTTACAGCCGACAGGAGCGCTTACGCAGCGCATGCGGATGAATGATTTATTTTTGTCCCGCTTCGATTATGAGTTTGATGCGGTGCGTGACGGCCGTGTGCCTGAGCCGTTCATTGCGGAGAGCTTTAAGGATTATTACCACATCGACAGCAAATATAATGGAGGCAAAATCGTCGATTTCTTCATCCGCTCCTTGCTCGCTGCACAGCAGCAGGGCCAAGCGGAAGCGATGGCTGCCTACTATGGAGCCTTGGAGGCCGAGCCGCTGCTGCTGAAGGACTTTGTCAGCAAAATGCTGGCGAACGGAGCACTGCTCGAACGGCTGCTGCTCCCGTTTCTGGACGGCAAGCTGCGGGATACAAGATCGGCGAAGGATATTATTATTTTCATGGGCAAATGGGGCAAAGAATTCCCAGCCATTCTCGATAATGATGTCGTTCACAAGCTCTTCAGGCAGCAGCTTAAGGATAAGCTGATAGATGAGGCGCAGCCTGTGCAGGTGTTCCAGCAAGTGCATGAGCAGCTCGACAAGCTGAGCTCTTCCGCTTTCGACAGCGACGAGGGCCGTGTGAAGACGAACCATTTGACAGCGGGAATCGGCGTCCGGCTGTTTGAGCTGGAGCTTGTCGCATACCGGACGCTGCTGACGGAGCTTGATTTGGACCGGCTGTCGCAGCGTGAGCTGCTCAAAGGCAGCTTTTTGGAGAAGGCGGATCGGCTAGAGCAGTGGAACGCTCAATTGACTGATCCTAGGCAGAAGTCGACGGCGCTTATTATTAAAGCGGCTTACGATTGGTTCTTCAAACCGCTGCCGAAGGCAAGCCTGTTCGCAAAGCTGTCCCCGGTCGAAATCGACCGCGTTCAGCAGCTTGGACGGCGCTGGATGCTGACGGTCGATTCGGAAATGAAAGCCGAGCGGTTTGAGCAGCTCGTGCTGGCCTTCTATCGCAGCTCGGACATGGAGACGATTGATTATGCAGGGCTGCTGGATACGCTTCGCAAGAGCGCGGGGGAAAAAGAGCTCGTTTATCAATTTTTCGCATGGTCGGAGCGCCATGAGGATTTTATGCGGCCGCGAGGCTTCGTGCCTGCGTATGCAACCGCCATTACGAATTATTTCAGGCAGCATGATCGCGATGCTTTCAAGAGCCGGGCGAATCGGAATCAGTATTTTTCCAAGGCGGGCCCAAGGCTGCAAGCTGTCTACAAGCAGGTGAGAGGGGATCTGTCTTCGCCTCTGGCGAAGCTGTTTCGGCAAAATCGCAAACCGTTCCTCTTCTCCATAATTATTGCCTTCGCCATTCTAATGGTAGGCATTGGCGGCTTGCTTGCGCTTGGTGGCGGGGATAAGCCTGAGGAAGGGGCCAATCTTCCAGGTGCGACGGATGGGCCAGGCTTGACCACTCCAGGAGTGGCGATTCCGGATACACTCGTGTATGCGGCAAAGCAGGAAGGTGTTGACGGCAAGCAAACGACGACACTCGTATTCCGCTTCACGGTTGCTGCGATATGCAGCGCTTTTTCACCAGAGACGGTGGCTGTTGTGGCAGCAGATAGAGAAACCAAGGAATACAGCGGCCTCACGTTCATTCCTAGCTGCACGACGGCTCCTGTGGCAACTCCGGGAGCAGGTACGGATGAAAGCGATGCTTCCGCGAGCCCAGGCGATAGCCCATCGCCCACTCCTACAGCAACCAGCGATGCAGCGTCAGGCAATACGGGCAATGTAGAAAATGCAGCCGCTGGGACGGTGGATGCGGATGCGGCATCTGCAAGTCCTGGCGACGCATCGCCATCGCCGGATGCAAGTGCTGGCGCCAGCGACAATGCAGCCGCCAGCGGCGGAAGCAGTGCAAGCCCCGATGGAGCAGCAACTAGCGAGCCAGGATCTGCTGGCAGCGTAGCGCAGCCCAACCCGAGCGATTATCCGAACCGCGTCGTTATTGATTTAGGCGAGGATGTGGAGCTGCTTGCAGCGAGCAAGGTAAAGGTTGGTGCTGCTGAATATACGCTGACTGAGCCTTTAGCGGATGAAGCTGCGGACACAGGCGCTAATGGCAGTCCTAGCTCTAGCGCTGTCCCAAGCCCGACCAACTAGCCTTCATAAGCAGCATCGTCAAGTCGTTGGCCTATTTGTAATAGGCGGTTAACCTAGGCGAAGCTTGCTAGAACACAAACAGGTATCTTTCCTGCCATAGCGATGGCGAAAGATGCCTGTTTGCGTTACAGCAGTACAACGCTTGATTCAAGATTTTCGAGCTTCATCCGATATACTTCATAGGAATATGGAGAAAGGATGAAAAGATAGTGGGGAATTGGAAAAGAGACCGTATGATGGCTGTGCTCGTTGCCGTCCTATGCGTGTTGATGCTGACAGCTTGTGAGGACAGGTTTAAACAGCAGCAAATTGGAGAGTTTATGCTAACGGCCGATGCGGCGTATGAGCGAAAGGATTTTGAATCTGCTGAATTGGTCTATGGGAGAATTCTGAAGCTTGACCCGGAGCATGAGGAGACCAAGCGAAAAGTAAAAGAGATTGCAAGCATTATAGACCAGGCTAATGATTTGATCAGGCAGGGGGACAAGGTGCTTAAGGAGGGCGACCTTTCCGAGGCGCAGCGGCTTTTTTCGGAGGCAGAAGACATGCATCCTTATAATGAGGACGACGCGATGGAAAGAAACAAGGCCCAGTTTGAGATTGCAGCCATTCGTGCTCACATAGAGCGGCTTGCCGCATTGCGGGTCCAATTTCGGCAAATAGCCGCGGAGGTTAAGCGTAAGGACGACTTGTCCTCCAAAAAGCTGTCTGACGAGCTGCTTGCTTTGCTGCCGGAAGCGCAATTGCTATTAGCAACAGGCAGCGCGCCGAAAACCACAGAGGCACGCCAATATGTTGAGCCGCTGGCAGAGGAGAGAGATGCGATCATTGCCGAGCTGTCATTTTATGGCGTGCTGCCAGTTCTTGCAACGAATGAGGAAGAGTACGTGGAGAATATAAAGGAAATGCTGGCTTATTCGATCAAGAATGGAGTGTACTTAAAGGGAGAGGATCTTCCTCTTAGCGTCGATGCTATTTTGGATGGGATATTTCCCGAGCGCGCGAAAGAGAAATAGAAGCAGGCTTTTTATGAAAAAAACAGCCTGAATGAGCGACTTATCGGAAGCTTTGCAGGGCCCCTGTGTAGACAGGGGTCTTTTTTGATATATAAGAATTTATAAGTTTGAGCTTATAAATTGATTTATATTTCACCGCGAAACGAGCTTTTTCCGCCAGAGGACGGCGTCAGCCGTTTATTCTTGTGTTTTGAGTGGGAAATGCTAATATTTTTTCCTAAAGTTTGCGCCAGATCATGCCCAAGCGGCGAATTCTGAATTATAATGAAAGACAGGATAATTTTACATAAAAGCAAGAGATTTAAAACGATAAATGAGACAGAGATAGAAGCGGCTGCCCTTGCTCGCATAGTCAGTCATCCGGCCAGCTTTGAGAGGGGAAACACAATTGAAAATCAAGCTTAAGCATGTTATGGCTGTCCTGACGGCGCTAGCTTTGCTGTGTCTATATCGGGGGACGTTTTCACAGGCGGAATTTTATTTCCAGGACCATGTGATGCAGCGGGAAAGCCCGATTGATACACAAATCGTCATCGTAGCTGTCGACGATCAAAGCTTGGAGGATTTGGGCACCTGGCCGTGGAGCCGCAGTGCGCATGCGCAGCTGGTGGATACGCTAAGCGAGGGCAAGCCGGCAGTCATTGCATTTGATGTAACCTTTGCGACGAGCTCGGATGAGGAGTCGGACAGCGAGTTTGTCGATGCGGTTGCGAGAGCAGGCAATGTCGTTCTGCCTGTCTACGGTACCTTCTCCGACTCTGCGCGCTTAGGCGCGATTGAAGCGGAGGCGCTTTCCGAGCCGTTCGAAGGCTTGAAGGAGGCTGCCGCAGCGACTGGTCATATTAACACGATTACCGATTCTGATCGGGTCGTTCGCAAGGCGCTGTATTCTTTTAATAAAGACGGCCAGCAAATAGACAGTTTTTCATGGGAAATTTACAAGCTGTACATGCAGCGTTTAGGCAAGGAGGCAGATGCGTCCAAGCTGCCGCTCGACGGCTTTCAGCGTTTCCCTATCGCCTATACGGGCGGTCCCGATCAGTATGAGACGATTTCTTATTCGGCCGTGCTGAGCGGCGACGTTCCGGCGGACTATTTTACGGATAAAATCGTCTTAATCGGCCCATACGCTGTAGGGTTTAACGATGATTATTTGACGCCAATGAACGATAAGCAGGCGATGAACGGCGTTGAAATTCATGCCAATATCCTCGAGCAGCTCATGGAGCAGAATTTTAAGCGGGAGCTGGATTGGAAATGGAATGCGCTCGTGCTGCTCGCTGCCGTAGTGCTGGCCTATTATTTGTTCCGGAAGCTCAATATGCTGCTGTCTTTCCTGTCGGTTGCGGTGCTTATCGCCGTATTTATCGCAGGCGGACGTTATTTATATGGGCAAGGCATTTTGCTGTCGCTTGGTTATGTGGTGCCGCTGCTGGCAGCCAGCTGTCTAGCGGTCGTTATTTTCAACTATGTAAGCGAGCTGGTGGAGCGGCGGCGGGTGACGGATATTTTTGGCCGATATGTGGCGCCGCAGGTCGTCAGCCAGATTTTGAAAAATGGCGAAGACGGCTTGAAGCTCGGCGGAAGCAGGCGCGTCCTGACGGTGCTGTTCGTCGATATTCGCGGCTTTACGCCGCTGTCGGAGAAGGCGGAGCCGGAGGAGATCGTCGAAATTTTGAATGAGTATTTGGATTTGACCGCCAGCTGCATCTTTGAGCAAGAGGGGACGCTGGACAAGTTTATTGGCGATGCAACGATGGCGATCTTCAACGCGCCGCTGCTGCTGGACGATCATCCGATGAAAGCGGTCCGCGCCGCATGGGCGATGAAGCAGGGCTCAGTGGAGCTTGAGAAGAAGCTTACCGAGCGCTTCGGCTTTGGCGTGAAATTCGGAATCGGCATCCATACGGGGCCTGCGGTTTTTGGCAACATCGGCTCCAAAACGCGGATGGACTACACGGCAATTGGCGATACGGTCAATACGGCTGCCAGGCTGGAGAGCCATGCAAAGCCAGGACAAATTGTGCTTAGCGAGTCGACGTATGAGGCGGTCAAGGATCGCATTTTGGCGGAATCGCTTGGAGAAATAAAGGTCAAGGGCAAGGAGCAGGGCATTCACATTTATGAATTGGAGGGATTAAAATGAGAAGCTTCAAATGGCTGCTTGTGTTATTAGTCGTGTGCTATGCGGCGCTGCCTACAGCTGCATGGGCGAAGGATACCGATAAAGTCGGCAAGCTGACGTCTGTTTCGGGTAAAGCCGAGGTGAAGAAGGGCGGCGGCACAAAAAGCTTCAGTGCGTTCAAGGGCATGGCGATTACGCAGGGAGATACGATTAAGACAGGAAGCAATGGCAAAGTCAGCATGGACCTCGACAGCGACAAGGAAGTGACGATTGGAGCGAACACGACGCTGCTGATCAGCCAGCTGGTCAAAAGCGCCAGCGCGCTTGGCGGCAAGACGAAGCTGACGCTCCAGAACGGTTCAGTCGTTATTCAGGTGAAAAAGAAGCTCACGGGCGATTCCCGCTTCGAAATCGAGACGCCAACAGCGACAATGGGCGTTATGGGTACTAAATTCGCTGTTTCATATGAACAGGATAGCAGCTATGTCGGCGTGCTCGAAGGTGTCGTAAGCGTCACCGGAGAGGCTGGCGAGCGAATCGCGGCCCTTTTGGCAAATGAGCAAATCAAGCTGAATCAAGCAGGTGAAGGCTCGAAAGGAACGCTGGTGCTGAGCGATCTGCCGCTCGTCGCGCTGGAGAAGCTGCTGGAGGAGCTGGAGCAAGCGGCCGGCACCGAAGCGAATGCGGCGCTTAAGCAGCAAATAAGCGAGCTGGTGAAGCAAAAGCAAGCGGAGCAGGATAAGGCGGCAGAGGCGGAAGGGAAGCCTTTCAACAAGCCAACTATCGTATATGTTCAGCCCGCTTCTAGCGTACCAGCGAGCAGTGGAGGAAGCAGCGGTTCTGGTTCGGGCGGAAGCACGCCAACGCCGACACCTGCCGTGACGCCAACACCAGAAGCCACACCAACACCTACTGCTACCGCAACACCGGATGCAACGCCGACGCCAGTCGTGTATGAAGGGGCGCCTGCGGCGGATACGGCCGCTTTTTACGGCAATCCATATTCTTATTTCATAAATAGCACGACTATCGTCGTTCCGTTCACGACGCTGCTTGCCTTCAATGAGCAGGAGGAAGATCCGGATCGGACGCTTTTGGACGGCGTTATTTTTGCGATTAATAATCCGGAATTTTTCTGGGAAGTAGAGAGCGCAACGCTAGAAGGCAAAAATTTGGTTATAAAATTAGCTAATGAGCTTCCGCTCAATTCCAGACTGTATATATCTGTACGCGGCGATTATTTGAAAAACGCTCAAACGGACGAAGTACAGGCGGACTTTACCGAGCTTGGCCGGGATGGCAATGATATTGATTTTAAACCAGCACTTAGCCAAACGGACCTTCGATACGTACAAAACTTGATGGTAACGCCTGTAATGGACGATATTCTCGTCTATCATCTTGGCTATAGCCATGCCAATTTGACGATGACTTTGGAGAACGAAGAAGGCCCGGTAGCTTTTGATTCCGAGGTGGCGTATTACACGCAAATGGGAGGGGAAAATCATTTCACCTTCACGTTTGAACCTGGGTGGCTAGAAACTTTGGATGCAGCAGCAGCGCCTTATACGTTGTCGGTTACGCTGGATTTGGACGGCACAGAGGTTGCTGATCTGACCATGAATATAACGGTGGAGGACTCGCGCGACCTGCCTTACTTTGACGAGGAGGCCTTCAATAGCGATCGAGACCTTTATATTAAAGATGACCATACGTTTGTTTTGCCCTTCACGACTGCGATTATTTACAATGAGCAGGCTTTTCCCGATCAGGGACTCGCAGAGCAAGTAGAGTTCTGGATTTATGACGAGCAAGGAGAATTAAGCAGGAAGCTTCCGCTTGAATATGTCGAAATATCGGGCCGGGAGCTGTCGATCCATTTGGCTGAAGGTGTCCCGCGAGGTACAGGGATTTTAATAACGATTGCCGGAAACAGCTTGAAAAATCCAGAAAAGGATAAAGCTCAGCCGGATAGGCTTCAAACGCCTGAGGGCACTTTATTTGCCTTATCTTACAGCCCGGGATACGTGAAGCATGTCAGAGGCAGCAGTATGCCTCAGCCCCCAGTTATTCGCTTTAATACGTTGGGTGATGACTTAGGGGAGGTCCGCTTATATAGCAGCTCGGAGATTGGATCGAAAATCGTGGATGCAGCGGATTATACGATAGCGCAGGAGCCGGGCAGAGGCCCTACGATTACGCTCACAGAAGCTTTCTATAACCGTTTGGATGCAGGTAGTTATTTCGTTGAAGTCCTAATTATGCAAAATGGGCAAGAAGTCAGCTCAGCCCTCATTGAAATTTTGATTTTGCCGAATCCATTATAATGGACTTATAGGGAGAGAACATACAATGAACAAAAAAGGAATGCTGCTAGCCTTCAGCGCGCTGCTGTTCACATCGCTGCTGCCGCAAGGAGGAGCAGCTGCGGCCGCTGAGGCAGCAGCGGGTAGGCAAACAGGAGCCGCTGCCGAAGTCAGCATTTCCGCAGCGGCTGCTGCGGACACGGCAGCCGCTGCGGCTGTAACCTATGAGCTGCAAGGCTTGAAGCAGCCATGGGGCGTGACGGCAGCAGCGAGCGGGGATGAGCTGCTCGTAGTGAGTGCGGGCAGCAATAACATCGGCCGCTGGAACGGCGCTGCGGGCAAGCTTAGTGCTGCCGCCGGCGGCGGAGCAGCGGGGTATGTGGATGGGGAAGCGGCAACCGCTGCGTTCCGCACGCCTTCTTTTGCTGCCACGGATGCAAAAGGAAATGTGTACATTAGCGACACAGACAATCATGTTATTCGCAAATTTGCAAGCGGCAAGCTGACGACGCTGGCGGGCAACGGCGAAGCTGGCTATGCAGATGGCGAGCAGGGCACGGCGCGTTTTAACTCGCCTACGGGTATTGTGGTTGATGCCGCGGGCAACGTTTATGTAGCCGATACGCTTAATCATGTTATTCGGCGGATTACGCCGGAGGGCACTGTATCGACATTTGCTGGACAAGCACCGTCAGGAGAGACGGGTGATTACGTAGACGGGGCAGCAGCGAAGGCGCGTTTTAATGAGCCTGCTGGACTTGCTTTTGACGAAGCCGGACGTCTTTTTATCGCGGATAGTGGAAATCATGTAATTAGGGTAATAGATAAAGGAGAGGTTACGACGCTTGCTGGCCAAAAGACGGCAGTCGATCCTTTAACCGGCTATCGCACGGGAGGCTATCAAAATGGGGCTGCTGCTGATGCGCGCTTCAACCGGCCGCGAGGGCTTGCATATGAGGGTGGCGTTCTGTTCGTAGCGGACAGCCTCAATCACCGGATTCGTGCCGTGATGGAGAATGGCCAAGTTGCAACGCTGGCTGGGAAAAGTGATGCTGGTGATCTGATCGGTCCAGCGGATCAGGCCCAATTCAATCAGCCCACGGGGCTTTTTTATCGCTCAGGAAAGCTGTATATTTCCGATCCCCCCAATGGCAATGTGAAGGCGCTGGCGGTTAATCCGGCTCAATTGCAGCCTGTTCGTAATGCGGAGGATCTACTCTCTGGCGTTGATTTGAAGCCTGCGGGAGCAGCGGTACAGCTTTGGCTGGATGGCAAGCAGCTGACCAGCGGTCCTGCGCCTTACACGAGCGGGAAAAAGGTGTATATTCCGGTGCGAAGCGTCTTTTTAGCATGGGGTGCTGGGCTGGACTGGCATGCTGCATCGAAAACCGCTGAGCTGCATAAAGGCGATTGGTCGCTGAGCCTTAAGCCAGATTCCGAGGGCAAAGTGGTTATAACGAAAGGCGTGCTTTATATCGAGGCCAGCCACTTGGAGAGATTAACGCCATTCCTTGCCGTCTATGATACCGAATATCGTGCTGCTGTCATAGATAGCGGGCAATAATAGGACGGTTTTTATTTGGGAAGTTAAGCGTCGTATGATATGATTATAAGAAATGTGAAGCTACTTTTGGAGGGAACACTCATTACTAACGTCGTCCTTAATGATGCTATGACCATGCTGCAGCAAACAAGCCGGACTTTCTATATTCCTATCAGCCGTCTGGAGTCTGGCTTGAAGGAAGCTGTAGCAGCTGCATATCTGTGTATGCGGGCTATTGATGAAATAGAGGATCATAACGACATCTCAGACCAATTGAAAGTCAAGCTGCTCATCGGAATGGAAGAAGCTTTCCAGTCTCCTGATGTAACAGAAGCCACACAGAAGCTATTGTCTCCCTATGAGGATGTATTGCCGGCTGTATCTATGCGGGTAAATGAATGGGCGGAGCTATGTCCGTCGACTGTTGCCCGCACCATCTATCGTTATATTGCGATGATGTCGAAGCAAATGGCGGAATGGGTAGAGAAAGGCTGGCATATCCATACGGAGGAGGATCTCGACCGTTATACATACAGCGTAGCTGGGATGGTAGGCGAGATGCTGTCGGAAATCTGGTTATGGTTTGATGGAACGAAATCGGATACGGTGAAGGCAGTTGCTTTTGGCCGTGGGCTGCAAGCCGTCAATATTCTTCGCAACCGCGACGAGGATTTGGAGCGGGGCGTGGACTTTTATCCAGATGGCTGGGGGCCGAAGGAAATGCTGGCGTATACACGCCGCAATCTGAAGGTTGCGGATGCGTATATCGCAGAACTGAAGAAGGGTCCAGCCCTAAGCTTCTGCAAGATTCCGCTCACGCTGGCTCATGCAACCGTGAACCTCATTGCTGCTGGCGGCAACAAGCTGACGCGCGACGCGGTGCTCAAGCTGGTTAACCGATTGAACTAACTTTCGCTTGCCAGGAAAAAAACAGCCCGCAAGGAGAAGGACTTTTGTGAAAAGTCTTCTGCTTGCGGGCTGTTTTTATATTCATTGTTTATGAGGAAAGTTGTTTTGTTGTTGGACTATGCATGTAGGTTCTCATTAAAATAAATACAACACTCAATATCAAAAATAAGAATCCACCTAATACAACGTATTGTGTACCCATTCCCGAAATAAATAATCCTCCTATAGACGTCCCGGCTGTTACCCCTAAGTTGCCAGCGGTTAAAAACAAGCCATTTGAAAATTCAGGAGCTTCTGGAGCGGCAGACGTAATCCAATATTGGCTAATATTATTGCCTAAAGCTACTACTATTCCAAACACAAAAAGAGTGAAAGCCATAGGTACAGTGAACTGTCCCAATATCAGCAATAGGATGTAAACGGCTGCTAATACAAATGGAAATGAGGCTACAGATTTTAAGGCGCTTTTAGTAAGCAGCTTCCCTGCGACGATGTTTCCTATTATACTTGCACCACCGAATATGAATAACATGAAACTGATCGTTTTCCCAGGTACATTCGTGATGGTCTCAAGGTACACGGCAAGGTAACTGCTAACACCATAC
Source organism: Paenibacillus liaoningensis (assembly GCF_059609455.1). NCBI lineage: Bacteria > Bacillati > Bacillota > Bacilli > Caryophanales > Paenibacillaceae > Paenibacillus > Paenibacillus liaoningensis. The sequence continues at coordinate 320,815 of NZ_JCAALU010000010.1, forward strand.
ATCGCTGCATTCATAAAAATAACCCCAACGATGGATAGCCAAATAATTGCTCTTTTTAATATACGTATTTGAGAGCCATAAGAGAGTTTTTCCTTAACGGGCATTGATGGTACAAATAGAAATATCGCAATAAACGCTATCGCATTTACGATCGTAAAAAACAACATCGCCATTTCGAGTGAAGTTGTACTAGCAATAAGACTAGAAATTGGCGCACCGAGTATTAGCCCTCCCGTGACTCCCATAAATACTTTGGAAGTAGCTTTTGGAGCGTCTTCTTGGCTAACAGAGGCAGCTGCTGCTGTCAAAGCTATTGTGATATAAACGGGATGAAAAAAGGCTGGAATCACACGCGCAATGATTAGAATGGCAAAGTTTGAAGCGAATATGGAGACCAGGTTACCCAAAACGAAGACACCTAGTACAAGCAGCATTGCCTTCTTGCGATTGATGCCCGAAAATAATAACGGCATAGTGGGTCCCGATATGGCAACAGCCAGGGCGAACAGACTCACTAGCAGCCCTGCTTTGGATACACTGACATGAAAGTGATCAGCAATTAGAGGCAATATCCCGACGATACCCATTTCCGTATTTAAGATGCCGAAAACACCTAGGGTCAATATAAATATAAAGAAACGATTTCTTTTATCCATCAAAAATTTTTCTCCTGCCTTTGTTCTTTATTTGCTAAACAAGGTCATAATAACGTTTAAAGTTGACTTTAAGTCAAGCAACATTTTTAACTGACAGCTGCGATACCAGACTAGATTGCGAAGCAAATCCCAACTTTATACTGAAAAAAGCCGTTTGCCCAACATAATTGGGCAAACGGCTTTTTTACAACCAAAATCGTATTAAGGCAGTTCTTCATTAAGCTTCGAATGGCATGTTTTCTTCGTTGTATTTCTTTTCTATTTCATCGTAAAATCCTAGCTTCTCTTTTATTTTTATAAAAGCGTTATCCAAGTCTCGTTGTTTCTCCATCATTTTCTCTTTATGTTTTTCTAATATTTGTTTGCGCTCTGAGGCTGTGCTGTCTCCTGCTTTTGTTAATTCCACAATCGCACGCAATTCTGAAAGAGGAATATCCGTTTTTCGTAAACATACAATCAGATCCAACCATAATAAATCGTTGTCGTCAAAAATGCGATTTCCATGCTCGTCTCTTTTTATAAAAGGCAAAAGACCCTCTTGTTCATAATAGCGGAGTGTATGCGTAGGCAAGTTTACCTTTTCAGCTGCTTCTTTTATATAAAATGCCATTGTATCCTCCATCATTTTTACGGATAGTGGTGATCGATTTCATTCATTTTATTATAGACCTTAAAGTGCACTTTAATGCAACCCGTTTAGTTAACGAAAAATAATTTTCGGGAAAAACCCTTGCTTTAAAGTCAACTTTAAGGGTTAAGCTGGTCTTATGAATTTTAAAGGCATGAAAAATAAGTGGATGTGTAGGAAAGGATTGTGTGATCTCTTATGTGCAATATTGATAATAATAGGACTACGACACATGTTCTAAGTGTATCAAATGCAAGGGCACCGTTTGAAAAGACTACTATTGAGCGTAGAGAATTACGGCCCCATGATATCCTGATAGATATTAAGTTTAGCGGCATTTGCCACTCTGATATTCATAGTGCATTCGGAGAATGGGGCGGTGGAATCTTCCCGATGGTTCCTGGTCACGAAATTGCCGGAGTCGTAGAAGCAGTAGGAACAGAAGTGACCAAATATGTCGTTGGTGACCGCGTAGGCGTTGGCTGCTTTGTTGACTCCTGCGGACAATGCGAATACTGCCTCAGTGGCGAGGAGCAATATTGTACGAAAGGTGTTGTCAATACCTATAATGGGCTAGACTACGATGGCAATCCAACATACGGTGGATATAGCCAAAAAATCGTTGTAACGGAAGGGTTCGTTGTCCGTATACCAGACAGTCTGGATATGAATGTGGCAAGCCCGCTATTATGTGCAGGCATTACTACATTTTCTCCCTTGAAGCACTGGAAAGCTGGCCCAGGCAAGAAGGTTGCCATTGTGGGAATGGGAGGTCTTGGTCACGTAGCGATCCAATTCGCTCATGCTATGGGTGCTGAAGTTACCGTATTGAGCCGCTCTAATCATAAGAAAGAGGAAGCATTGGCATTTGGCGCCGATCATTACTTTGCGACAAGTGACCCCGCTACATTTGCCCAATTAGCAGGCCGCTTTGATCTGATCTTAAACACCGTCTCGGCAAATCTGGATGTTGATGCGTATTTATCTCTGCTTCGCATTGATGGAACACTTGTAAATGTTGGTGCACCGGCTGAGCCAGATCAGTATCAAGTGTTTTCATTAATTATGGGCCGTCGCAGCATTGCCGGTTCCCTCGTTGGCGGAATTCGTGAAACTCAGGAAATGCTCGATTTCGCAGCGGAACATGGCGTTGCTCCAATGATTGAAGTAATCCGTGCAGACCAAGTGGACGAAGCGTATGAACGTGTTCTCAAAAGTGATGTGCGCTATCGATTCGTTATAGATATCTCTACTTTGTAGCTTGCAACTAATAAAAAGCCCTTATTTTGAACTGAAGTGCACCCCTTATAGTAGACATTGGAAAAACCCATATGGGAAACCGATGATACTTTAGGGGTGTATTTTTATGAGGAAAAGAGAGCAAACGAATAAATTGTATTCCAATGAAGTAAGGAAAGAAGCGGTACGTTTACACGAGGAGGATAAATGGACGTACAAGCAGATTACAGAAAAGTATGGAATACAAGATAAAGATAGAGTTCGTAAAAGGGTGTATAAATTCAGGAAACAAGGCGAATACGGATTATTGGATAATAGAGGTCGCCGAGAAGAGTATATAGATAAGAATCGTTACAACCAACAACTTCAACGGGAGAATACGGTACTAAAAAAGTGCTTAGAAATCTGGAAACGGGAGGTGTAAAAGGCAAGTATGCAATTATCGAGGAGTTATCTGATCTTTACCCAGTGACTCTGCTATGTGAATTACTTGATGTATGGAGGAGCGCATACTATAGATATCTTAAGCGTAAGCAAGCAGACCCTGATGGCGTAATCAAGCAGCGGATAAAGGCAATTTATCTACAGCGTGAGCGAATTTACGGCTATAGGAGAATCCAAGGCGAGTTAGAACGTCAGTACAATGAAACGGTGAATCATAAGAAAGTATTGCGTCTGATGCAAGAAATGGGTATTAGATCAATTATTCGCGCTAAACGTCCCTACTTTAGTAATTATCAAGCCGCGCAATCAGATGGCCGAGTATCTCCAAACCTCTTGGATCGTGAATTCACTGCTACAAAACCAAACGATATTAGTTCAATTAGCGAGGCTCAACAACGTATTGAGGAGTTCATTCGATTTTACAATAATGAACGAATCCAAATTAGATTAAAACAACAGACGCCAAATGAGTATCGACTACAATTTACAGCATGAGTGCAAATGTTAGACTGGACTTCATTAAACTAACGGCAGGATAACGCAATAGTGTTGTGGAAATATTCAGCAACCAAACTATATTTGCTGAATCCTGTCTGATGAAATAAAAATAAGTGTAAGGAGTGGATTATGGAATACCTAGTGAGGGAAATTCACATAACCGATTATCAAGACATTTACTTGTTGAATAGAGATTTTAACTCCTATCTTTCATGCTTTACTGAAGAGAAAGTCAAAGAAAAAATTGAAATCATTACACGAGAGACAAAAGATAAGATTTTTGTTTTCGAACTACATGGCGAGATTGTTGGATATATCCATGGAAGTCGCTATGAGTTGCTATTTGCCGATCCTTTGATCAATGTTTTAGGCTTTGTAGTAAAAGAAGGCTACAGAAATCAGGGTATTGGTAGCAAGTTAATGGATTATTTAGAGCAATGGGCGCGGGATGAGGGTTATTCCGGCATCAAGTTGTTGTCTCATCCGAGTCGCGAGCAAGCACATAGACTTTACCAGAAAAGGGGTTACCAATTTACGAAGGATCAGAAAAATTTTATTAAGTCTTTGGATAGCATCGAATGAAAATTGAAGCATATTTCTATCTGGGAACTATAGCTTAATAATCACCAGGATGAGGCTGACGGAAAAAATAGGCAGTCTCGTTGAGCTAAACCAGCTAATATCTTGTCAACATTTTTCTCTTAAATTTATTTGGCGTTGGCAGTATACTAAAAATAGGCGTGCTAAAGAACCTTCTCTGCAGTTGCTGGAAGGTTTTTCGTTTGAATGATAAATCTGCTAATTATGCTAAGTCAACAAAGCTCTCTTGCTTCACTAATAATGCATAAATCCAGTGCAGGAGCTTGTTAACACACGCAATCAGAGCGACGCGATAAGGCTTTCCTGATTCGCGCTTCTTGTCGTAAAACTCACGTAGTCTCTTGCTGCCTGACTTCCTAAGACCGCACAATACGGCGAGATATAAGGCGTGTCGCAGCTTTTTTGAACCACGTTTGGTAATGCGATTGCTGGTAGCTGTGAACTTACCTGAAGCGTAAACACTAGGGTCAATTCCTGCGAAAGCAACCAGCTTTTTAGCGTGATTA